>CAYRXN010000267.1:0-8856 GCA_964428275.1 uncultured Planctomycetales bacterium | reverse complement strand
ATCCCTCAGCTTTCCCCGCAATTCCCCGCCACCGGGAATCGCGGGCCATGCCCCTCATGTTTCCCAGTCGCCCTGTCGCTGCGTAGAGACGTGCGTGGCCACAGCGGGCGAAACCTCGCCGGCCTCTGGACGAGTCCGATTGGTGTATCGACTGTTCGGCGAGACGATTTGAAAACACGCCACGGACGCGCGTCTGCACGCACCGCCTCCCCCGCGCCTCAAACGGCCCGCACGCCGCGGCAAGACCCGGTGCCCCCTTCCAATCCGCGTTGGGGGGAGTTGCCTAATTGAATGCCCGTCTTGTAATATGCGGGCTGGGAGATTCGGCGATCTCTCCGGAGCGACCGATAACCACATCGAAGTACGAAACGCGCTCCAGGCCCGAGCGAAGAACCTGGAGGGGAACACATGATCGCAATCCTACCTGCACACGCGCGTATGTTGCGCGTTGCCGCTCCCTGGCTGCTGGGTTGGCAGGTCCTGGCCACGCTCGCCAGCCCCCCTCCGGTGATCCCCAAACCCGATGCGGATTCCGTGCCGACCGCGCGCGTGGTTGCCGTCAACGACGATTGCTCGCTGATTGTTCGCACTTCCAAGGTACGCCGGCAGGTAGCGTTCGCCGGTATCCGCGTACCCCGCGATTCGCGGCGACGGACCGACCTGCGAAGATTCCTCACGCAACTGCTGGCCGGAGAGACGGTCTGGCTGCAAGCGCTTCCCGGGCACGATCCGAAGCCGGCCGCGGTATCCGCCGCGGTCCGATCGACCGAACCGCCCCACGTCGCACAGGCGTGGGTCTTCCGGGCCCCGGATGGGTTGTTCGTCAATCTCGAAGTCGTCCGTCAGGGTGCCGCCCGCGCGGATCTGCCATCCGACAGCGCATACCGGGAACTGTTCAAGCATTACGAAGAACGCGCCCGGCGCAACCACCGCGGCCTGTGGGCCGGACGCAGCGCAGCGAAGTCAGGCGCCCGCCATTCGACCGCCGGCCAAACCCCGCGGACCGAAGCGGGAACCGTCACGGTGTACGTCACCAAGTCCGGAAAGAAGTACCATCGCCAAGGCTGCATCTACCTGCGGAGAAGCTCGCGCCCCATCAGTCTGCAAGAGGCGATTCGCAAGGGTTACACACCCTGCTCGCGCTGCAAGCCTCCCGTCCCCCGGCAACCGACCCGCAAGAAGGGTGGCTGAGCCGCGCCGCCTCATCCTCGCCCGCGGCCGCCCTGTTTCGTTGTCACGTCGGTGCGTTGCCTCACTGTCACCAACCGTCACCGCCGCCCGCTCGGTGGGCAGCACGCACACGGCGGGCTATCATAGGGGCATGGGACCGTGGACCTACTATTCGCCGTTGTGGTTGGGGATGTTGCTCGCCTTCGTGTCTCACGACACGATCCGGCAGCGTCTGACGGAACCGGATGCGTGGACCGCCTGGGCCGTGGTCGCCGGCGTCGGGGCGGTCCTGGGCCTGGCCGGCCAAGTGCTGCTCATCGGCGTCCAGGGCGTGTTCGCCCAGGTGCTGCCGGTGCCGGGGGGGCGTTCGATCCGCGGTCGCGGAGCGGTCGGCGGCGGGTTCCTGCTGATCGTGTTTGTCGCGTTCACCGGCGTGGCCGCCCTGCTGTGGTCCGAAGAACTCGCGATGGCCTCGTGGATACTGGCCGGGATCGGGCTGCTGGCCGGCGCGGGAGCGGTCCTCACCTACATCTGGTGCTGGCCGGTGGCGGTCCGTGATTTCGCCCGCAGCCGCGTCTGAGCCCTGCGGGAACCGAGCCGGGCCGGCGGTGGTGCCGCACCGGCCCGTGTCGCCGGCGTGACCTTCGCGTACAATCGCCCCGAGCCGTTTTTCTTCTCCGTTGAGGTTCAACCCGATGCAATCACGTTTGCTCATCAGCGCCCTGGGCGCCGGGCTGGCGGTCTTGTGTGCCGCCCCGCTGACCGCCGACTGCACCAGCATCCTCGTCACCCGAGGCGCCTCGACCGACGGTTCGGTCATCATCACCTACGCCTGCGACGGCGAGTTCCACCCGCACCTGCGCTACATCCCCGCCGCCGACCACGCCCCCGGCGAGATGATCGAATACAAGGACCGGGCCGGCCAGTTGCGCACGCGCATCCCCCAGGTACCGCACACCTACGCGGTGGTCGGCCTGATGAACGAACACCAGCTCGCCATCGGCGAAACGACCTTCGGCGGCCGCGAAGAGCTCTACAACCCCGACGGCACGCTGCATTACTGGGAGCTGATGAAGCTCGCCCTCCAGCGCGCCAAGACCGCCCGCGAGGCCATCGGCGTCATGACGCAACTCGTGGACAAGTACGGCTACCGCTCGCCGGGCGAGTCGATCTCGATCGCGGACAAAAACGAAGTGTGGATCCTGGAGATCATCGGCCGCGGGCCGGGCCAGCGGGGAGCGAACTGGGTCGCGGTTCGACTGCCCGACGGGACGATCTCGTGCCACGCCAACAAGGCCCGCATCGGCACGTTCCCGCTCGACGACCCCGAGAACTGCCTCTACGACAAGGACGTGATCTCGTTTGCGATCGAGAAGGGCTACTACGACCCCGCCGCGGGTCAGCCGTTTCGTTTCTGTGACGTGTATTGCCCGCCGACGCCGCGCAACCAGCGGTACGCTTCGACCCGCGTGTGGAGCGTCTTTCGCCGGGCGGCACCGTCGCTCGAGCTATCGCCGGACTACCACCGGGCGGTCCCCGGCGCCAAGCCCTATCCCCTGTGGATCAAGCCCGACCGCAAGCTGAGCGTCGCCGACGTGATGGCGCTGATGCGCGACCACTACGAAGGCACCCCCTACGACATGACCAAAGGCATCGACGCCGGTCCCTTCGGCATGGCGGACCGCTGGCGGCCGATCCAGTGGGAGCTCGACGGCGTCACCTACGCCTGGGAACGCCCGATCTCCACGCAGCAGACCGGCTTTTCCTTCATCTCGCAGGCCCGCGCCGATTTGCCCGACCCGATCGGCGGGGTCTACTGGTACGGCGTGGACAACACCTATACCACCTGCTACGTCCCGCTCTACTGCTGCATCGACGACCTGCCCGAGTCGTACACCACCGGCGAAATGGGCCGCTTCTCGTGGGACTCGGCGTGGTGGGTGTTCAACTTCGTCGCCAACTACGCGAATCTGCGCTACCGCGACATGGTGCCCGACATCCGGGCCGTCCAGCACGAGCTCGAAAGCAACTTCTTCGCCCTCCAACCCGCGATCGAGCAGACGGCGCGCGCGCTCTACAGGACCGACCCGGACCTGATGCGGCGCTACCTTACCGACTACTGCGTCACCCACGCCGAGCGGGTCACGCAGCGCTGGAAACAGCTCGCCGAGTACCTCATCCGCAAGTACAACGACGGCTACGTCCAGGACCGGCCCGGTCGCGCCCACGAATCCGGCTATCCCGAATCGTGGCTGCGCCGCGTGATCGAGCAGCGGCCGGCGCAGTTCCGGCTCGAACCCAACAAGACCAACGCCCCCGAATCGAAACTGGTGGACTAGCGCGATATGCACTGCTCATCCCCCCGAAGGGCCGGCCCGCGCGCCGGGCGAACGACTGGTCGCAAGTCGGCGCTGCCGCTGACGTTGCTCGGGCTGCTGCTGGCCGGCTGCGTCCCGCTGGTTCCCGAGGACGCCTTCGTCGATCTGAGCTCGCGCTTCGGTTTGGCGCCGCAGCGCACCTGCGGCCAGCTCAAGCGGTTCGCCTCGGTCGCCTTGCTTCCGGACGTGGACAACCCCGGCGAGCTCGGGCTGGAATACGAGGAGACCTTCGTGCCGGTCGCCGAGGGGTTGCGCGTGCGGCTCTGGCACATGCCCGCGGCGGAGGATCGCGGCACCGTGCTGTTCTCGATGGGGGCCGCCGCCGGCATGAACTGCTACCTGCTGATCCCCAAGAAACTGGTCGAGGCGGGCTGGTCGGTGGTGATCTACGAGTACGAGGGTTTCGGCGAGAGCGACGGCCGGCCGTCGATGACGGTTCTCCTGCGCGACGCTTGCGCCGTGCTGGACTGGACGCTGGCGCACACCGCCGCCGGGCAGGTGACGCTGCTTGGTGCCTCGGTGGGAACGATCCCGACCGTGGCACTGGCCGCCGCCCGCCCCGGCGACGTCAACGCCGTCGTGCTCGACGGGGCGATCTCGCTGCGGGCCGAGATCGACCGGCTCTGGTTTCTCTACGGCGGGCAGACCGAGCGCTACCTGAACCACTTCGAGCGCGGCATGTGGCTCGAAGAGCAGATCACGCGGGTCCATCAGCCGGTGCTGGCGTTCGCATATGGGCGCGACGAGTACGCCACCTCGGCCCGCATGCCCGAGATTCTGGCGCAGTGCCCCGGTCCGACCACGCTGCACGTGTTCGCCGATCTGGGCCACGCCCGCGGCCCCTATCGGCGGACGGAGGAGTATTTTGACCTCCTGGAGACGTTTCTCAGCGACGTCTGGACCTCCAGATCGCCGCCAGCGCGTGACTTACAGCAATAATATCGGGCGTTTGGCCAAACGGGAGCAACCTTTGACTTCCGGTTTGCAACGCCTTTAGAATGGGGCGAAACGACGCGCGTGGTTCGAGCCGCGCGCCACGGCCGGGCTCCGTCTCCGGCAGCGGGTGGTGATGCGCTCGCGGGATCATCTCATTGATGGGCGAACACGCATGGATCGGCGTATGAAGGTCATTCATCTGCGAACCGGAGACGCTGCGATCGACGATCGCATCGCAGCGTGGTTGCGCAGACACGCGGCGACCGTGGTCGAATGCGCCGATGCTTTCGAGGCCTGCGTCGTAGCGATCAAACACCGTCAGCCCCCCCCCCAGCTTGCGTTCATCGGTGCCGACTGGCTGGCTCCGGACGAGTTCTCGATCCTGGGTTACTTGCGCGAAACCTGGCCGACGATCGGCATTGTCGTCACCGGCAGCCCGCGTGTGATCGCGACGTTCCCCGCCTCGCCGCGCACGCACATCTGCCGCAGCGAAGCGATGTTGCAGCAGATGTTCGCGTCGACGCCCGCGGTGCTCTACGAACAGCTGGCCGGTGGCGTGCCGCACCTGGACGATCCGGCTGTGACGGCGCCCGTGGTGCCGGCGGTGTTCGACCCAGACACGCTGACCGGTCCGCCCCTGGCGCTGCGGGCGCAACACGCCATGCCGCGGCCGGCCGGGGCTGCGCCGGGCCACATGCCACCCGCGGGCGGCGCCGAACCGCGTATGGACAACGACCTGGATCCTTCTGACATCACCGGCCGGCCGCTCACGCCGGAAGAGGTGGCGGCACTGCTGGACGATGACCAAAGATAACGGACAGGACAAACCCGGGACCACCGCGGGCGCCGTGACGGGGAGGCGCAGACGCCTGCTGCTCGTCGGCAGCCAGGCGCTGCGCGACACGCTGGCGCACGCCCTGCCCGGGTGCGAGGTGCAGATCGCCGGTCATCCACTCGACGGCGTCTGGCTCGGCGGGCGGCACGACTTTGATGCCGCCTTCGTTTCGCTCCGTCTGGGCCCGCGCGCGTTGCGGGCGGTGCGTTCGCTGCGTGAGGTCGCGCCCCGGCTGCGCATCGTCGTGAGCTGCCCGCCTTCCGACGAACCGCTCGCCCAGCAGGCTGTCTCCGAGGGAGCTGACGATTACGTGCTCGAACCGCTGCGCAGCGACGACGTTCGCAATGCGCTGGGACTGGCGCCGGCGTGGCGTCCGCCCGCCGCGGTGTCGGGCGCCGGCCCGTCCCCTCAGGAAATCACGCGCCTCAGCGAAGTCTTGCGCAACCTGGGCGACGGCCCGCTCGCCACGCTGGACCGCCTCACGACGCTGGTGATGGAGACGTTCAACGCCGTCGGCGTCACCATCGAGATCGACGACCACGCGTGCAGCTCGGGCGAAGTCGGGCAGCCGGTGCTGGCCGAGACGATCGAACGGCGGGGCCGGCCGGTCGGTCGTATCGCGCTGGGGCGGTGTCGCAGCGGCACCTACGCCGCCAACACCGCCGCCCGCCTCGCCGAGTACGCCCGCCTCGTCGAGGCGACGATCGTCCAGGCTCGCGAGCGGCGGCGCTGGGAGCGGCTCGCCTGGACCGACGACCTCAGCGGCCTGCACAATCGGCGGTACTTCAACCAGGCGCTCGATGAGCTGCTCCGCCGCGCCGGCCAGCAGCGCATGCGTCTGACGATCCTGCTGTTCGATATCGACGACTTCAAGGGCTACAACGACCGCCACGGCCACGACGCCGGCGACAAGCTCATCCGCGAGGTCGCCCAGTTGTTGCGGCGCTGCACGCGCGAGACCGACATCGTCGCCCGTTACGGCGGCGACGAGTTCGCCGTGATCTTCTGGGACGCCGAAGAGCCGCGCGTCCCCGGCTCGCAGCATCCCCAGGAGCCGATGGTCCTTTCGGAACGCTTCTGCAAAGCGATTTCCGAACACCACTTCGAGTTTCTCGGCGCCGACGCCCCCGGTCCGGTCACGATCAGCGGCGGGCTGGCGTGCTTCCCGTGGAACGGCAACACGCGGCCCCTGCTGCTCGCCGCGGCCGACGAGGCCCTGCTCGAAGCCAAGCGCAGCGGGAAGAACCGCATCCTGCTGGCCGGCCGGCCTGAAACCAGCGATACGCCGACCCAAGACGCCGAGCTGTAACCGGCGGCACCCACCGGGGCGGCGGACGCGGGCTCCGGCTGCCGGGTGCGGGCCCCCTGCCCAAGCGCCAGCGCGGGCAGGCCGCCGGCCCTCTCCGGGCGTGAACCAGCCCTGCCAGCGGAACTCACACCCACCCCGATGCAGCGAACCGGGACTCTCCCGCCGGCCCGGGTGTCACGTCCCCCTGCCAGCGCAACGTCCGGTCGGCACGCGCGGCCGCGCCGGGTGCGGGTTTGCAAAAAAACGCCGGCGCCGCTATCACGCAACCTGCGAATCCCGGGTCAAACAGCGTTTCAGGAGCCCTCGGATGGATAACAGCACCGCCGACCGCGAGCAATCCACACTCTCGCTCGTCTTCAGCCTGCCCGCCAATTTCTGGTTCGCCAACCTGATGGAGATCCTCGAACGCCTCGCCTACTTCGGCGTCCGGGCCATCGCGCCGCTGTACCTCATCGCCCAGTCGCACGAAAACGGCCTGGGCCTGTCGTATACGCAAAAAGGCACGATCTACGCCTGGTGGGCGCTGATCCAGTGCCTCGTCCCGATGGTCTCCGGCGGCTACACCGAGCGCTACGGCTATCGCAAAACGCTGGCCGTGGCGTTCCTGATCAACATCGTCGGCTACCTGACGATGGCCCAGTCCAAGCCGATCACCGACATGCTCGCCGCCGCCGGCCACCCCGGCATGGGCTACTGGGTGTTCCTGACCGCGGCGTGCCTGGTCGCGCTGGGCACCGCCATCTTCAAGCCGCCCTGCCACGGGACGATCGCCAAGACCACCGACGAGAAGACCTCGTCGATGGGCTGGGGACTGTTCTACTGGGTCGTGAACATCGGCGGGGCGCTGGCGCCGATGCTGGCCGCCGAGCTGCGCGGCGAA
Organism: uncultured Planctomycetales bacterium; assembly: GCA_964428275.1. Lineage (GTDB taxonomy): Bacteria > Planctomycetota > Phycisphaerae > UBA1845 > Fen-1342 > JALSRY01. The sequence continues at coordinate 1,348 of CAYRXN010000267.1, read as the reverse complement.
ATCGACTGGCACTACGTCTTCTACGGCGCCGCGATCATCACGGTGCTCAACTTCCTGCCGCTGTTTATCCTCTACCGCGAGCCGGCCAAGACGCCGCCGGCCGAGGGCGAGCAGCCCAAAGGCGCGATCGACGTCTTCTTCCACTCGATTTTCACGATCCTCAAAGACTTCCGGATGGTCGTCTTTCTGCTGATCTTCTCGTGCTTCTGGCTGATGTTCATGCAGTTGTTCGACCTGCTGCCCAACTTCATCGACGAGTGGGTCAACAGCGCGGACGTCGCCGTGATCGCGGGGAAGATCTCCGACGGCTGGGTGCTGGCCAACGGACAGACCAAACCGGAAATCCTCATCAACATCGACGCCATTTCGATCATCGCCCTGGTGTTGTTCATCTCCTGGATGATCCGCAAGATCAACAAGGTGGTGGCGATGGTGATCGGCATGCTGATCTCGCTGGTCGGCTTCGTCGGCGCCGGCTATACGCAGCTGGGCTGGATCTGTGCGCTGATGATCTTCATCTTCGCCATCGGCGAGATGATGTGCAGCCCGACCTTCAGCGCGTACATCGGCCTGATCGCCCCCAAGGACAAGAAGGCCCTCTACATGGGCTATTCCAACATCCCGTTCGCCATCGGCTGGGCACTGGGCAACCTGGTCGGCGGCTACTTCTACGACAACTACGGCGCCAAGGACACGCTCGCGCTCAAGTACCTGGCGACCGACACCAAGCTGGTGGCCCGGGCCGCCCAGGCCGCCGACTGGAGCGACGCCCTCGACAAGCTGCCCAAACTCCTCGAGATCGAACGCCAGCAGGCGTTTGAAACCGCCTGCCAGGTGCGCGGCGTCGAGCCGCAGCAGATGGCCGCCCAACTGCGCGAGGCCTTCCGCTACGACACCGGCACGATTCAGAACCTGGCCCTGCTGCACCTGGCGCTGCGGCCCGAGAACCGCGCCGCCTCTGTCGCCGGATACGCCCGGGTCGTGCACGAACTGGCCGGCACGCTCACCGGCGACGCGGCCCGCTTCGCCGGCGAGGTCGGGAAGGCCGTCGCGCCGCCGAAGCCGGAAGGTGTCTCCAGCTCCAGCTCACCCGGATCGAGCGCCCCGGCGAGCCAGCCGGCGTTCGAGCCGAAGCCGCGGGCCAAGCTGCCCGCCGGCGAGCGCGTGCTCGAAGACGCCGACGAGATCAAGCGACTGGTCGGGCTGGCGCGGCAGCTCACCCGGGGCGAACGCACGCTCGAAGAAGTCCACCTGCCGGCCATGATCCGCTACCTGCCCACCATCACCGGCGTCAAGCGCTCCGAGGCGCTCGCCACGGTGCGCGAGCTGGAGAACGAAGGTCTGCCCG
>CAYRXN010000266.1:0-11053 GCA_964428275.1 uncultured Planctomycetales bacterium | reverse complement strand
AGATGTCGTTGTAGTCCATCGCCCGCGTGGCCAGGGCGTTGAGCATCGCGGCGGCGACGACGTTCATCCGCTCATTGCTTCCGATAATCGTGCATTCCCCCGGCTGGCCCAGGGCGCGGTAGTGGTCCAGAAAGATCCGCCAGTCGTGTACCTGCGATCCGCCCAGCGCGCAGCCGAGCGAGTCGTACAGGAAGCGCTTGGCGGCGTCGATCGCTTCGGGCGTGAGGTGTTCGTATTCGAGATCGCAGGCCCAACGGGAAATCTTCATCGTGATCGTGGACATCGGGAGATCCTTTAGCGGGACTCGTTGGTCATGAGCCGCACGCCTTTGGCGCTGGCTGCTTCATCCATCGTGAGCGCAGTCGGCCGAGGCGTCCGCCGGCGGAGGGCCGCGGGGGCTGCCGGCGCGCCTGGGGCTCTTTCACTTCCTCGCAGGGAAGGTTATACCGCGCCGACACCGTTGCGTCAGCATCGCGGGCAGGCGGCGCGGCGCACCGGCAGGGCCGGTGCCGCGATATGACGGAGGAGCCCCCCCGACAACCGGCTCGCGTCGTCTCAGGAATCGAAACGGTCCGGCCGCTCGCCGATGTCCACGATGCTGCACGCGACGATCGGTTGCAGATCCAGTTCGGCGGCACGATCGAGCAGCTCGTCGCTCTCGGCCCCCGGGTTGACGAAGAACTCGCCGGGCTTGACGGCGGCGACGTCGGGCAGGAGCTTCAGGCCGACCGCCGGCGGTACGTAGAGCGAGACGCGATCGATCCGCACCGGTATGTCGCGGAGCGTCGGATAGACCTTCAGCCCCTCGATCTCACCCCCCTTGGGATTGACGGGGTAGACCTCCCAACCCTGTTTGAGGTGGGCGCGGATCGACTTGTTGCTGAACTTCGACCGGTCCGCAGAAGCTCCGACAATCGCAACCGTTTTCTTCTCGGACATCGCTGCTCCCGAAGCTGGCAGTCCGTCAGGCGGTTCCTGACGGGGGGCTCGTTTCCGCGGGCGAGCCGTCTGGGCCACGCTCCGGGGCCGTCCTCACAGCCGCTCCGGAGTCCCGGCCCGAAAGCTCGATCACCTCGCGCACGACGTAGGGCTTGATATCGTTGACCGTGTTGCGGCTGTCGCTGAGCAGTTCGAGAGTGAACCCCAGCGCCACGAGGTTGAACGCCATCGAAATCAGCGTCAGCCCGACGTAGAACAGCGGCCGGCTGGTCAGGTCCTGGTGCTCGAACAGCCGCTGGTAGAGCAGCACGGCCATCACCGCGGCACACGCCACCGTCACCACCAGCGCGATCCGGCCCATCAGATACAGCGGGCGGGCCTTGAAGCTCGACTCGAACCACATCATCGCGATGTCCATCATCACATCGAGCGCCCGGCTGACGCCGTAGTGGCTGCGACCGGCGAAACGCTGCGCCGCGGTGATGGGGATTTCCGAGACGCGGCCGCCCCGCTGGTAGATCAGCACGGGCAGCAGGCGGTGCTGCCCCGCGCGCAGACGCAGCGCCCGGGCCAGGTCGCCGCGAATGCACTTGAAGCCCCCCATGTCGCGGGCGGGGCAGTCGGTGACGAGCCGCAGAAGCTTGTTGGCGATCAGGCTGGGGAGCCGGCGGATGAGCAGGCTGTCGCGGCGGTTGCGCCGCCGGCCGCTGACCAGGTCGTACCCCTTGCGCATCTCGGCGACCAGCAGGCCGATCTCCTCGGGCAGGTGCTGCAGGTCGCCGTCCATGACCACGACGCAATCGCCTTTCGTATGCTGGATCGCGGCGTAGAGCGCCTGGCACTGGCCCATGTTGCGGGCCAGCAGCACGGCGCGCAGGGCGGGGTATTGGCCGGCCAGCTCGCGCAGCAGGTCGTTCGTGCCGTCCGTCGAGCCGTCGCTGACGATCACGATTTCGTAGCGGTCGGTGAGCTGGCGCAGGGCGGCGTCGGTCCGCGCCACGAATTCGCGCACGCACTGCTCTTCGTTGTGCATCGGACAGGCGACGCTGATCTCGACCGGTTGGGACACGTGTGGGCGATCCATTATCCGTGCGGGGCGACCGGCTCGCCGCCGGGGCGCTCCAGTTCGCGATAGCTGACCAGCCGGCCGCCGCAGCGGGCCAGCGCCTCGGGCCACCCGCCGTCGCGCAGCGCGACGAACTCGGCCTGCCACTGTTCGGCGACGCGCATCGGCCCGTAGTCGGCCGGCAGCGGCGGATCGTCGGGCCGCGGGTGGCCCGGATGGCAGACGATCTCGACCACGCTCCGGGCCGAAAACCGCCGGGCGTAACGAACGAACCGCTCGGCGACCAGCCGCGCGCCCTGGTCGGCGATGCCCCAGACCGCATCGGGCCAGTGTACGCCGTCGCACGGCCGGTGCGCCCTGGCCCACAGCCGCAGGAGCACGACCCGCGCCAGCGCCGCGCCGGAGCGGGCGCCGCCGCGTTCCACCGTTCGCCGAACCCAGCCGATGTTATACCGACGCGCCAGGCGGCAAACAATCGGCATCAGACGCGGCCAGCAGTGAATGTGTTTCTCGCTGTCGAGGTGGCAGGGGCGGACGCCGAGGTCGCGGACGCGTTCGATCTGGGCGGCCCATTCGGCCTCCACCTGGTCCAGGTCCAGCCGCCGCAGGGCCGCCCGGCGGGCGAGGGCCAGATAGCTGCCGAGAAAGCGGCCCTCGGACGTGACCAGCGTGCCGACGCGCGAGACCGGCAGCAGCGGGCGCCCGCGAAGGATGTTCAGGTGTACGCCGAGCGCGACGCTGGTGATCCGCGCGGCGGGTTCGGTGCGCGGCCCGTTGGCCAGCAGCGAGGCGCTGGTGAGCACGCCCCGCCCGCCGAGCGTCTCGACGGCGCGTTCGACCGCCGGGTGCAATCCGAGATCGTCGGCGTTGACCACGACGAACATGATCGGCGGGCTCCGGAACCGGCCCCCGGCAGGGCTCAGGGCCTCGCGGCGGCGGGGGCGGTCGTCGGCTGGGCAGCCGCGGGCGGACGCGCCGGCGGCATCTCGCGCAGCTTGTCGCCGTAGGCTTCGAGATAATCGCGCAGCGCCTTGGGCGACCAGCTCGTGACGATGTAGCGATCGGTGAAGATCCAGGCCAGCCCGGCGACGGGACCGATCTGCACGAACCAGACGCCGTCGTCGTCGCGTTCGAGCCGCGCGGTGATGGGCCGGTCCTCTTTCGATCCGGCCTTGTCCATGCCTTCGCGCCACTCCTCGCAGAGTTTTTCGAGCGTCGAGCGAACGCGGGCGGGGTCGTTCTGGATCTCGATCAGGGTCGTGAACGCCAGCGGCAGGTGCAGCGGATGGCGCGGGTAGTTGTGCAGCACGATCCGCCGCCCGAGGTTGGCCAGCACGTCTTTTTCCGTGTCGATGTGCAGGTCGGCCTGGATCTTGTTCCACAGCCGCGTGGCTTCCTCGCGATCCTTCGTGCTGCGCGTGGCGTAGTAGCTCGAAATCAGCCGCGGCAGGAAGCGGGCCATGCTCACGTCGTACACCGCGTAGCGCGAGCCGGGCGGAATCGTGGCCAGCAGGTGCGCGTCGCGCACGTTCGGGTCGGCGTAGACGCGCCGGCCGGTACCCGAGGTGAGCCGTGAATTCGTGATGCAGTACAACGCCCGGCCCTCGAAACCCAGCGCCCAGTGCGACCGCTCCACGTCCTGGCAGTGCCACGCGTCGAAGAACGCCGTCGCGCGGCCTTTGACAAACGGATCGAGCCGTTTGCAGATCTTGCGGACGGAGACGAACACCTCGATCAGCGGTTCCTCGGGAAACTGTGCCCGCACCGCCGCCACCCACGGGTCGGCGTTGATCGACGTGGTCTTGCCCTCGGCCACCGAGGCGACCAGCGGCCAGACGTCGCGTCCGACGGTGATGACGAAATGTTCGCCGAGCCGGCCCCAGGCGATGACGCACCACGGCGGCAAACGCGAGTCGCGCAGCTCCTGGTAGACCCACGCGCCCGCCTTCTTTTTCACCAGCGTCGCGACGCCCGCGTCGGTCATGCTGCGTACGGTTTTCTGGATGATGCGCAGAAATGGGCGGTTGTCGCCCCTGGTCTTGATCACGGCCGCGATGCGCAGCTCGTCCACCTTGCTGCCGGAGCCGTCGGCCCGGGCGCCGGTGGCCTTGGTGTCGATCAGGGCGACGGCGAAAGGATAGTGCGCCACGACGCCGAGCGTCTCGAACACGCGGATCGTAAGCTGCTCCTTGGGGCCGAGCTGTTTTCCGCTGAGCTGGCCGAACAGGTCGATCAGTGTACCGAGCGAGGACGGCCCTTCGGGGGCAGCCTCGACATCTGGAAGCGGCAACCCTTTCCAGCACAAGAGGTTATCAGCGGGAAGCAGGTCGAGCGGCTCCGCCGCCGACACCGGCGTGGACGCGCCGAGCGAGGCCACGAACCCGGTGATCCCCACGAGAAGCACGGCACCGTATTTCACCAGCGACTCCTTCATCCAATACCCGAGCCAAGAGCGTAATCGCTGACTCCCCTTACTTCCACCGCCGCCGGGACCGTTGGTTGCGGGCGCCGCCGGGGCCTCTGCCGGCCGCCGGGCGCGCAACAAGGGCCGCCGACTCGCGGCCGGCGGCCCAACCGACGCCCCCAGGGGGACTCGAACCCCCGTCTCCAGGATGAGAACCTGATATCCTAGGCCGCTAGACGATGGGGGCGGCGTCGTGATTTCGTCGCAAGACCCTAGCGGATTGCTACCAGATCGTCAACCACGCCGCAGCGCCGGAACGCGCGGCGCTCCGCCCGCACCGGCGCGCCCAAGTCTCGACAAGCCGTGCGCGCACCTCGACAATAAACTCTGTCATGATATAAGCCAACGTGTGGTGCGGGCGCCCGGCGCGTGGCGCGGGCCGGGCCTGACGATGCGCCGCCGAACCGGGCGGCCGGCATGGCCGCTTCCTGGAACGTGATGGACTTATGCGTATTTGTTTTACCAGCGATTTTCATGGTGACCTCGACCAGTACGAGCGGTTGGGGGCGCTCTTGCGGACCGAACAGCCCGACCTGCTGATTCTCGGCGGAGACATGTTCGCCGACGGGGACGACGCCGATCCGCCGGGATCGCAGGCCGTCGCGGCGCGCGACATCCTGACCACCCGGATCGACGCGTGGAAACACATGGTCCCCGGCCTGACGGTGGCGTGCGTCATGGGCAACCACGACTGGCTGCGCACCGAGGCCGCCGTCCGGGGCGTCGAGGACACCGGGCGGCTGCGGCTGCTCGATCCGCGCCGGCCGTGGAGCTGCGGCGGCGTCCACTTCCTGGGCTTCTACCTGACGCCGCCGACGCCGCACTGGCTCAAGGACTACGAGCGGCTCGACCGCGCCGATGATCCCATCCCGGACTTCGGCGGCGAGCTGCGTGCCACCCAGGACGGCGAAGCCGCACCGGTCGATGCGGCTGGCTGGTTTCGGGGCCAGCCGGCGCTGGAGCGCGTGCTGGGTGGCATCGCGCCCCCGCCGGCGCCGTGGGTCTTCGTGTGCCACGCCCCGCCCTTCGACACGAAGGTGGACCGTTTGCCCGAGGTGGGGCCGATCGGCTCCCGGGCCGTGCGGCGGTTCATCGAGACGCACCGGCCGCGCTGCGCGCTGCACGGGCACGTCCACGAGTCGCCCGAGGCGACCGGTGCCTACGCCGACGACGTGGGCGGTGTGCCCTGCATCAATCCGGGCCAGTCGCACGAGACGCTCTACGCGGTGGTGTTCGACACCGACCGCATCAGCGAAACCCTGCACCATACGGTGTTCGCATGAACGGTTCCCGGCAAGCCCAAAACGTGGTTCGCGACGACCTGATCGTCCTGATCGGCTATCGCGGGTGCGGCAAGACCGCCGTGGGACGTTTGCTCGCCCAGCGGCTCGGCTGGGAGTTCGTGGATACCGATCAGGAAATCCAGCGCGTCCAGGAGCGCAGCATCGCCGACATCTTCGCCCAGGACGGCGAGGCCGCGTTCCGGCGGATCGAGTCCGAGGTACTCCAGCGCGTGCTCGTGGGCCGCCGCAAGGTCATCGGTGTGGGCGGGGGCGCCGTGCTGTCACGCCGCAACCGCAAGCTCTTGCGCACGACGGGCATCTGCGTCTGGCTCACCGCGCCGCCGGAGGAGCTGTATCAACGAATCGTCTCCGACGGCCAGACCGCCGCCCAGCGTCCCGATCTGACACCGGCCGGCGGGCTTCAGGAGGTCGAAGCGGTCCTGCAAAGCCGCCTGCCGATCTACGAGGCCACGGCCGAGATCGTCGTGAGCACGGCCGGGCTGAGCGTCGAGCAGGTCGCCGACGCGGTGCTCGATCGGTTGCGTGTGCCGGTGCCCCCCGGGGGGGCGGCGTGATGGCGTCCGGGCTGGTCGGTCCCTTCGTCTACCTGGTCGGGCTGTGCGTCGGCAGTTTCCTCAACGTCGTGATCTATCGGCTGCCGCGGGGGCTCTCGATCGCCGAGCCGCGCTGGTCGTTCTGTCCCCGCTGTCATACGACGCTGCGCTGGCAGGACAACATCCCGGTGCTGGGGTGGCTGCTGCTGCGCGGGCGGTGCCGGTATTGCGGCGGGGTGGTTTCGTCGCAATACCCGCTGGTCGAGGCGCTGACCGGCCTGGCGTTCGTGCTCGTCTATCACCTGCTTTTTGTCGCCCAGACGCGCGTTGTGGCGGTTTCCGAGATGGGGGCGGTTCCGCTGGAGCCGGCGCTGCCGACCGACGCGCCGCTGCTACTGGCCTGGCTGATCCTGGTGGCGGTGCTGGTCGCGTGCAGCGCGATGGACCTGGTGCTCTACCTCGTGGACACGCGCGTCACCGATTTCGCGATGATCGCGGGGATCGTGCTCTGTGCGCTCTGGCCCCGACCGGAGTTCTATCACGCAGCCGCGGCCGGGCCCCTCGCCGCCGGCGCGACGGTGACGTTTCTCGTCAGCGGATGGATGCTCTGGCGGGCGTCGCGGCGGGACCGGCAGGCGGCGGACGATCCCGCGCAGGAAGCGGCCGAGGCCCCCGCGCCGCCGGCCGAGGGGGCGCGATCGGGTTTCGCGCCGATCGCGGTCGTGGTGAGCGCGCTCGTGGGGCTGGCGGTCTGGCTGCTGCTGGGTGACCTCGTCGGCCCCGGCGGCGCTCGGGCGGGCGTGGCCGCGACGTTCGTGGTCTTTTTCGTCGCGATGGTGCTCGCCGGCGGGCAGACGCGCGAGGTGGACGACGACCTTCACGCCGCGATCGAGGCGGAAGCCCCCGAATCGCGCCGCCAGGCCCTGCGCGAGCTGGTGTGGCTGCTCCCGGCGCTGCTGGCGGGCGGCGCGGTGGTCGCACTGGTCGCGGGCGTACCGGCGCTGGGCCATGCCTGGCGCACGCTGGCGGGGTGGTCGCCGGGAGGCGGCTTCGAGCCGGTCGGCGGGGCGGCGTTCGCGATCTACGGGGCCATTCTCGCGGCTGCGGCGGGTTGGTTGATCCGCATTCTGTTCACGCTGGCCTTCGGCCGCGAGGCCTTCGGCGTCGGCGACATCTACATCCTCGCCGCCGCCGGCGGTGCGGCCGGTCCGGACATCGCGCTGGTGGGGTTTCTCTTCTCGATTCCGGTGGCGCTGGCCGGCTGGGGGCTGAGCCTGTTGCTCAAGCGCACCGCGATGATTCCCTTCGGGCCGCCGCTGGCGCTGGGGTTTCTCCTGACGCTCTGGCTCAACACCGCCGCGGCGGAAACACTGCACGCCTACGCGACGGACGTGGCCAGCGCGTGGCAGCGCCAGCCGCGGCTCGTGCTGATGGGCCTGGGCCTGCTGATCGTGGTGATGCCGATCGCGGTCTTGATCGCGAACCTCGTGCGCCGGCTGGTCGAGCCGCGCGACTGAGCGAAGCGGGTCAAGCCGGCCCGCGTGCCCCGCCGATAGGACATAGCGCAATGAGTGCGCTCGGAGTGATCCTGTCTCGCGCAGGCAGCAAGGGGCTGCGCGACAAGTGCGTGCGCCCGCTGCTCGGGCGTGCGCTGATCGAATACACGTTCGACCACGCGCTTGCGGCCCGCCGACTCGATGCGGTCGTGCTCAGCACCGATTCGCAGCCCGCGGCCCAACTCGCGGCCCGGCGCGGCATCGAGACGATCGAGCGTCCGCCCGCGCTCGCGACCGACACGGCGACCGTGGACGCCGCCGCCCGCCATGCGGTCGAGACGTGGGAGCTCCGCCACGACGCCGTCGCGGACGTGATCGTGCTGCTGTACGGCAACATTCCGGTTCGCCCGCCGGGGCTGATCGACCGGGCGATCGAACACCTGCGGCGCAGCGGCGGCAGCTCGGTGCGATCGGTCGCGCCGGTCGGCCGGCACCATCCCGACTGGCTTCACCGGCTCGACGGCGACCGCATGGTCCAGTTCCGACCCAACAGCATCTATCGGCGACAGGATCTCGAACCGCTGTACTATCATGACGGCGCGGTGGTGGCCCTGACCCGCCGGGCGCTTTTCGACGCCCTGCGCACGCCCGACGACAAGCAGGCGTTCCTCGGGCCGGATCGGCGGGCGCTGGTGCTCGCGCCCCAGGACGCGGTAGACGTGGACGACGCCTTCGATTTGCTCGTGGCCGAGGCGGTCTTGCGCGCCCGGGCCGCGGAGGTAGCGGTATGACGTTCGAACACGATGGCCAGTCGGTGGCGCCGTGCGTGACGATCGGCCATGCGCCGATCGGGCCGGGATGCCCGGCCTACGTCGTCGCGGAAGCCGGGGTGAACCACAACGGCCGGCTCGACGACGCCCTGCGGCTGGTGGACGTCGCCGCGGAAGCGGGGGCGCAGGCCGTCAAGTTCCAGGTTTTTCGCGCCGCCGAGCTCACCACCGCCGGCGCCGGCGTCGCGCCCTACCAGGCCCGTTGCGGCGAGGCGCGGCAGCGCGACCTGCTCGCCCGGCTGGAGCTCAGCGACGACCAGTTCGGGCAGATCGCCGCCCACTGCCGTGCCGTGGGGATCGAGTTCCTGGCGACGCCGTTCAGCCCTGCCGACGTGGACCGGCTGATGCGGCTGGGGGTGCGTGCGATCAAGATCGCCTCCAGCGACCTGAACAACCCGCTGTTGATGGAGCGCGCCGCCGACACCGACCTGCCGCTGATCGTCTCGACCGGGGCGGCGACCGAGGAGGAAATCCGCGCCAGCGTCTACCGGCTGCGCTGCTGGGAACTCGACCAGCGCGTGGTGCTGCTCCACTGCGTCAGCAGCTACCCGACGCCGCTCGAGGCCGCCAATCTCGGCGCGATTCGCACGCTCGAGCGGGTCTTCGGCTTTCCGTCCGGCTACAGCGACCACACGACCTCGACCCAGATCGGGGCGTGGGCGGTCGCGGCCGGGGCGCGGCTGCTCGAAAAGCACGTCACGCTCGATCGCGGCGCTGCCGGCCCGGACCACGCGATGTCGCTCGATCCGCCGGCGCTGGCCGAGTACGTCGCGACCGTGCGCCGGGCCGAGGCGGCGCTGGGCAGCGGGCGGCTCGGCATGAGCGCGCTCGAAGCCGACGTGCGGGCCGTGGCCCGGCGCAGCGTCGTCGTGACGCGCGACCTGTCCGCCGGCACGATTCTGCGCAGCGACATGCTCACGCTCAAACGTCCCGCCGGCGGCATCGAACCCGACCGGCTCGACGACCTGCTCGGACGCGAGCTTGTCACCGATGTCGCCTGCGACACGATGCTCACCTGGGACATGATCCGATGAGCACGAGCCGACGGCGCAAACGCACCCGCGTCGCCGTCGTGACCGGTACGCGGGCCGAGTACGGCGTGCTCCAGTCACCGATGCGCGCGATCCGCGATCACCCCGACCTGCAACTCCAGCTCGCGGTCACCGGCATGCACCTGTTGCCGCGTTTCGGGCGCACGATCGACGAGATCGCCGGCGACGGCTGGCACATCGACGCGCGTATTCCGATGCAGACCGGACGCGACGAGCCCGCCGATCAGGCCGCCGGCCTGGGCCGCGGCGTCACGGGGTTGGCGCGGTTCTTCGAACGGGCCGCCACCGAGATCGTGCTCGTGCTCGGCGACCGGATCGAGGCGATGGCCGGCGCGCTCGCCGCCGTCACCACCGGGCGCATCCTGGCACATATTCACGGCGGCGACGTGGCCCTCGGCGATTTCGACGAGTCGCTGCGCCACGCGATCACCAAGCTCGCCCATCTGCATTTTGCCGCGACGCGCCGTTCCGCCCGGCGGATCATCCGCATGGGTGAGCCGCCGGAGCGCGTCCACGTCGTCGGCGCCCCGGGGTTCGACCGCGCCCGCGAGATCCTCCGGCAGATGCCGCGGCACCAGGCGCGCGGCGACTACGCACTCGTACTCCAGCACGCCCACGGCCGATCCGCCGCTACCGAACAGCGCGTGATGCGCATGATTCTCCGGGCGGTCGCCGAGGCCGGCCTGCGGCGGGTCATCATCTATCCCAACAGCGACCGCGGCTGCGCCGGCGTGATCCGGGCGATCGAGCAGCACGCGCGCGCCTCTGCCGCCGGTCAGGTGCGCACGTTCCGCTCGCTGCCGCGCGACGCGTATCTGCGCGTGCTGTGCGGCGCCGCCGTGCTGATCGGCAACTCGTCGAGCGGCGTGATCGAGTCCTCGTTCATGGGAACGCCCGCGGTCGATGTCGGCACGCGCCAGGCCGGTCGCGAACCGGGTGGGCGGGCGCTCGTCCACGCCGACGAAACGGCCGCATCGATCCGCGCCGCTCTGCGCCGCGCGCTGTCGCAGCGTCCGCGCCGCGGCGGACGCTGCGTCTACGGCGACGGCCGCGCCGGCGAGCGCATCGCCGAGATCCTCGCCGCCACCCAACCCACACCAGACCTGCTGCGCAAACCCATCACGTACTGATCATCCGCATCCGGCACCGGCAAGCCGACCTCCAGGGCGGCCTGCTGCGCAGCAGCGTCCGGCGGCGTCGCCGGCCGTGGTCCCGCATGAGAGGTGTTTCCCGGCGGCTGGGATCAGGTTCAGGACGCAGCGCGCATGCGACGGAGCACGTCCGCCCGGCGTTTGCAGCGCGTGCGGGCCGCAACGTCATCCGGCGTACTGCCCGCGATCGCTTCGGCGTCCTGCTCGGCCTGGGCGAT
>CAYRXN010000265.1:0-11104 GCA_964428275.1 uncultured Planctomycetales bacterium | reverse complement strand
GCGCCGGCGCCCGACGACGCGTGGCTGGCGGAAATCTACCCGCTTCTGCGCACGTGGCACACCTTCTGGCCCGAGCGTCGCGACGGGAACGGCAACGGGTTGCTTTCGTGGGGGTCCGACGCGCAGCCAGGCTACGAGTTTCCCGACCTGCTCCCCTACAACCCGACGCTGCGGCACAGCGACCGGGCGGCCCGCTGGGAAGCCGGGCTCGACAACTCGCCCATGTACGACGACGCCGCGTTCAACCCCCGGGCGCACACGTTCGAACTCGACGATGTGGCCCTGAGCAGCTACTACGCGATGGATTGCGAGGCGCTGGCGGCGATCGCCGACGTGCTCGGCCGGGGGGCCGAAGCCGCGCAGTACCGCCGCCAGCGGGAGGCGATCGGCCGGAAAATCAACGCGTTGCTCTGGGACGACGACGCCGGCATCTACTGCAACCGGCACTGGGACGGACGGCTGTCGCGGCGATGGTCGCCGACCTCGTTCTTCCCCCTGACCGCCGGCATCGCGCCGCCGCAGCGGGCCGAGCGGATGGTCGCCGCGCACCTCCTCAACCCGCGCGAGTTCTGGGGCGAGTTTGTGATTCCGTCGATTGCCCGCAGCGACCCGGCGTTCGGCGACAACGACTACTGGCGCGGGCGCATCTGGGGACCGCTCAATCTGCTCGTGGCCGAAGGGCTGCGGCGTTACCGGTTCGACGACGCGGCGGCGGAACTGGCCGCCAGAGGTCTCGACCTTTTCCTGCGCAACTGGCGCCGCGACGGCGGTGTCTACGAGAACTACAACGCCGTCACCGGCGCCGGCGGGGACGTCTGGAACGCCGCCCGGCTCTACCACTGGGGCGGACTGCTGGCACTGGTGGCGATGCAGGAGCTGATCGACGTCGAGCCGACCGGCTGGTTGCGGGTCGGTTCGCTGCACATGCCCGATGCGTCGATCCGCAACATCCGCCTCGGCGGCGGCCGCTGGGACGTCACGCTCGACGAGGGCGTGCACGTCCGGCGCGACGGCCGGCCGGCGATCGCGTGTTCCACCAGGGCGGTGATCCGCGTTCCGCTCGCCGGCGAAACCGATCGGGCCGTGCTCGTGCGGGCGACCCGCCCGGGGCGGCTGACGATCGACCCGGCGCTCGGCGGAACCCGCCGTGGCGCGATGGTCGATGGAACGCCGTTGCCGGCCGAGGCGACCGACGCCGGCGTGACATTCGTGTGGGGGCGCGCCGGCTCAGCGTAGCCGCGGTCGGCACGCCCGGAAACAGGAGCCGAACTCATGGCCAAACACGTCCGCGTGATCCCTGCGCAGGCCGCATCCGTCGAGGCCCTGCGCGGCAAGACCGTCGCCGTGCTCGGGTTCGGGTCGCAAGGCTCGGCCCATGCGCTCAACCTGCGGGACTCCGGCTGCCGGGTCGTTGTGGCGCAGCGTCCCGGCGGACCGCGTTACGACGAGGCTGTCGCGGCCGGCTTCGAACCACGCTCGATCGCCCAGGCGGTACAGCAGGCTGACGTGCTCATCTTCGGACTGCCCGACGATGCCGCCGGCGAGATCCATGCGCGCGAGATCGCGCCACACCTGCGACCCGGGCAGACGCTCGGCTTCCTGCACGGATTCGTGATCCACTATCGACTGATCCAGCCCCCTCCCGACGTCGACGTCGTGCTCGTCGCCCCCAAGGCCCAGGGGCGCGGCGTACGCGCGCAGTTCCTCGCCGGCCGAGGCGTCCTGTCGCTGATCGCCGTCGCCCAGGACGCGACCGGAAGCGCCCGGGCCACGGCGCTCGGCTGGGCCGCCGGCATCGGCTCGCACCGCGCCGGCCTGCTCGAAACCACGTTTGCCGACGAAACCGAAACCGACCTGTTCGGCGAACAGGCGGTGCTCTGCGGCGGGTTGTCGGCGTTGATCCGGGCGGGGTTCGACACGCTGGTCGCCGCCGGCTACCCGCCCGAGCTGGCGTACTTCGAATGCTGCCACGAAGTCAAGCTGCTGGCCGACCTCATTTGCGAAGGGGGCATCACGTACATGCGCGAGCGCATCTCGAGCACCGCCCGCTTCGGCGATCTCACCCGCGGCGGCCGGATCATCGACGACACCGTCCGGGCGCGCATGCGCGACGTGCTCGCAGAAATCCGCAGCGGGGACTTTGCGCGCGAGTTTCTCGAAGACGCCCGCGCCGGCGGTCGGCGCAGCAGCCAACTGCTCGCACGGGACCGCGACCACCCGCTCGAAACCGTCGGCCGCGCGCTTCGCAAGCTGATGCGCGGCGGCGCTTCGCCGCCCGGTGCCGACGAGCCGACCGCTGACCGTTAGTCCCCCCTCGCGGCCGCCGTGCCCCGCGCGTGGTTCTGTCGGGAAGATCGAAACTGTGAAACGACGACGCCGGCCAGCATGAAGACGCAGCCGACCAGCTGGCGACCGGTGAGTGTCTCGCGCAGCATCAGTCCGCCGAAGACGGCGGCGAAGACCGCCTCGAGACTCAGCAGGATCGCCGCGTGGGTCGCGGGCGCACGGCGCTGGGCCACGACCTGCAACGTGTAGCCCGCGCCGACGGCCACAACTCCACTGTAGAGAATCGCCCAGCGCGCGGTCCACAGGTTGCGGGGCGCCGGCCGCTCGAAGATCACACCCGCCGCGCTCGCCAGCACGGCCGTGGTGAGGAACTGGATCGCGGCGAGGCGGACGGGATCGGTCCGCGGCGAGAATCGCCCGATGAGGTGCACGTGCAGCGCCCAGACGACGGCGCACGCGAGCACGAATGCGTCGCCGGGCTCCATCGTCAGGCGGCCGGTAACGCTGAGCAGGTAGAGTCCGCCGACGGCCAGCGCGGCGCCGATCCATACGTGCCACCCGGCGCGCCGGCCCAGCGCCAGCCCGATCAGCGGCACGAAAATCACGTACAGCCCGGTGATGAAGCCCGCCTTGCCGGCGGTGGTCGTCACCAGCCCGATCTGCTGGAGCACCGCGCCAACAAAGAGCACCAGCCCCAGCACGACGCCCCCCCGCCACGCGGACGGGGCCGCACAGATTCGGCGGGGGGCCTGCCGAGGATCCGCCGGGCCGGCCGAGTCTGAAAGGTCGGAGGACGGCGCGGCCGGGCCGCAAATCCGAGTGCCGCGCGTTTGACGAAGTACGATCGGCAGAAGGACCGCCGTTCCGATCGCGAAGCGCACACCGGTGAAGGTCAGCGGACCGACGTGGTCCATTCCGAGGCGCTGGGCGACGAACCCGCTGCCCCAGATGACCGCGACCAGCAGCAGCAGGGCATCGGCCCGCAGGGCGGCGGCGGTCATGCCGCGCCGACCCGGGTGGCAGGCGGCCGCCGGCGGAAGCGCCGGCTAGTCTTTCCAGTCTTCATCGTCTTCGAGCTCGGGTTCTTCCTCGTGCTCGGGCTCGACGATCTTCCACAACGCGATGGTGGTGTCGCGTGAACCGCTGGCGAGCGTCTTGCCGTCGTGCGAAAACGCAAGACACAGCACGCGATCGAGGTGCCCCCACAGCCGCCAGCGCAGCTTGCCCGACTTGGGTTTCCAGAGCTTGATGGTATGGTTGGTACCGCCGCTGGCGATCGTGCGCCCCGAGGGGCTGAACGCAACGGCAAGCACACCGTCCTGCCCGGCCTTGATCTTCAGCGTGCGTTTGCCCGTTTCGACGTCCCAGACGCGCACGGTGTCGTCCATCGAGCCACTGAGCAGCAGCTTGCTGTTGGGCGAAAACGCGATCGACCGGATGACCTTCTTGTGCGCCTTGATCGTATGGGTCAGCTTTCTGCGGTCGAGATCCCAGATCATGATCCGGCGTGGCCCCGAGGCGGCCAATCGCTTGCCGTTCGGACTGACGACGAGGTTGGTCACGGCGAGGCGCTTTTCGGTCAGCTCGAACGCGACCGTGCGCGTTTTCGTATCGAGAAACACGATCTTTTCCGCCCAGCGCCGCGGATCCTGTTCGCTGTAGACAAGGTATTTTCCGTCAGGCGTGAAGGTAAGGCACCGTACGTGTTTGCGCCCACGCAGCACTTCCCACGCCGGCTCACCCGTCTGCTTGTCCCAGATGCGAACCACCGTTTCCTGCGTGGCTTCCACCGCGGTTTCCGCGATGTACTTGCCGTCCGGGCTCGGGGCGATGCAGTCGATGCGGCGGCTGTGCGGGCCGGTCATCAGGTCGGCCTTCACGCTGCGCTCGCGGGGGAAGATCTGCCGGATGAGACTGCCTTCCGCGACGTTCCACACGTAGACCCGCCCGTCGGCGGAAGCGCTGACCAGCTCGCTGCCCGAAGCGGTGAAAAAGACCTGCTGCACCGCGCCGCGCTGGCCGCGAAAATCACGAAACGGCCGCCGATCCGGCTTGTCCTGGTCCTTGTCGCCCGCCAGGCATGCGGCTGCCAGGACAAGCGGAGCAAGCGTTATCCATGAGCATTTCATGCACATACTCCCACGGTTCCCCCCGGCCGGGCGCCGCCGCGAAATGCGAACGGTTCGCTCCTGCGTCCATTACACGTATGAGTCTATGGCGCCGCCCATGCGGTGCCAAGCCAAAGCGCCTGCGCGACGGCCTGCCCGACGGGCTTCGGGTGTGATGCCACATACTTGCGCAACAACCGGAATACACGAGCCCTGGCGGCAGGAATGCGGCGCCCCTGTCCTGACCCGAAGCCCAACCGGCCCCCGGCCCCGCCGCAGGAGCTGGTCACGCCCACCCCCCGCGACCCTGCAGCAGCGGCGAGGGCGATGTGACGGCACCCCGCGACCGCGGACGCACAGTCACGAAGCAGCAAAGTCCGGGTCGCCTGGAGGCTGCGGGGCTCTGAACAGGTGATCGGGGGAGTAGTTGACCGCGCGTCAGCAGCCGTTGAGACGCCCCCGCCAGCTCGCGAACAGGGTAGACGCCACTGCTCCCCCGTTCGGCCGGCCGCTTCGCGGCGATCGGGGCGACAGGATTCGAACCTGCGACCTTCTGCACCCCATGCAGACGCGCTAGCCAGGCTGCGCCACGCCCCGTGGCTGTGGTTTTCACCTTACGCACTCGCGGCTGGAGCGTCAACCGGTTTTCGCGTCCCCCACGGCCGCGCTGCCCGGGCGTTCCGGACGACGGTCCCGCCAGAGGTGGATCGCCAAGACGCCCACGCCCGCCACCAGCAACGCATCGGCGACGTTGAAGACCCACGGCCACAACTCCCGGCCGCGCAGCTTCTGCGGAATCCAACTCCACGCCGGCACCGTCGTCGGAATCTTGATAAAATCGCGGACGAAGCCGACCTCACGCGGCAACGCCTTGAGACGCCGGCGGATGCCGCCCGGCAGCCGCTGAACGACGTACACATCTCCGCGACCCGGATCCGGATACAGGCGGAACGTCACCGCGCCATCGCGCGGCGGATACTCGCGCAGCAGCACCTCGGCCCCCTCGCGGCTCACCGGCGCGACGTAAACCAGACGATTCCCCGCGGGCAGGGGATGCTCATAGAGCTTGACCGTGGCCCGGTCGAACATGTTGCCCAGCGCCCCGGCCAGAATGGCGCCCAGCGCGACATGCAGCAGCCGGCGATGACGCGGCGTCTGCGAAAACATCCACACCACCAGCACAAGCGCCAGCGCCGAGGCCACCAGAAAGAGCCCGGTCTGGCCGGCACCGATGCCGAACAACGCCCCCTTGTTCAGCATGGTCTGGAACTCGAGGACGTGGGGGATGACCACCCGTGGCGGGCCGCCCTGGCGCAACGTGTGAAACGCCCACTGCTTGGACCACAAATCAAGCGCCAGGCCGCCGACCGCGACGACCACAAACCGCATCCATGACGCCCAGTGGCTCATGGCGCCGGCGCTGGCAGCGGTGAGATGGGCCGCCCCCTCGGCGGCACAGGCGTTCTCGGAAGATGCTCGTGGAGCGCTTTCGAGTGAGGAATCCACGCGCTAAAACCCGCTTCCCTGCTGGCGTCGCTCCATCTCGAGGACGTACTCGTAGCAGTACTTGGCCCACGGCTTGGCCCGCAGGCGAGCCTTGCCAATCGGTTTCCCCGTGGCCAGGCAGATCCCGTACGTGCCATCATTGATGCGGGCCAGGGCTTCGTCGATTTCGCGGAGCAGCGTACGCTCGCCCTGGATAAGGTTGAGCGTAAACTCCTTCTCGTAGTTGTCCGTCCCCAGGTCGGCCATGTGGATCGGCATGCTCGACGCAACACCCGAATCCCCGCCGCTCTGGCTGCGGGCCTCGTTCTGAAGCGTACGCACGTCACCGAGCAGACGGGCACGCCTCTCGAGCAGCCGCTGGCGGAAGAACTCGAGATCCTTCGCGCTCAAGCCGCTGGAGACGGTCTTGCGGGCGGCCGGGGCCTCCCTGGCTGCGGCCCGGGCACTCCGCGCGGAAGCCGGCGACTTGCTGCCCGCAGACCCGGCGGCGCGGCGCGCCGTCTTGGTCGCGGCGGGGCGAGCGGCCTTCCGGGCGGGCAGCTTCGCAACCTTGCGCCCGGTGGAAGCCCGTTTCTTCGTCTTGGCGACCTTCTTCTTCGCGGTGGCGGGTTTCTTCCTTGCAGCTTTCTTTACGGCTTTCTTTACGGCTTTCTTTGCGGCTTTCTCGGGTCGGACAGCCTTCGAGCGCGACGCGGCAGCCGCGCGGCGCGTGCGGACCGACTTCTTGCCAACCGTCTTCGTGCGAGCGGACCCGCTCTTGGAAGAAGTCCCTTTCCTGACGCCGGCCTTCGTGGGTTTCTGCGTGGTTTTCTTGCGCGATTTGGCGGTCTTGCCGCCAGCCTTCTTCTTCGAGGTCGTTTTCGCTGGTTTCTTGGCCACGGTAGGACAACCCCTCATCGGCCGGCCGCGGCCGGCGACTCGTAACCCCTTGTCAGCACTGATGCTATAGGCGCAGTGCTCGATAAAAGCAAAGCATCATAGGCACCCTGGCCGGGGCTGTCAACCCGGTTATCCCACGTTTGCCGGCGCCCACCGAGCCGGTCGGAGCCGCCGCCCTTGTCAGCCGCGGAAAGAACGCGGGTTTCGAACGACAGACGCCATCGGCCGCAGGCGGCGGACACGAAGGCGCCGGCCACCGCGGATCGCGGCGTGGCTGCCCGGCTCGGCCGGGACCGGCGCCTCTGACCGAAAGACGCCATCGGCGTTGCTTGCGTTGGCCTCGGGCACCTCGGAGAATCGCGGTTGTCCCACTGCCGCCATTGCGTCGCAAACAGACGCAGGGAGGAACCCGATATGCATGACACCGCGCAACCCGTGCGCTATGAACTCTCCTCGTGCCCGTGGACGTGCCGGGCCGCCGCCCGCGCGGAGGAAGTCCCCGCGGAGATCGCCGAGCGCGGGTTTCCCGCCGTCGTCCCGGGTTGCGTACACACCGACCTGCTGCGAGCCGGGTTGATCGAACACCCCAACCTCGGCTTCAACGAGGAAAAGCTGGAGTGGATCGGCCGGACGGACTGGGAATACCGCTGCCGGTTCGAAGCGGAGGAGCCGCTCCTGGCCCGCGCGCAGCTCGAACTGGTCTGCGAAGGACTCGATACCGTGGCAACCGTCACACTGAACGGCCACATGCTCGGCGCGACCGCCAACATGTTCCGCACCTACCGCTTCGACGCCCGGCCGGCGCTGCGGGCCGGGCGAAACGAGCTCGCGATCGCGTTCCGCTCGCCGGTGCAGTACGTACTCGAGCAGGAGCAGCGCTTCGGCAAGCGCCCCAACGCGGGGAACCGCTACCCCTACTGCTATCTCCGCAAGATGGCGTGCAATTTCGGATGGGACTGGGGACCACGCGTACCCACCGCGGGCATCTGGCGCAAGCTCCACCTCCATGCGTGGAGCGAGGCGCGCCTCGACGGTGTCCGCCCGCTGGTCGTGCAGGCCGATGCGGACCGGGCGCGCGTCGAAGTGGCCGTGGACCTGGCGCACGAGGATGCGCCCGGTGGCCCGCACACGCTGGCGGCGACGCTGCGCTGCCCCGACGGCCGTGAGATCTCCGGCCGGGCCCGGCTCGACCCGAAGGCCCGGCACGGACGCGTCACGCTGGAGATCGAAAGACCACCACGCTGGTGGCCGCGGGGGTACGGCGACCAGCCGCTCTGTCCGCTGACCGTCGCGCTGCTCGACGAGCAGGACCAGCCGCTCGATCGCTGGCAGGGGCGCATCGGCTTGCGAACCATTCGCCTGCGCACGGAGCCGGACGATTCCGGCGCGGCGTTCACGCTCGAAGTCAACGATACGCCGATCTTCTGCCAGGGAGCGAACTGGATTCCCGACGGGCTGTTCCCCGCAGAACTGACCCCCGAGCGCTACCGGGCGCGCGTCGCCCAGGCCGCGCAAGCCAACATGAACATGTTGCGGGTCTGGGGCGGCGGTATCTACGAACAGGAAGCCTTCTACGAAGCGTGCGACGAGGCGGGGCTGCTCGTCTGGCAGGACTTCATGTTCGCCTGCGCCGCCTATCCCGAAGAACAACCGCTGCGCAGCGAAGTGGAAGCGGAGGCCCGCGACAACATCACCCGGCTGGCCAGCCATCCCAGCGTCGCGCTGTACTGCGGCGCGAACGAATGCATGATGATCATGGAGATCCCGCAGTTTCGTGACGCGCTGCCGCCGGGGCAGACCTGGGGACGCTACTACTATCTCGACCTGCTCCCGGCGCTGGTCGCCGAACTCGATCCCACGCGCCCCTACTGGCCGAACAGCCCCTATTCGGGGTCGCCCGACATTCCCACCAGCGACCCCGATCGGGGAAACCGTCACACGTGGGACGCGATGATCGAAGGTTACCGCGCGCTCGTGCCGCGCTTCGTCACCGAATTCGGCCACCAGGGGCCGCCGTGCATCGCCACGTTGCGGGAGGCCTTGCCGCCGGAGCAACTCGCGCTCGGCTCGCCGGCGATGGAACATCGCCAGCGCTCGGACAGCAACGAGAACCGGTTCGGCCGCCCGATGGCAGCGTGGTTCCCACCGGTCGAATCGTTTGCAGACTGGCACTATCTGGCGCAACTCCTCCAGGCGCGGGCGACTTCACTCGGACTCACCTGGTGGCGGGTACACCGGCCCCGCTGCATGGGCGCGGTGTTCTGGCAACTCAACGATTGCTGGGCGGGTCACAGCTGGTCCGCGATCGACTCGATGGGCCGGCGCAAGCTGCTCTGGTACGCCGCCGCGCGGGCGTTCGCCCCCCGGCTGCTCGCGATCCATCCCGACCACGACGAGCCGGCACTGTGGGCCTCCAACGACACGCCCGAACCGTGGCAAACCACCGTGCGACTGCGGAGGGTCGCATTCGACGGGCGCGTGCTGGCCGAAAACGAAGTGACCTGCAACCTGGAACCACGCGCCAGCCGGCGGGTGGCGGACCTGACCGAGCGGCTGGGGCCACCCCGCCATCGAAGCGCAGAGCTGATCGTGGCGGACGCCGACGGGCTGCGCGAGACCTGGTTCTTCGAACATGACAAGCGCCTGGCGTATCCGCAACCCGACTGCGACGCGACGGTGACGGCAGTGGCCGGAGGCTGGCGCCTCGACGTGCACGCCCACGCCCTGCTTCGGGACGTGGCGGTCCTGGCCGGCTACGCCGCACCGGACGCCCGGGTCGACGAACAACTGGTGACCCTGCTTCCGGGCGAAACCTGCTCGTTTACGATCCGCACCGCCGCAGACCTGCGCAGTGCGAAACTGGCGGAACCACCCGTGCTGCGCTGCGTCAATCCGTTCGGGATGCGATAACACCCAGCCCTGTCGGGCGCCGGCGCTCCGGCGCCGAACCGCGAGAATCAGGTGCGCGTCGTGGGGGTCTCGGGGGTCGGGTCTTCGAAGCCACGATCCGCGGCCTCGTCCGCAGCGGGGTTCTCGTCCTCCCGGTCCCGCTGGTCCAGAATGTCACGGACGCGCCGCAGCAGGCTGAGGCGGTCGAAGGGTTTGGCGAGAAACTCCACGCCCTTTTTCAACACACCGCGCTCCGCGATGACGCCGGAAGCGTAGCCGGAGATGTACAAGGTGCGCATGTCCGGACAGGCCGCCGAGAGCGCCTCGGCGATTCGAGTTCCATTCATGTCGGGCATGATGACGTCGGCGATCAGCAGGTCGATCGGCTCATCGGACGCGGCGGCAACCTGAAGCGCCTGGGCGCCGCTGTCGGCCGACAACACCGCATAGCCGGCATCTTCGAGAATGCGAACGACCAACTGCCGCACGGTGTCGTCATCCTCGCAGATCAGGATCGTCTCGCCACCGGTGGGGGCTGCGCCGGCCGGCGCAGCCGCGGCGCTCACCAGCGGCGCCTCGGCGACGGGGAGATGAACACGAAACACGGAACCCTCGCCGGGCGTACTCTCCACACGGACGTGCCCGCCGGCGCGATGCACAATGCCGTGCACGGTGGCCAGCCCGAGCCCGGTACCGCGCCCGGGCGGCTTGGTCGTGAAGAACGGTTCGAAAATGTGCTTGATCGTCTCCTCCGGCATGCCGCAGCCCGTGTCACGCACTTCGAGCACCACGTAGCTGCCGGGGCAAACCCCCGGGGGCAACGCGGCCGGATCGGCCAGCTCGACGCGTGACGTCTCGATCACGAGCCGCCCCCCGTCCGGCATCGCGTCGCGCGCGTTGACCACGAGGTTCATCACGACCTGCTCGATCTGCCCCGCATCAGCACAGATCGGCGGAATGTCCACCCCACAACGCACCTCCAGGTCGATGTCCTCGGTGATCAACCGTCGCAACATCTTCTCCAGCTCGACGATCAACTGATTGAGATCGAGCACTTCGGGGCGCGAAACGTCGCGGCGGCTGAAGATGAGGAGCTGCCGTGTCAGCCGCGCGGCGCGCTGGGCCGCCTGCTCCACCTGCCGCAAACCGCAGACCAGCGGGTCGTCGGCGGGCAGCTCGGGCCGCAGGATGCCCAGTGACAACTCTGCGTTTCCGAGAATCGCCGTCAGGATGTTGTTGAAATCGTGCGCCACGCCGCCGGCAAGCTGCCCGATCGCCTCCATCTTCTGGGCCTGATGAAGTTGGCGCTCCAGCCGGTTCTTCTCGCGGTCCATCTCGGCCCGCAGCACCGCCGCTCCGCAGATGTTGGCGACGGCCCGCAACGCGTCGAGCTCGGGCGTCTCCCACGTGCGCGCGTGGCGATACTCCACGAACCC
>CAYRXN010000264.1:0-16713 GCA_964428275.1 uncultured Planctomycetales bacterium | reverse complement strand
AGAGCTTCGCCGAAGCGACGAGCTACTTTCCGCAGGCCGACGACTACCGGCTCGGCCCGCACGAGTACCTCGAACACATCGCCAAAACCAAGCAGGCGGTTGGCATTCCCGTCATCGCCAGCCTCAACGGCGTGACCGCCGGCGGCTGGACCGATTACGCCCGCGAAATGGAGCAGGCCGGCGCCGACGCGCTCGAGCTGAACGTGTACTTCATCGCGTCCGATCCGCAGCTCACCGCCGAGGACGTGGAGCATCGGTACCTCGAAGTGCTCCAGGCCGTCAAGGGCCACGTAAAGGTGCCCGTGGCCATCAAGGTCAGCCCGTTCTTCAGCGCCACGCTGGCGACCGCGCGGCGGCTGGCCGGGGCCGGTGCCGACGGGCTCGTGCTGTTCAACCGCTTTTACCAGCCCGATATCGACCTGGACGAGCTGGAGGTCGTGCCGAACCTGGTGCTCTCGTCGCCGCACGAGATGCGGCTGCCGCTGCGCTGGGTCGCGATCCTGCACGGCAAGGTCGCGGCGTCGCTGGCGGCGACCACCGGCATCTCGACCGGGCGGGACATGCTCAAGATGCTGATGGCCGGGGCGGACGTGACGCAGGTGTGCTCGGCGCTGCTGCGCAACGGCGTCGGACACATCAAGGTCATGCTCGACGAGATGACCGCGTGGATGACCGAACGCGAGTACGAGTCGGTCGAGCAGCTCAAGGGCAGCATGAGCCAGAAGTCGGTCGCCGACCCGGCCGCGTTCGAACGGGCCAACTACATGAAGGCCCTGAGCAGCTACCACTATCAGCTCTGAAAGGCAAGGTGCCGGCCGATTGCCGCAGGGCTCGCGCCGGGCGTCGGGCCGCTGCGGCGCGGGACGTCCGGCGCGGCGGGATGACGCCGTAGCGGCGTAGGAGGCGAGTCGCTACACTCTCGGTTCCCCGAGACACGGGCGATCGGCGGTTCGATCGCGGGCGGGTAATAAGAAACCACACAGGCAGGTACGGTAATGAGCGATTTCCTCAAGACTCTCGGCATCGAAGGCAGCAATCTGGGCGGTTTCTGCGGCGAGTGGATCGGCTCCGGGCCGGTGCTCGACGTGATTACGCCGGTGGACGGCTCGAAGATCGCGTCGGTGACGCAGATCACCGAGGACGAGTACGACAAGATCGTGGCGCGGTCGCACGAGGCGTTTCTCAAGTGGCGCGAACTGCCGGCGCCGCGGCGGGGCGAGATCGTCCGCCAGCTCGGCAACCGGTTGCGCGAGCTCAAGAGCGAGCTGGGGGCGCTGGTCACGCTCGAGATGGGCAAGATCATCGCCGAGGGCGAGGGCGAAGTGCAGGAGATGATCGACATCTGCGATTTCGCCTGCGGCCTGAGCCGTCAGCTCTACGGCCTGACGATGCACTCCGAGCGGCCCGGCCACCGCATGTACGAACAGTGGCACCCGCTGGGCGTCGTCGGCGTGATCAGCGCGTTCAACTTCCCCGTCGCCGTCTGGAGCTGGAACGCGGCCATCGCGGCCGTCTGCGGCAACGCGACGCTCTGGAAGCCGGCCAGCAAGACCCCGCTGACCGCCATCGCGTGTACCAAGATCGCGGCCGAGGTGTGCGATGCCAACGGCGTCGATCCGGCGATCTTCTCGCTGGTCATCGGCAAGGGCTCGTCGATCGGCGAGAAGCTGCTGCACGACCGCCGCGTACCGCTCGTCTCGGCCACCGGCAGTTGCGAAATGGGCTATCGCGTCGGCGAAGTCGTGGGCAAGCGGCTGGGCCGCACGATCCTCGAGCTGGGCGGCAACAACGCGATCATCGTCACGCCCCACGCCGATCTCGACATGGCCCTGCGGGCGATCCTGTTCGGCGCGGTCGGCACCGCCGGCCAGCGCTGCACGAGCACGCGGCGGATCATCGCCCACAACAGCGTGCGCGACGAGCTCGTCCGCCGGCTGCGGGGCGCGTACGAGACGATCAAGATCGGCGACCCGCGCAAGGACGACACGCTCATGGGGCCGCTGGTCACGCACCAGGCCGTCGAGGACATGCAGAACGCCATCAAGCGCATCAAGGACGAAGGCGGCGAGATCCTCTACGGCGGCGAGCCGCTGAGCGGCTCCGATTACCCCGGCGGCCACTACGTCAAGCCGTGCATCGCCGCGGCCAAGAACGAATTCAAGATCGTGCAGGAGGAGACCTTCGCCCCGATCCTCTACATCATCGGCTACGGCGGCCAGCAGGCTCCGGCCGACACGGACACGATGATCCGCGAGATCAACGAGGCCATCGCGATCCACAACGACGTGCCGCAGGGGCTCAGCTCGGCGGTGTTCACCACGAATCTGCTGGAGGCCGAGCACTTCCTGTCGCACCACGGCAGCGATTGCGGGATCGCGAACGTCAACATCGGCACCAGCGGGGCCGAAATCGGCGGGGCGTTCGGCGGCGAGAAGGAAACCGGCGGCGGGCGCGAGTCCGGGTCGGATTCGTGGAAGGCGTACATGCGCCGCCAGACGAACACGATCAACTGGAGCACCGAGCTCCCGCTGGCGCAGGGGATCAAGTTCGGGGATTGAGCGCGGCACCATGCGTGACGGTGGCACGGCGTGACGCCGAACGCAGAGAAGTTCCAGAGAGAAAAGCGACGACGCCGGGCGGATTCGCCCGGCGTTGTCGCTTTTCGTGATTGGTGCGTCCGTTGCCGGAGCGTTTCTCGCGCGTCCGGCGCTGCGGGCGACTATTTCGGCGGCTTGCCGTTGGCGGGAGCCGGCGGGGCGGCCGTGCCCGCCGGAGGTGCCTTCGGCTGAGGGTGGTCAGCGGGTCTGGCCGGCGTGGTGCCCGGCTTGCCGGCAGCGTTTGCCTTGCCGCCGGTCTTGGCCGCCCGTGGCGGTCGGGGGCGGATGATGCCGGCGGGGCGCGACGTTGCCCCGGGGCGGACGATCTTGCGGCCGGTCGTGGCGTTGGGCCGTTTGAACTTGGTATTGGGCCGGGCGAATTGCCGGCCGCGCATCGAGTAGAACGGCACGCGCAGCACCGGCAGCGTCTTGTCGTCGGTCTTGATCGTGACAAACCCGCGGCCGCGCTGGAGCGCGCTGAAGTCTTTGGGCACGTGCAGAACGACGTACTGCTGGCCCTTCTCCTCGACCAGTTTGGCCGTCAGCTTGGGGTTGCTCGACTTGACGCTGAGGATCTTGCCGGGCTTGCCGCCCGACCAGGCCAGCCGGACGCGCAAGTCGCGGTCCTGCTCCAGTTTGGCGGGGATCATGAACCGGCTGGGAATGGCCGCCAGACGCGGTGCGATGGAAGCGTAGATGCGGATCGTGTCGGTGGGGGCCTGCTTGACGCCGGTCTTGATCGTGAGGTTCGAGCGCAGCGAGCGGGCCGGCCAGGGGGGGACGAGCTTGACTTCGAGCTCGTACTCTTCGCCCGGTTCGACCTCGTGCAGGGTCGCCTGCACGTGCTTGTCGGCGGGCGGAACGATCTCGGGCTTGATGGGGCCGCCGTCGCCGCGGGTGATCTGGATGGTCCTGCTGACGCTCTCCGCGTCGCGGCTGATCCTCGGAAAGCTGATCGTACGCGGGGTGAGCTTGAGCGGCACCTTGACGACGCCGATGCACATCAGTTGTGTGCGCGTGTTCTGCGGGTCGTTGGTGGTCACGTTGATCCGCTTGACGAAGCGACCGCTGTACTTGCGGCTGTCGATGCTGAACTGGAGTTCCTCGGTCTTGCCGGGGGCGATGGTTCGGTCGGACCGACCGATCGTCTTGACCCCTCACCCGCCCTTGGCTTTTATCTTCAGGTCGGCCTCGCCATCGTTGGTGATCTTGAACGCGAACTTTACTCGCTCGCCCTTCCAGACGGGTTCGGCGGTGATCGTCGGCTGGGCACAGACCCAGTGCGGATGCGGTCCGCTCTGCGCCGGCTTGGGCGTCGGCGCCGCGCTCTTGGTTCCGCAACCGCCGGATTTCTTCACCGCCGGGCGGGTTGCCGGGGAAACGCCGCGTGGTCTTGGCGGAATTTTCCGGAGGGCCGGCCCACGGCCGGGTTTCGCCGCGGGGCGGGTCGCCGGCGTCTGGCCGCTGGCGACGAGCAGAATAAGGGGGATTGCCCAAACGCAGATGGTCTGCGGGGCCGGATGCCATGTTCTTCGCAACCTGATGTGTTTCCTCTGGTTCATGGGCCTCATTCCACGGTCGTTGTTCGCGTGTCGCCGCGAGGGCGCAGGTTCCCGGCCTGCCGGGACGCGGCGCTGATCCCGGGTTGGCATACAAAGCGCACATTATAGCACGCACCGCGGCGAAGCTGCATGAACTTTTGTGCAGAACGTGGGTCGATTCGGATTGGATGCGCACGCCGATGCGCGCTAGAATAACTTAGGTTCGGCTGCCCGGAGTACATGAGCCAGCGCATCTCTTGACGCACTCCTGACATGTGCCGCCAGCAGATCGAACGGGGGCGGGTCGGAAGGCGCGCGGGCGCGCACGTACCGCAACCTTGACAAGCGCACAACGCAGATGGGGGGCGTCCCGCACCACGGGGGCGAGCCGACGCGCGGCGACGCTTCTCTGCGAAAGGAGGTCGGCCATGCGCACAATCCACCGTTTGCACCGAGCGCAGGTGACATCGAGCCGGGCAGTGCTCGTATCGCTGGGAGCGCTGTGCCTCGTGGCGAAGGCGGCCCCGCCCGTGCCGGTACCGCCGGCGGGCCTTGAACCCGCCGGAACGAGGGGGCTCGTGGACCAGCCCGAGGCACGCGACATTCCCCCCCTCACGGAGCTGGCCGTCGTCGAGGTCGGGGGGCAGGGCGACGTGGAGCTGTCCTGGCACACGCCGCTGATCGAGTTTCTCGACGAAACGGAGGCGGCCGGCATCCACTACGAGTTCCGCTGCAGCGACGAGCCGCTGACCAACGAGAACTGGGATCAGCGCGACAGCTTTCCCGTGTTGGGTGAGCCGCCGCCGGTGGCGTGGCTCGGGTTCACCGGCGTCGAGCTCAAGCTCACCGTGATGAGCACGTGCACGAACACCAATCCGGCGTATTTCGTGTACTGGGACCAGGTGACGTGCCGGGCCAGTCTGGTGATCTCCGCCAACGGGCCGCTGTGCATCGGCCAGGGTATCCCCAACCAGCCGATTACGTTCTCGGCGATCAACTCGGCGGGAACGACCGTATCGTTGGTGACGGTGTACACGGACAACCACGGCGACGCCGTGTGGAAATCTCCCGATCTGCTCGACGCCCCGCCGACGAGCGAGCGGTTTCTGCTTAAGGCACGCTGGCCGGGGGCGTCGATCACGCTGTCCAATGGGATGGTCCTGAATGCCGCCGACCCGCAGGTCGAGCAGGAATACTACTGGCTCTACGACCAGTACAACGGCATCAGTTATCCGACTTGCAGCGACGGCGGCGGCGAATTCGCGGTCGACCTCGACGGCTTGCCCTGGTGGGTTTGCGTGCTGGGCGGCTCGGTCGGGGGCTCCGGGCCGATGGAGTCGCTGATGACGGTGGAGATGCAGCAGGCCAAGTCGCTCCCGCCGCTGGATACGCTGCCGCCGGATACGGAGGTGCTCACGTGGTTCAACCTCCTGCTCAACGACGCCGACCCGCCTTACGAGCCGGTACATCCGCTCAAGCCGCTGCGAATCTCCGTGATGCACGAGGCGCTGCTCCAGCGTTTTCCGGACGCGGCCGAGTCTTCGTACGCCGCGTATCACTGGGACGAAATGGCCGCGACGTGGGTGCCGATCGAACACGAGCCGGGCGATCCGGCGACGCTGCCACGGCAGCTCGATCGCGATTCGCACGACTTCACTTTCGGGGCGCCCGATGGCGGCTACTACGTCATCGTGGCGGAAAACGACTGGGACCACGACGGGCTGGGGTTCACCGAAGAGGCCGAGCGCGGCACGGTGCCCACCGAAGCGGACAGCGACTTCGACGGCATTCCCGACGGAGACGAGTGCTGGTTTACGCGCGGCGATCCGCTCGATCCCCACAAGCTGGCCGGGGCCGACCAGTGGTATCCGGGGCAGATGGCCGGCCAGGGCGGGCAGTGGTACTACGTGGCCGGCCGGATCGTGTCCGATCGGCGGTGCTCGGACGTGAGCGCAAACGCGCTCGTGTTCATTCCGTGATCGGCCGGGCCGGACGCCGCGGCGTCGCCTGCACAGGGCGGGCGACGCGCGGTGCGGCCGCGGCCAGGCCGGGTGCGTCGGCGGCTTCGAATCGCGGATCGCAGGGCGGCGGCGGCAACGCTCAAGGACATTCGATCCGCGTGTGCCTGGCGTAATGACGATCGGCGAATCCGCCCGACGTTCGCGGCGTGTCGATCTCGCTGAACCGGGCGATGAGGCGCTCGCCGTCGAACGCCACCGGCACCTCGTAGACCGGCAGCGTGTCCCATTTGTCCGTGACGTCCACAAGCGCCCCCGGATCGGTCGGGTTGGCGGTGCTCAGGACCTGCGTGACACGGAACGTCGCCATACCGGGCTCGTCGAGGGTGACCGTGCCGATCTGGATATCCACCATCGGCGGCACGATCACGATCGACTGGTAGATCGAGCGCTCCAGCGTGCCGTGCGTGCTGTCGAAACGCAGTGCTTCCGCGATGAGAAGCTCCCGTCCGGGAAGCGTCGCGGGGGCGGACGCGCAACCACCCCAGCAGCCGTCGAGCGCGGCCAGGTCGTCTACCGGATCGGCCTGTTCGGGCATACCGGACAATGCGTTGGGGTCGTCGCAGTCGAACGCACCCTCCGCAAGAACGATCTCCAGCTCGGGCGGCAGTTGGTCGGGGGGTTGCATGACTGCGTTCATGAAACCCAACAGTCCCCAGCCGCAACCGCCAGTTGTCCACAGAACCAGTACACACAACACCACACACCCCGTGCGCCCGGCACGTACACTGTTCATCATGGTTCACCTGCTGTTGTCGAACGAAGACCCAAGCCCAGCGCTGCGGATTATCATCGTTGCCAAGTGTCACGCCAAGGGGAATCGTCCGGCGGCGCGGAGGTACCGGCGGCGCGACCCGGCGGCGGTGCGGGTGACGCGCGCAGGGCCTGGAGGTTTCACAGTCGGCGGAAACAACAAGAAAAGCCTTGCCGCCGGGCGCGCGGGGGCTGACAATACGTCCCAGTTGCCGATCAGCGTCGATGCAACAGCAACCGATTGCGGGCGGCGGGTGACGGGCCGGACCGCCACGAAGAGCGCAGGATTTCGGAGGATACCATTATGCGAGCCATGGTCGCAGGGACACTGGTGGTCCTGTTCATCCAGGTGGCGCCGGCGGACGAAGAACTCGACGGTCTGATCGGCGAATACAACAAGGCCCAGGAAGCGTGGTTCCAGAACCTCGAGAAGTTCCGCAAGGAAGACGGCTCGAGCGAGTTCAAGGAAGGCGCCATGCCGCCCCGGCCGGGGCCGTCGTTCCTGCCGCGATTCCGGGCGTATGCCGAGCAGCACGCCGGCAAACCCGAAGCCATCGAGGCGCTGGTCTGGATCATGCAGCTTACCCCACGGCCCGACAAACCGGGGGAGAAGAGTGCAGACGGTCTGTGGGCGGTCGAGCAACTGACCAGGAACCACGCCGCGGATTCGCAACTGGGCGCGCATCTCGCCAATTTGCGCTACAGTTTCTACGACGTGGGGAAAAAGCCGCTGATCCGTTTCTACAAGCGCGTGATCGAAGTCAACAAAGACAAGGAGACCGTGGCGACCGCGATGTTCAACCTCGCGCTCACGTTGCGGAGCCACGGGCTGCCCTGGGATGACGCGGGGGCGGATACATTTGACCGAGACCGGGCCGCGACACTCTTCCGGCGGATCGTCAAGGAATATCCCGAGACGCCGGCCGGCAAACAGGCGAAGGGCTACGTCTTCGAAATCGAGCACCTTCAGATCGGCATGCAGGCCCCGGATTTCTCCGGCGAGGACGTGGACGGAAACACGATCAGGCTCTCGCAGTTTCGCGGGCAGGTGGTGGTGCTCGACTTCTGGGGGTTCTGGTGAGGTCCGTGCCGGGCGATGATCCCGCACGAGCGTGAGATGGTGGAGCGCCTGAAGGACAAGCCGTTCACGCTGCTCGGGATCAACAGCGACGGGAGCCGGTCGGTTCTCAAGAAGATTCTCAAAGAGCAGAAAATCACCTGGCCCAACATCTGTGGCGGTTCGCCGGGAAAGAACAAGATCGCCAAGGCCTGGAACGTCCACGCCTGGCCGACGATCTACGTCATCGACCACGAAGGCATCATTCGGCACCGGGACCTGCGCGGCGACAAGCTCGAAGCGGCCGTCGAGGCGCTGCTCAAGAAGGTGCCGAAAAAGGAGGGCTGAACCGTGGCCGTCCGGGCGCCGCGGTCCGGTGGGGGGGCTCGGCGCGTGGTTCGATCCACTGGCCCGCGTTGCCGCCGACGCGGGCGCATGGCCGGCGCGCCCCCGGCGCTAGGCGATCCGCTGCTGGAGCCGGGCTGCGAACATCACACCCGCCTGACCGCTTCGTGATCGGGGACATCGCGGGGGGGAGGGGGGCGCGCGAGGGGCGGCACCGGGTATCATGTCGCCGGGGTCGCCACGGCGCGGCCGCAAGCCGCGCGGGATGTCGCCGGCGGCGGTCGGCGCGCTGACGAGGGCACCGAAGTGATCGGCGGCTGGAAATGCACCGAACTCGCCTGGCCGCGTGATATCGCCGCCTGCGTGACGGCGCTGGCCGGCGACGACGAACTCGCCTGGCTCGACGACGCCACCACTCCGGCCGACGCCGCCGCCGGCGTCCAGAGGGGCGAGCGTGCCGGCCTGGTCTGCGTCGCTCCGGCAGGCGTGCTCCAGCAGCCCCAAAAAGGGCCGGCGGTCTTTCAGGTCGGCGGGCGCCCCGCGGCGCAGGAAGCCGACGGCTGGCGGCTTTGGCAACGCGTAGCGCACCGACTGCGCCGCCGGGGTCCGATCACGCCGATCGCGCCCGGCTGGGTCGGCTACGCCGCGTTCGAGATGGCCCGCCTGCTCGAGCGTTTGCCGGCTGCCGCTGGCGACGATACGGGTTTGCCGCTGTTGCGCATGGCGCTCCATGACCGGGGCATCGTGCTGGACTACCGCCGCCGACGGGCGACGCTGGTTTGGGCACCAGGGCTGCGGGAGGAACTGGGGCTTCCTGCCGCGGCCGCCGAGCCGCTTGCCCGGCGATGGAACGCCGGCGCCGGACTGCCGCCGCCGGCGCCGGGCCCGCCCTCCCGGCCGCCCCGCCCCGACATCCCCCGCAGCCGCTACGAGGCGATGGTGGCCCGCGCACTCGACTACATCGCGGCGGGCGACATCTACCAGGTCAACATCGCACGGCGACTGCGATTCGACGGCCTCAACGACCCGCTGCGCGCCTACCTGCGCTTGCGACGCGAGAACCCGGCCCCGTTCGGAGCGCTGCTGCGCTGGAACGGCGGCGCGGTGGCGTCGGTCTCGCCCGAGCTCTTCCTGCGCCTGCGCGGCCGCGACGTGCTCACCTCACCGATCAAGGGAACCCGGCCGCACACCGGCGATCCGCCATGCGACCGGCGCCATCGGGCGGCGCTGGCCGCCTCCGAGAAGGAACGGGCCGAACTCGCGATGATCGTCGATCTGCACCGCAACGACCTGGGGCGGGTCTGCGAGTACGGCTCGGTACGCGTGCGTCACGCCCGGCGGATCGAAACCCACCCCACCGTCTACCACGCGGTCGCCGACATCACCGGGCGCCTGCGGACCGATTGCGACCCGATCGACCTCCTGACCGCGTGCTTCCCCGCCGGCTCGATCAGCGGCGTGCCGAAAATCCGCGCGATCGAGATCATCGACGAGCTCGAACCGGTCGCGCGCGGCGCGTACACCGGCGCGGTCGGCGTGCTGGGGCTCGACGGCCAGATGGTGCTCAACGTCGCGATTCGCACTTTGCAGTTTCACGGGCCGCGGGCCACACTGTACGGCGGCGGCGGGATCGTCGCGGATTCCGATCCCGCCCGCGAGTACGAGGAAACCGCGGACAAGCTGCGCGGGATCGTGCGGGCCCTCGCCGGCTCGGCCGCGGCGGGACATGCCCCCGCCCCCGCGGAAATCGCTGGAGGTTGCTGTGCGTGAATGGGTGAGTCTCAACGGGCGGCTGATGCCGGCGGAACGCGCCCAGGTCAGTGTGTTCGACTCGGGTCTGATGCAGGGCATCGGCCTGTTCGAAACGATGCGGGCCTACGGCGGCCGGGTGTTCCGGCTCGAACGCCATCTCGACCGCCTGATCCAGTCCGCCCGCCGGCTCGGCTGGGCCGTCGCGCCGGACGCGGACGAACTGCGCGACAATGTCGACCAGGTCGTCTCGGCGACGGAACACGAAGACGCCCGCGTGCGCCTCACGGTCACGACCGGCAGCTTGCGGGCCGGCCAGGACGAGCCGCCGAAGCTCACGATCATCGCCTCGGCCGCGCCGGGAGGACGCTATCCCGACGAGTGCTACCGCAAGGGTGTGACGGTGTTGTTTTCGCCGTATCGCCAGGGCACGCACGATCCCACGACCGGGCACAAGACGACCAGCTACTTCGCCCGGCTGGCTTCGCTGCGCGAGGCGCACGCCCACGGGGCGTTCGAGGCCCTGTGGTTCACCTACGACGGGCACCTGGCCGAAGGCGCGATCAGCTCGGTGTTCCTGGCGCGCGACGGCGTCCTGCGGACGCCGCCGCTCGATACGCCCGTGTTGCCGGGAATCACGCGTGCCACGGTGATCGAGCTGGCCGGCGAGCTGGGAATCGAGGTGCGTGAAGAAGCGCTCTCAGGTGACGACCTGCTGGCGGCCGATGAGGTCATGCTCACCAACAGCCTGATGGAAATCGTGCCGGTGGTGCGCGTGGGTCGCCAGGCGATCGCGCAGGAGAAACCCGGCGAGATCGCGGGCAAGCTGCTGGTCGCCTACGGCGAGCGGATCGACGCCGAGTGCGCCGGTTGATCGCCCGGCAGCGCAGCGCGGCCTTCGGCCGCAGCCGGGGAGATCGGGGACGAAGGCAACGAGGCACCGAGACACGAAAGCACAATGACGGTCCTGCCGGCCGGGCGAAGCCCGGCCGACCCGGCTCTCGTGGGCAGAGCCCACGCTGCGACTGAGCGGCGCAGGGGCTGAGGGGTCGAGCGATCAGGTGCCGGAGCGCGAGCGAGGGCCCCAGCCGCCGTCTCGCGAGCTACCCACGCGCGCCTGGAAGAGATTCGTCACAGGTGGTCCAGAGAGGGTTCGTCGATGGCAGCACGTCGTCAAGAAAAGGCAAGCACGTCGTCCGGTTCGTCGCCGCGTGTGGCGGACATTCTCGCCGCACTCGACGCGATCGCGCCGCTGCACTGTGCCGAGCCGTGGGACAACGTCGGCCTGCTCGCGGGGCGGCCCGCGTGGCCGGCCCGGCGCGTCTTGCTGGCGATCGACCTGACCGACGCCGTCGCGCGCGAGGCGCTGCGCAAGAACGCCGATGTGGTGGTCGCCTATCACCCGCCGATCTTCAAGGGGCTGCGCGCGGTTGCGCCCGCGGCCGAGGGGCCGACCAGCCTGCTGCCCGACCTGCTGGCCGCGCGGGTGTCGATTCTCTCGACGCACAGCGCGATGGACTCGGCCGTCGGCGGAACCAACGACCTGCTGCTCGACCTGTTCGACGTCGCCGAGCGCCGGCCGGTGACGCCCGTGGTTCGCCAGGATACCGGCTACAAACTTGCCGTGTTCACTCCACCCGCCCATGTGGACGGCTTGCGCCACGCGCTCGCGGAGGCCGGCGCCGGGACGATCGGGCACTACACCGAGTGCAGTTTCGAACTCGCCGGCCGCGGCACGTTTCGCGGCGACGAAACGACCCACCCGGCCGTCGGCCGGCGCGGCGTGCTGGAGCGCGTCGAGGAAATCCGCCTGGAAATGGTCGTTCCGGCCGACCGCGTCGGCGACGTGGTGCGGGCGCTCTGCGCGCACCATCCCTACGAGGAGCCGGCGTTCGATCTGTTTCCCGTGCATCGCGCAGAGGCGCAGGCGGCGGTGGGGCTCGGCCGGGTCGGTCTGCTGCGGCGCCCGACCGCCGGCCGCGACCTCGTGGCCCGACTGGCCACCCGGCTGGATCTCTCCGTCGCTTCGTGCGTCGGCAATCTCAAGCGGCGGTTTCGTTCGGTGACCGCGGCGGCGGGCGCGTTCGGCGTCCGGGCGTTCCGCGATCCGGAATCGCTCGTGCTGACCGGCGAGTTCAAGCACCACGACGCGTTACAATTGCTTCGCCGCGGCGTGACGGCGGTGTGCCTGGGCCATTACGCCAGCGAGCGGCTCGTGCTGCCGATGTTGCAACGGCGTTTGCGCAGCGCCGTGCCGGCGGCACGGATCACGGTTGCCCGTTCCGATCGCTCGCCGTTCCAGCCGCTGCCGGAGCATTGACGAAGACCTGAACGTGCCGGCTGGAGCGCCGGCCGGCGGTCAGCGACGAGACGCAGACCACCCCCATGATGGAGCCACGCGAATGAACCCGAGGTGTTTGCCGATGATCGCCTGCCACCCCCGGTCCGGACGAACGCTGATCGTGTGCGGACTGCTGCTGACCACGCTCGCCGCGCCCGCACGCGCCCAGGACGGCAACGCGGTCGCGCTGGTCAACGGCCAGCCGATCAGCCGTCAGGAGATGATCGACATCCTGATCGATGCCCGCGGCGTCGAGGTCTTGCAGGAGCTGGTCATCCTCCAACTGGCCAAGCAGGAGGCCCGCAAACGCGGCCTGACGGTCAGCCGCGGCGACATCGACGCCGAGTTCCAGCGGGCGCTCGACCGCATCGCCAGAGAGTCCGGCATGAATCCCGACGAAGCGACCGAGCAGAACAAACGCAAGGCCCTGCGGCAGGTGCTCGAAAAACGCGGCTTCTCCATGTCCGAGTTCATGCTCAGCATGAAGCGCAATGCCTACTTGCGCAAGATCGTCGAGAAGGACATCCACATCACGCCGGAAACGCTGCGCGAGGAATTCGCCCGCACCTACGGCGACAAGGTGGTGGTCCGCGACATTCAGATTCCCCAGCGCGACAGCCGCACGCTCAATGAGGCGATGGACCTGCTCCGCCGCGGTGCGGACTTCGCTGATGTCGCCCGGCGGCTGAGCAAGAACCCGGTCACGGCCCCCCGCGGCGGCGAGATGGAGCCGTTCACCTTCAACGACCCCAACATCCCCGCCGCGTTGCGCGAGGGCGCGTTCTCGCTCAAGCCGGGTGGAATCACCAGCCCGATCCTGACCGGCCAGTACTTCCACATCCTCAAGCTCGAACGGCGGATCCCCCAGCAGGCCGTGCGTTTCGAGGACGTGCGCGACAAGATCGAGCAGCAGGTGCGCGCGCGTGCGATTCCGCAGGCCATGAGCCACCTGGCCAAAGACCTCTTCACCCAGGCCCGCATCCGCGTGCTCGACAGTCGGCTGCGCGAGAAGTACCAGCAGTTCCTCAAGGAAAGTGCCCAGGCCGGGGGGTAGTCCGACCCGCCTGGCGCCGGAGGTCCGTTCGCGTCTTCTCAGTACGATCGCGGCCTGGCCTTCTTCTCGCCGCGTCCGCCGGTCCCCGGGGCGACGTGCTGGGTTCCCCGATCGTCGATCCAGAGCGTACCGGTAGCGAGTCGGAACTCGAGCAGCGCCGTCCAACGGTCGGTTTTCGCGAGATTCAGGCGGTTCTGGGCCGCGACGAATTCATCCTGGGCCTCAACGAGGTCGCGGTTATCCACCTTGCCCTTGTTGAAGAGGAACTCGGCATTGTCGCGGCGGTCTGCTGCCACGAGCAGGCTGCGCCGCTGGATCCGCAACGTCTCCTCCTGCAACTGGATCTGATGCACGCTGCTGCGCACCTCGGCCACGATCCGCTCGAACAGATCGGTGTAGCTGCGCCGCGCCCGCCGAACGTCGATCAGTGAGGCGCGATACCGGTTGCGTTCGCGGAAGCGGTCGGTCATCTCCAGAATCACTTCGGTTCGCCAGGTGGCCCGCGCGAACTCGAACGCCCCCAGCTTGGCGTGGTCGGGGTCGGTATCGAACGTGAGCGTCGAGCTCCAGTCGAGATCGGGCAGCAGCGCGTTGCGGGCGATTGCGACACCGCGCTTGGCATCATCGATCTCGTTGCTCAGATTCAGCAGGTCGAGGCGGTAGCGCTTCGCAACGGCAACCGCCTGCTGCTCATCGTTGGCAGCCGGCGGAAAGAGCAGCAGGGGGTACCTGCCGGCGGCGATCTGTTCTTCGATCGCCTGGATCGTTTCGAGATCGTCCAGACCGATCGGTTCGTCCACGGGCATGCCGATCTCGATCTTGAAGCGGTCGGTCGCCGCCCGAAAGGCCTCACGCTGCTGGGCGAGCCGGTTCTGTTCGGAGAGCAGGCGCGTTTCCGCGCGGCCGGTGTCGAGCACGTTGCCCAGTCCGCGCACCTGATAGTCGAGCGCCCGCTGATACAGGCGTTCGGCGGCGCGCACGCTCACAATCGCGTCGAGCACCGCCTGTTTCGAGGCCAGCAGCGAGAAGTAACGCTGGGCGACGTCCACGAGCTGCTGGCGGCGAAAACGCTCGAAGCGCCGCACGGCGTAGACCAGCGAACGCTCCAGTTGGATCAGGTCTTCCTGCGCGACGTGCCCGGCGTTGCGCAGAAACGGGATGTCCAGCCCCAGCGTGATCGTACTGCCCTCGCTGGCGGTGATGCTGCGTTTCACGTCGCGGATCAGCGTGCTGACCGCCTGGGCGGTGAACGTGCCGCCAAGCGGCAGGCGTTGCGAAACCGACAGCTCCGCCACGAAGCGCGTGGCCTGGTCGAAATCGGTGATCTCGCCGAAGTTGCCGTACACCGCTTTCAGCTTGGCGGCGAACTGCGGCGTCCAGAGGTGGCGTTCGAGCGTCAGCGCGAGCGCGGCGAGGTAGAGGTCTTCTTTCGCCGTGATGTACTGCCGGCGGTGCTGCTGGGCGTAGGCGAGCGCGTCGGTCAGCGTGAGCACCTCATCGCGGTAGCGCGCAGGTTGCGTCGCCGCCGGGACGCTGGCGGGCAGGCTCGTGGCCGCAAGGCCGCCCAGCGGCGCGGAAGTCGGGGATGACGCTTCCGGCGCCGAGGCCGAAACGGTCCCCACGAACCCCTCGGGGATGTCGGCGGGAACCGGCTCCGGGGTACGCTCGTATGACGACTCCTCCGGCAACAGCGCGCGCCCGCCGCGTTCGATCAGGGGGCGGGGCGCCGGCGTGATCAGGCTGCTGCGTCTGCGCTGCTCGATCAGACGTTCCACCTCCACATCGGCTTGCCGTGTGAGCCGGTCCGTGCAGCCTGTCACGACGGCGACGAACACGCCGGCCCCGAGCAACATGTGGGCCAACCGGCCGGCACGGCGATCGTGGTCGCGGTGGGGGAGACGATGGGCTGCGTCACATCCGGTACGGGCGGCAGCGGCGGTTTGCCGGGAGTTCTCAGTGGGCGGTGTTGACTGCATCGCAGTGGGGTCTCGGTTGCGCTCGGCCCGGCCGCGATCGGGCAGACTGGCCGACTCGTGCGGGGTTCGACTCGCGCCGTCGGGGGAAATCATACCCGCCGCCGCCGGACGTGGCGACGCGCCCGGCGTCATCCCCGCGAGCGCAAATTCGCATGCTTGCAAAAACACCCGGTTCGAGGCAGAATCCAGCTTTCGGCGAAACCAGGGAGAAACCATGCCTGCACTTGCACAAACCATCGCCCAGTGGGCGCGCGAGGTCCGTTTCGAGGCCCTCGGCGAGAAGACCGTTCACGAGACCAATCGACGCATCCTCGATTCCATCGGTACCGCGCTGGGGGCGTGGACGTCCCGTCCCGGGCGGATCACCCGCAACGTGGCCCGCTCGGTCGCGATCGAGAACGGGGCCAACCTGCTCGGCTCCAACCACCGCACCACGCCCGACCTCGCCGCGTTCGCCAACGGCGCCCTGGTGCGCTACCTCGATTACAACGACACCTACCTGAGCAAGGAACCCGCCCATCCCAGCGACAACATCGCCGCCGCCTGGGCGGTCGGACAGGTGCGCGGCGCCGCGCCGCGCGACATCGTGGCCGCGATCGTGCTCGGCTACGAGCTCCAGTGCCGGCTGTGCGACGCCGCCTCCCTGCGGGCCCACGGCTGGGACCACGTCTACTACGGGGCGCTATCGACCGCGCTGATGGCCAGCCGGCTCTACGACCTCGACATCGAGCAGACGGTCCACGCGCTCGGCCTGGCCGGCGTGTGCAATTTCGCCACCCGCCAGACCCGCGCCGGCCAGATCTCCGACTGGAAGGCCTGCGCGTTCTCCAACGCGGCCCGCAACGGCGTCTTCGCCGCCAACCTCGCCCGGCTGGGCATGACCGGCCCCAACGAGATTTTCGAAGGCCCCCAGGGCCTGTTCAACATGGTCACCGGACCGTTCGAGCTCGCCTGGAGCCGCGAACCCGACGACTGGATGATCAACAAGACCTACATCAAGTTCTGGCCCGCCGAATACCACTCGCAGTCGGCGATCGAAGCCGCCCTCGCGCTGCGCGGCGAGATCGGCGACATCGCCAACATCGAGAGCATTCTGATCGAGAGCTTCGAGGCCGCCGTGAGCATCATCGGCAGCGAACCGGAGAAGTGGCGGCCGACCAGCCGCGAGACCGCCGACCACAGCATGGGCTATTGCGTCGCCGCGGCCCTGCGCGACGGCGACGTCACCCGCGAGTCGTTCTCCGACGAGAACATCCGCGATCCCGAACTGCTGGGCCTGCTC
>CAYRXN010000263.1:0-8690 GCA_964428275.1 uncultured Planctomycetales bacterium | reverse complement strand
TGCGCCGCCCGGCACAGTCCTTTCCACCCCCCGTGTCTGATCCGGGGCCGCCAGCGCGCGGCCACCACGCCCTTGGGCGTCGAGCCGCGTATTATAAACAGGAGGGCCCCGGGCACGCAACACCTTTCCGGGCGGCGTGCGGGCTGCGGGCTGGCGGGGTTGCGGGGAGCGAGTAGAGTGTTCGTGCGACCGGTGGCGCCGCCGGCATGGGGGGGCCGCGGTGCCGCACGGCGTGGGAGTGGTCCTCATGAGATGGATTGTCGGTATCACGCTGGTCCTGGCGGCCGCGGGCGCCCCTGCGCAGGTCGGGGAGTCCCGCGCCGAGCCGCCGCAACGCTCGGCCGCCGAGCGCATGCGCCAACTGCAGGAGAAGGCCTGGCGGCTGATCCGCGCCACCCGCAAGCTGGAAAACTGGGACGAGCAGTACGAGAGCATCATCGAAGCGTCCGAGAAGATGTTCGAGCGCAACGGCTGGGACACCGAAAGCGACCTGTTCACGCTGGATATGATCCGCGAGGTCGGCCGCATCCCGCCGTGGAAGACCCAGGAACGCTTCGAGGCGGCCATGCAGATGATCGGCGACCGCTACCTGCTCGACGAAGGGCAGATGGCGACGATCCAGAACGAGGTCTTCCGAATCAACCTCGATCTGTTCTCGAAACACGCCGACCGCATCCTCCAGTACGCGACCGAGGCGATCGAGACGCGGGCGGCCGGCAAACCGTTTACGCCGGAGCAGATCGCACGCTGGAGTCGGCTGGCCGAGCCGGTCCTGCTGGACGCCCGCCAGGAGATCAACGCGGCCGCCGAAAAACTGATGGACGAGCTCGACCCCGAACAACAGGAGCTGGTGCGGCAGGATCTGGAGGCGGCCAATCGACGCATGGCGGACATCGAACGCGCCGCCCAGCGCTGGAAGGCCGGCCAGTGGAACCCGGCCGACTGGGGCATGGAAGACGACCCCATTCAGAATCCGCAGGCCGCGTTCGCGGCCCGCGAGCAACCGGAGTCGCCCAACAGCGCCGCCGCGGCGCTGCGGGACCGAAGCGGCGGCCACGCGCCCGGTGCTGCGACCCCGGCCGAAACGCGCGCCCGCCACCGCCCCGTGACCAGCGCGCCCGCAGCGGACGACGCCTGGGCCCGCTACGTACGCGAGTTCATTCGAACATACAAACTCAACGACGAGCAGCGGCAGCGGGCGTGGCTCTACTATCGCGATGCCAAGCAACGCGACGCCGTCGCCCAGCGCCGGCTCGAGCGCGTCACGCAGTCGATCCGCCAGCGGGCCGGCGACGATCAGGGACGCGCGGAGGCCGCGCTGCGCAAACCCCGCCGGCAGCGCCAGCAAGACGCCGACCGCCTGTTCGAGCGGCTCAAGAAACGCCTCGACCGGCTGCCGACGCGGGCCCAGCGCCGCGCGGCCCGGTCCGTGACGTTGCCGCAGCGCCCGACCTCGGCGCGGAGCTCCCGGCCATGAGCGACCGGCGCCCGATGCTCCGGCCGCGGGTGACGCCACCGCGAGGCGCGCTGTCGCTGGTGGTCGCGATGTTCGCAGTTTCCGGGACAGCGAGCGGCCCGACGGCTGCTGCGCAGCCGATCGGCTGGCCCGCGCGCCTGACGCGCGGCCTCGACCGCCTTGCGCAGCGAGTACCCCCGGTGCTGCGGATCAACAATGCCGGTGGGGCGAACGATCCCGAGGTGCTTCGCGTTCGGCGGTGCGAACCGGCCGGGCTGGGACTCGTGCTGGAGATCGAACCGCCGGAGGCGCAGGCGCATGCGAAGGCGAAGTCTCCCGCTGCGACGATGCACCTGCTGTTCGTCTCCTTTCCGGCGGCGCAAACGGCGCACGGAGGCGCGGAGCCGGGCGGTGCACCGACCGTGCCCGATCGGCTCACGCCGCGCGACGTTCGCCTCGGTGTGCGCTGGACGCTGTACGAACCCGCCGGTTCCCCGCGCGGCCTCATCGTCCACCTCGGCGGAAACCGCTACGTTCGGCAGGCGCTGCGCAAGGCCGGCTGGGCGGTCCTCAGTTCGGACGGGACGGGACGCTACTTCGCCCGCCGGCGCGACCCGCAGGTCTTTTCGCTGGCCGGTGAGACGGAAGTACCGGAGGTCGCCCGGCGTATCGCGGCGATCATCGACGACGAACTGGCCGACTGGCCCTACTCGCTCGAAGCCGTGCTGGCCTACCTCGGGCGACACCGCCCCGACCTGCCCCAGCAGCCCGCGGGGATCATGGGGTTCAGCGTCGGAGCGCTGGGGCTGCCGGCGGTGGTCCGGCGGATGCCCGAACATTTCGGGGCGGCGGTGATCGTCGCCGGCGGGGCCGACCTGCTGCGCATCTCGGCCACGAGCCACAAGCGCAACCCCGGCATTGTGTTGCGCAAAGACGGCGGCCCGCTGCCCGCGGCGCTCTGGGCGGCGCTCGACCGCGCATACCTCCGCCACGCGGCGCTGGACCCTTATAACGCAGCGGCGGCGCTACATGGCAAG
Source organism: uncultured Planctomycetales bacterium (assembly GCA_964428275.1). Classification (GTDB taxonomy): domain Bacteria; phylum Planctomycetota; class Phycisphaerae; order UBA1845; family Fen-1342; genus JALSRY01. Next base: position 6,197 of record CAYRXN010000263.1, on the reverse strand, counting down.
CCGACGCTGGTGGTTTGCGGCCGTTTCGATCAGGTGGTGCCCGCCGCGACCGGGGATCTGCTCTACGGCCGGCTTGGCAGACCCGAGCGACTGGTCTACCCCGTCGGGCATCGCCAACTGTTGCGCACCATCATGCGGTTTCAGGCCCAGCGGCTGGCCGACTGGACGCAGACCGCCCTGAAGCGATAATCGCCCGGCGTATCGCACGAGAAAACCAGACCAGGCGGAGCAACCCTCCATGGCCGATGACCCGAAGCTCGATGTGCGAATTCAGGACGGCGTGCGGATCGTGACCTTTGGTGCGACGGCGGCGCTCGATACGGCGACCATCCGCGCCATCAGCCCGGCGCTGTACGATCTGGTCGGCGGAGACGACCACGCGCCGATCGCACTCGATTTGACGCCCGTCTGTTTTCTGTCCTCGCAGGCCCTCGGGGTGCTGCTCAACTTCCGGCGCCGGGCCGAGACCGCCGGCATCGACGTGGCGCTGGTGGGCGTGCGCGCCGATCTGATCCGCCTGTTCGAAATCACCAATCTCGATCAGTTGTTCGTGTTCTGCGAGAACACGGACGACGCGGTCGCGCGTCTTGCCGGAAGGTAGCGACGCGTGGCTGTGCGGCGGGTTTCCGCACAGGGTTACTTCTGGCGGTATACGATACGGCCGCGCTTGAGGTCGTAGGGGGAGAGTTCCACGGTGACGCGGTCGCCGGGGAGGATGCGGATGAAGTGTTTGCGCATTTTTCCCGAGACGTGCGCGAGAACCTGATGTTTGGCGTTGCCCAGTTCGCTTTCCACGAGAAACATGGCGTTGGGCAACGCCTTGACCACGACTGCTTCGACGATGATTGCGTCCTGTTTGGCCAACTTGCACGTCCTTCAACGAAACGGCGAAGACCGCCGGTCGGGAACCCCCCAACCCGCAGGGTCACACTGCGCCAGCACTCGGGCACTCAAGCCGGGGGATACGCGCCGGCCGGCCCCGGCCGAGAAAGCGACATCCTAACGACTTCGCCCCGCGCCGGTCAACGCGCAGCGGCGCGGTGCCGGACCGCTCAACCGGGAACCGCCGGCGGGAGTCGGGCAAAAGTCGGCCTCGGGGCGGATTTTTTCGCAGATGGTTTCTGGTATATGCATACGCGCGTCGATATGATACCAGGTTCAGTCGGCCGCTGGGAGATGGAAAGACGACGCAGCCTCGCGTGGGGCCTGCGTCTTTTGCCGTTTTCGGTCAAAAATTGTTGCCGACACAAGGCCGCCGCGGGGCCTCCTTGTGCCGGGTTGGACGAGACTTGGTGCAATGAGTACAGCAACGAAGAAAGACAAGCAGGCAAAGGCGGATGCGCGCAAACGCTCCGAGGAACTGATGCACGCGGCGATCCTGTTCGCCGGCGATTCCGGCGACGGGATGCAGCTCGCCGGCACGCAGTTTACGAACGCCTCGGCGGTGTTCGGCAACGACGTCAGTACGTTCCCGGACTACCCGGCCGAAATCCGGGCCCCGGCGGGAACGCTCGGCGGCGTCTCCGGGTTCCAGATCCACTTCGCGCATCAGAAAATCCACACCCCCGGCGACCGGCTCGACGCCCTCGTGGCGATGAACCCCGCCGCCCTCAAGGTGAACCTCAAGAACCTCAAGGAAGGGGGCGTCCTGATCGTCAACTCCGACGAGTTCACCAAGGCCAACCTCTCCCGCGCGAAGTTCGACACCAACCCGCTCGAGTCCGGCGAGCTTCAGGCCTACCGGCTCTACAAGGTGCCCATCACGACCCACACGCTCGAGGCGGTCAAGGAAACCGGCCTGCCGCCCAAGCAGGCGTCACGCTGCAAGAACTTCTACGCCCTGGGGCTGGTCTTCTGGCTCTACGACCGCCCGCTGGACAACACGCTCCGCTGGATCGATACGAAATTCGCCAAGGTGCCGGCCGTCGCCACCGCGAACGCGCTGGCGCTCAAGGCCGGGTACAACTTCGGCGACACGGCCGAGATCTTCGATCTGCGCTACAAGGTGCTGCCGGCCAAGCTCACGCCGGGCACCTACCGCAACATGACCGGCAACCAGGCCACCGCCCTCGGGCTGGTGACCGCCGCGCAGCTCGCCGGCAAGCCGCTGTTCTACGGTTCGTATCCGATCACGCCGGCCAGCGAGATCCTGCACGAGCTTTCGGCCCGCAAGGAGTTCGACGTCCGCGTCTTCCAGGCCGAGGACGAGATCGCCGCGATGTGCTCGGTCGTCGGCGCCGCCTACGCCGGCAACATCGCCACGACCGGCACCAGCGGCCCCGGCGTGGCCCTCAAGCAGGAGGCCATCGGCCTGGCCGTGATTACCGAAGTGCCCTGCGTGATCGTCAACGTCCAGCGCGGCGGGCCGAGCACCGGCCTGCCCACCAAGACCGAGCAGGCCGACCTGTTCCAGGCCATCATCGGCCGCAACGGCGAGTGCCCGCTGCCGGTGCTCGCGGCCCAGTCGCCCTCGGACTGTTTCGACTGCGCGATCGAGGCCGTGCGGATCGCGGTCAAGTACATGACCCCCGTCATGCTGCTGACCGACGGATACATCGGCAACGGCTCGGAGCCGTGGCGCGTTCCCGATGCGGGCTCGCTCAAGCCGATCGAGATCAAGCACGCGACCGATCCCGAGAAGTTCCAGCCGTATCTGCGCGACGAGCACGGCGCCCGGCCGTGGGCGATTCCGGGCACGCCGGGACTCCAGCACCGCATCGGCGGTCTGGAGAAGGAGCACATCACCGGCAACGTCTGCTACGACCCTGAGAACCACCAGAAGATGACCGAGCTGCGGGCCCGGAAGATCGACAACGTCATCCACGACGTTCCCGATCAGGAGGTGTTCGGCGAACAGAACGGCGACCTGCTGCTGATCTCGTGGGGAGGCACGTTCGGTGCCGTCCGCACCGCCGTCGAGGAGCTCCTGCACGACGGGCACAAGGTCGGCCACATGCACATGCGCTGGCTCAACCCGATGCCCGCCAACGTGGCCGAGATCCTCACGCGCTACAAGCAGCTGCTGGTGTGCGAGCTGAATATGGGGCAGTTGCAGTTCATGCTCCAGGCACGCTACCGCGTCGAGCCGCTGGGGCTGCACAAGGTCCAGGGCAAGCCGTTCATGATCCACGAAATCGCCAACAAGGCCGAAGAAATCCTCGGAGGCAACTAGCCGTGAGCGCAACCGCTACCAAACCCAACGCCAAGGACTACAAGAGCAGCCAGGAAGTCCGCTGGTGCCCCGGCTGCGGGGACTACTCGATCCTGACGCAACTGCTCAAGACCTTCGCCGACCTGGGCGTGAAGAAGGAAAACACCGTCATCGTGTCGGGCATCGGCTGTTCGAGCCGCTTCCCCTACTACGTGGACTGCTACGGCTTCCACAGCATCCACGGGCGCGCTCCCGCGGTCGCCACCGGCGTCAAGATCGCCAACCCCGACCTCGACGTCTGGGTCATCACCGGCGACGGCGACGGCCTGAGCATCGGCGGCAACCACCTGATTCACACGATCCGCCGCAACGTCGGCCTGAAGATCATCCTCTTCAACAACAAGATCTACGGCCTGACCAAGGGGCAGTACTCGCCCACCAGCGAGTTCGGCAAGAAGACCAAGTCGTCGCCGTTCGGCGTCGTGGATCATCCCATCCACCCGATCTCCATCGCGATCGGGGCCGAGGTCACGTTCGTCGCCCGCTGCGTGGACGTGGACGGCAAGCTGATGCAGAGCGTCTTCCGCCGTGCCGCCGAGCACAAGGGGACCGCGTTCATCGAGGTCTACCAGGACTGCAACGTCTACAACCACGGCTCGTTCGCCTACGCCAGCGATCGCAAGGTCCGCGACGACCATCTGGTCTACCTCGAACACGGCAAACCGATGATCTTCGGCAAGGACAAGAACAAGGGCATCCGGCTCAACGGTACCGAGCCGGAGATCGTCGAACTGGGCAAGGGCATCACGCCCGACGACCTGCTGATCCACGACGAGCGCGCCGCCAACCCCACCCACGCCTACCTGCTCTCGCGGATGCACTATCCCGAGATGCCCGAACCGGTGGGGGTCTTCCGCGACGTCGAGCTGCCGACCTACGAGCAGTTGCTGCGTGACCAGATCAACGACGTCATCGCGCAGCGCGGCAAGGGCGAGCTGGAGAAGCTCTTCACCGCCGGCGATACGTGGAAGGTCGATTAGCGCGGCACGGGCGTCGCGCCCGGGACCGACCATCCGGGGCGCCGGCGCTGACGCGGCCAATCCCCGACCGGCGGCCCCGGCTGGTGGCCGGCCCGACCCGCCGGTGGCCTGTTTGCGCGGAGGACGCTCGTCTCAGAAAACAAACAACCGGCGCGCCGCGATCGTGCGGGCGCGCCGGTTGTCTTTTTTTCGTTGGGGTCGGCCGCGACGGGTGGCTCAGTTCACGCCGAGGGCCGAGTTGATGGCGGCCTGGTAGTCGCCCTTGCGGCGGACGCCGACGAAACTCTCGACGGGCTGGCCCTTGTCGAACAGGATGACTGTGGGGATGTTCTGGATGCCGAACCGGGCGGCGGTCTGCGGGGCCTTGTCCACGTCGACCTTGCCGACCTTGATCTTGCCCGCGTACTCATCGGCGATTTCGTCGATCACCGGTCCGAGCATCTGGCACGGGCCGCACCACTCGGCCCAGAAATCCACGAGCACGGGAGTGTCCGAGTTCAGAACCTCGGCCTCGAAATTGCTGTCATCGAACGCATGCACATTCGCGCCGGCCATCCGGGACTCCTTTTGCGTTTGCGGTTTGTTTCGAATCCCCCGCAGGTTCTGCCGGGAACCAACAGCGGATGCTAAAAGGCGCGACGGAGCAAGTCAAATCCACCTCCCCCCGGACGCGAACGGTGGGAACGCCCGGCGACCGGCGCCGTGCCTCGGCAACCCTCACCATGCGGCGCGCCCGCTATCCGTTGAACGCCGCCACCGCTTCGATCATGGCCAGGTAGTTCTCGGGCGGGACGTAGTTGGGAATGCTGTTGCCTGAACCGGCCGCGTACGCGCCGCCGGCCGTGTGTTCGAGAATCTCCAGCGTGCGGGCGCGGACCGCGTCCGGATCGCCCGCGGCAAGCAGGTGCACGTCCACACCGCCGAGTACGGCGATGCGATCGTGCCAGCGGTCGTAGAACTGCTCCACCGGCTCGATACCGTCCTCGAAGCTGTGTTTGGCGTCGATCCCCACGTCATCGACCAGGTCGGCCATGATGGCCCGGGTGTTTCCACAGGTGTGCAGCAGGAACGGGCGTCCGTGGCGGTGGGCCAGGTCCGCGAACCGCCGATACCACGGCAGGACGTGGCGTCGCAGGACGCGCGGCGAGATCAGCAGCCCGTGTTTGTGGCCCAGATCGTCACCCAGCCACAGGGCCTTGACCGCGTCGATCTGGCAGTACGCCTCGAACACGCCGAGAATCGTCCTGCCCACGCGCTCGATGACGGCGGCGACGAGTTCGGGCTCGCGCACGGTCGCCAGCATGAGCCGCTCCATCCCGATCAGGTCCATGGCGAATTCGAGCACCCCGCCCGAAAAACCCAGGATCGCCATTCCATCGGGAAGCGCGGCGACGGCGGCGTCCATCGGGCGGAAATCCACGCTGTCGGGCCGTGGCCAGGCATACTGCTCGATGTCGTCCACGGTTCCGATCGGTCCGTGGTGTTCGTCGGTCCATGCCCGCGTGTCGTCGCCCCGACTGAGCGTTGAATCGTCGCGGCCGGTGAGCCGGTGGACCGTCCAGGGAATCGTCGCGGACACCTTGACGACGTCGTAACCGAGCCGGTGGTGCAGTCGCACGTTGCGCCGCACGTTTTCCGTCGCATCATCGGCGTCGCATGTCGGCGGGGTGGGCTCATCGAGCAGGATCGCTGCAATCCGGGGATGAATCGCGAGCTCGATCAGCGGCACGCGGTCGGCCCGCTCCCGGTCGAGGATGCGGAGAAAGCGGCGGTAATCCGGGTCTGGTGGGGGCAGCTTTTCGACACGCGGGTGCATACACCCGAGTATACCGCGGCGGCAGACCGGCAGAATCACCCGAGGCGAGGTTCGCGGGCCGCGTTGCGCGGGCAGGTGGGAGTGCGGGCCGGCTGCCGCAGGCGCGGACGAAAGATTTGCCTTTCGGGGAACTCGATTCATAATACACACAGGAGGACGGGCCGGCTGCGCAGCGCAGGAAGGCCATCAA
>CAYRXN010000262.1:0-11626 GCA_964428275.1 uncultured Planctomycetales bacterium | reverse complement strand
CGCCCCTCGCCGCCTTCAGCCCCCCTCCGGCCCGCGCGCCTGTTCGGCGATGCTGAATACGACGGACTTGTCCGCGCAAGGACGCGACTTGATCCAGGACGTACACGCCAAACGCCCGAGCGGCGCCTCACCGCCCAGCGGCGTGTCGGGAACCTCCTCGCCGCGCAGCGTCACCTGCACGTCGAACAGCAGCGGATCGTCGCAGGTGAACCGGACGACCTCCGCCAACTCGCGCGCGGCCGGCCCGTCCGGCAGAAAACGCACGTAGTCCTCGAACCCCACCGGGCCGATGCAGATTCGGAACTTGCCGCCACGATCGACCATGCGCTCGCCGATGAGCAAATCGCGGCCCAGCGTGCACTTGCCCAGCCCGAGCGTGTTGCGGTCGGACGGCTGAATCCACACCCAGCGCTCCACGCACTGCTGAATGTCGAACGCCACCCCCGCGAACAGGTCGGCGAGCTGGCCGCGCAGCCCGGCGGCCGAACGCGGCCGCTGCGACAACAGCCCCACGTAGCGAAAGAGCTTGAGCGGACTGACGCGCAAGTGCTCGTCCAGGTGGTCCGTCGCAATGCCCAGCAACCCGCGCACGACCTGTGAAATCGGATCCTGCCCGTCGCCGCGAAACGTGACGTAGTAGCGGTACTTGCGCCAGACGCGGTACAGCAACGAGTAGATGCGGTGGTGGAACAGATCGACGAATTCGCGGACGCGCTCGTCGGCCTGCTGCTCGTCGAGCAGCTCCTCGGTGAAGTGGGCCGGCAGCGGTGCGTCGCTGCCGTAGAGGCCGAGAAACGTCGCGGTGATCCGCAGGCGGCCGCGATGGTCGGGCGTCTCGACCCACTCGCACGCGCCGATGTCGCCCGGCGGGAACCCCAGGCTCAGCGAAGGCCGCAAGCGGACCGGCTCGCGCGCCGCCGGCCCCTGGGCCCCGATCGGAGCGGCGTCGCGCGCCAAGAGCTCGATCAGGTGCAGGAGCTGCATGAGCTCGAACGCGCTGCCGCGCCGCAGGGCGAGTCGCGCCAGCGGGTTCTGCTCGGTCCATTGCTGGTCGGGGCTTGCGGACATCGTCAGAGAATCGCCTGTTGCCCCAGGCGCGGTTCCCATTGGTAGAGCTCGCCGAACTTCGTGCCGCGCACGGTCAGCTCGGTCAGCGCGTTGATCGACGCGTACAGGGCGAAGAACTCGTTGAGCACCGTGGCGAAAACGTACATGTCGCCCTCGCCGGCGAAGCTGTCCTCGTTCATCTCCAGCGTGATGCTGGTTCCGCGGATCGGCGCCCCGCCGACCAGCCGTTCGACCGGGCGGGCCTGAAGCGAAACCAGCCCCTCGAGCCGCAGGATGTTCTCGCGCGCCGCCTGGCGGTCGTAGAGCGCCTGGTAGTTGTAGAGCTCCAGAATGCCGCGCAGGGCCTCGACGCTCAGCAGCGACAGGTAATTGAGCGACAGGTGCGAGATCAACCGCCAGTGCAGCCCCTTGCCCAGCGGCGGCCGCAGCGCCCGGCTGATCGGCGTGATGTTGCGAAAGCGGGCGAACTCCGGCGAACTCGCCGTCGGCACGCTCACATCACCCACCTTCAGCCGCGCCGCGAGGTTGCGGTTCGATACGGTAAGGTCGATCGAGATCGTCTCGGTCGGCGGAACCACGTGCTCCTGATCCACGCTGACGAACGAAATGTACGTGTCGGTCCCCTCGCCGACCACGGCATCGTAGAGCCGCGTCTGGTAGTAGACCGCCTCGCCCGCGGTCTGCCCGACGTGCTGGAAGGCGTACAGCGGGGGGTATTCCCGGCGCTGCGCTTCTCCCTGCACCAGCCCGACCACCCGATCGACCGAGTAGATCTCGTAGTGTTCGGGCGGCGCGCCCGCGGTCGCCGGGCGAATCCGGTACTCCGTGCGCGTGTGATCGACGCGGATGCCGTCGGCGTCGTGCTCGAACAGGTTCACGATCGGCGTGCAGAACAGCCGTACCGAGTCGCGTTCGACGCGCAGCGTGTCCTCGGGCTTGCGCGAAAACGGCACGATGATCTCGAACCGGTCGCGCACCTCCAGCGTGGCGAGCCGTTCCAGCCCGGTGAAATCGAGGAAGTAGAACTTCGCCGGGCAGGTGAAATACTCCTGGAGCAGCCGGTAACCCGCGAACGAATGGGGCGGGTAGGGCAGGATCGCCTCGTCGTCCGCGAACCCCACCGGGCGGATCGTGCGGTGGTCGAGCCGCAGCGTGCGCTGCGTGTCCGGGTTGCGCAGCTCGACGTACCGCCCGTAGCGCAGCAGCCAGAGGTAGAGCGCCGCCGCCCGCACCGGTTCGTCGGCCAGGTAGATCCGCAGCCGCGGCAACGCCATCTGATCGAGCTTCACCTTGCCGGCGGCCTGCACCGTGAGCCGCAACCGGGCGTCCGAGGCCATCGGCAGATCGAGCGCGGCGTCGGCCAGCTCGATCGGGGCGGCGTCCACGCCGTAGCACGTGCGGAACCGGCACGCCGTTCCGTCCACCGGGACCGATTCCACCGCCGTCCCGCGCGGAATCGCGATCACTCCGCTGAGCTGCTCGGGCATCGGCTGGAACTGGAGAATCCCCGTCGAGGGCACCGGGCGCAGGTAGTGCGGCCAGAGCAGCGACATCATCGCCTGGAACAACTCGGGGAGCTCGTCGTCGAGCTTCTGGCGCACGCGCCCGGTCAGAAACGCGACCCCCTCCAGCAGCCGCTCCACGTCCGGGTCCGCCCCGCGCGTCTCGAGCATGTGCGCCACGGCCGGGTGCGCCGCAGCGAACTCCCGTCCCATCTCGCGCAAGAACGCCAGCTCTTCCTGGTAATACGTGTTGTACATGCGACCCTTTCGCGGCGCCTCGAACGACCCGCCGCCTCGACGGATGAGCCTGCAATGTACCCGCCCTTTCGGCGCATCGCCAGCGCCGAGCGACCACTCCGCGACCGGCGCCGGGCAGCGGCCGGGCCACGGGGCGCGGTTGAGTTCGCGTCCGTGCGGTCGTCTGCCCGCCAAGCGGCCGCGCCCGTCTCATCGACCCGGGAAGACGGTGTCACGCGTCGCGAGGAGGTAGAAGAAAAACGCCGCCCCGAGAATGTTGGTCAGCACGCCGACGGGGAGTTCGTAGATGGACAGGCTGCGGGCCAGGGCGTCGCAGGCCGCGAGGAACGCGCCGCCGAGCAGTACGGCTCCCAGCGCCAGCGGCAGCGTGCGCGGGCCGAGCAGGGCGCGGGCCATGTGAGGTACCATCAGTCCGATAAACCCGATGGGGCCGCAGTTGGCGACGATGACCGCGGTCAGCAGCCCCACGAGGAAGTAGCACGTCCACACGACGGTACCGATCGCAACACCCCGCGAGGCTGCCAGATCGTCGCTCATCGAGAGCAGATCGAGCGCGCGATGGCTGTACAGCACGAAGGCCAGCGCCGGGATGAGCACGACGAGGATTTCGATGCCCGCCGCCGGCCGCAACACCGCCAGCGACCCGATCATCCACATGACGATGTCGTTGGTGACGGCGTTGCCCGCGAGTACGGTGACCAGCAGAACGCCGGCGGAACTCAGGTAGGCGATGCACACGCCCGCCAGCAGCAGGCGGGTCATGTCGTGTCCCGCGCGCACGCGGGCCATCAGGTAGACCAGACCGATCGCCGCCAGGGCCCCAGACAGGGCCAGCAGCGACAGTACCGGCATTCCCAGCCAGGTTCCGCCCAGGTGCAACAGAAAGCCGATGGCCGCCGCCAGCGAGGCGCCGCTGGCGATTCCGAGCGTGTACGGCGTCGCCAGCGGGTTGCGGAAGAGGGCCTGCAACACGACACCGCCGAGGGCCAGCCCCGCGCCGCCGGCCGCCGCGAGCAGCGCCCGAGGCGCGCGCACGTGCCAGAATACGTTGACGACGCCCGTTCGGCCGGCGCGGGCCGGGTGGAGAATCTCCTCCCAGTCCAGTGGCGCATGACCGGGCAGCGTCGAGCCCGCGACGACCAGGGCCGCCGCCAGCGCGAGCACCGCGACCCTGATCGCCACCCGGCAACCTCCGGCGGTCGTGTCGGCGGGCGAGTACGGTTGCGGAGCCGCCGGGGGGGGGCAGGCGGTCGCCTGCGACGAATCGGCTTCGGGCTGCGCGCGATCGTTCGGCGTCACGGTTCCACGGGTGGCGACTGCTCGAGATCCACCTTGATAAACGGCATCGTCACGTAATATGCCGTGTCGTAACCCAGCTTGCGGGCCTGCGTATCGGCAGCCTCCGGGTTCTCGTCGGCGGCCGTCGTGGCGTGGCGGGAGCAGCGGACCAACCGGGCATCGTCGTCCGCGGGCCAGACGTGGGCGTGGGGGGGCGGCTGGTGCACGTCGATCAGCTTCATGTGGAGACGCACCGAAGGCGTGAGGATCGGGGCGTCGGGCGTCTGCCGAATGACGAGGTCGTCGAGACGCACGTAGAGCACGTAGTCTGCGCCGAGCCTGCGCCCCACCTCCTGGATCGACCACTTGGAAAAATCGGCGCCCCTGGAGCGCAAGGCGAACAGCTTGTCGTAGGCGAGAACCTCGGCCTTGCAGCCGCCGTCGCGCAGCAGGGCCACGCAGCGCTCGTGCAGCGCCCGGTCGAATACGGGGTTTTCCTGGGCGGGGCGGACGGCTTCGATCAGCAGCGCCACCTTCCGGCCCGGCTCGATTACGAACTCGGGTTTCTGGATCCGCCGGGGGCCGAAGTAGTAGGCCAGGGCGCCCGCCGCCCGGCACCCGCCGGCAAAGACGGGCAGGGCGAGCACCACGACGGCCAGCGCGGCACGAAACTTCATCTCATCTCACCTTGACGCGGCGCTGGTAGAACCGCGTCGCGACCTGCTCGGCGAAGGCCTCGATCGTCGATGCCCGGATTTCACGCTCGCTGACACCCCACTTGCCAGGCGAGTCCGGCGGGTAGACCGCCTCGACGCTGGTAGTGTAGACCGGGGCGGAATTCGGGTACTCGGCGTTGTAGATCTTGATGTTGGCGGCGGCCCGGCCACGATAGAGGTGCGGGCTTTCCGGTTCGCGCGTCGTGAACTGCGTCAGCTCGATCATCATGACGCGGTCGGCGCCGAAACGGTCGCCCAGCGTCGCGGGATCGGCGGATTCCCAGTCCGGCTCGCGCTGCTGAAAGTCGTACACCTTGCGGGGCGGGACGAACGTGATGCCGGTTACGTGCGCCTTGAGCGCCTTGGCGATGTGTTCGGCCGTTTCCAGCTGGACCCACGGGTGTTCCACGATCGTGTCTGCGTCGGCCCATACGAGCAGGCAGACCTTCTTGTCGTGCAGGTGCGGCCACTCGGCGGGAATGTCCTTGGTCGGCTCGCGCCCCCACATCAGAAACGGCGCCGCCGCGAGTTTGCAGCCCGCACCGGCGGCGAGCAGGGGGGCAAGCAGCGCGAAAAACAGCAAGACCCGAATGTGGTGCAAGACGAACCCTCTCTCGACAAAGGCGGCTCCCGAGGGAGCGCTACGGTTTCCCAGCGTAAGGGTACCGCCGCCACCAACCGTTGTATAGGTTTGGTTCAGCGACGGGAGAACGTAACAACGCGACCACGTGCCGGAGGGACGACCGGTCCCCGCGAACCGTGCGGCCTACTGGCGCTCGGTCAGCTTGCGGAAGAACCCCATCAGCACGGGGCGGGGGATGTTGGCCAGCGCCGCGGGGGGAATCTCGTCGCTCATCAGCCGCTGGATCACGTCGTTGGCCGCGGCCGTGTCCGTGCGGATTTCCGCCTCGAGCTGTTCGGCCTGTTCGAGATCGCCCGCGGCCATCGCCTGCGCGTACTGTACCACCAGCGTTTCCATGTCGGCCCGCGGGACCGGGATCGCGGCGGCGGCGTCGGGCGGCGGGGGGCCCCCGGAAGGCAGCTCGCGCTCCTCGAGCAGCCGGCGTTCCAGTTCGTGCGTCTCGCGCAGCAGGCGGGCGCGCTGCTGCTCCTCCGTCTCGTCCTCGGGCGCGACCGCCAGCGGTTCGATCGCTTCGGCCGGCGTGGGGATGTAGACCGACTGCTGGCACGAGGGGCAACGGCCGCGCTTGCCGCCGGCGTTGTCCGGGGCGCGAACCAGCTTGCCGCAGTGGTCGCAGTGAAACTCGATCGCCATCGCTCATACCTCCCGGCCCACAGGGCCGGTTCGGGTTCCCGGTCGTCCGTGCGGACCGCCCTACGACTCGGCCGGCGCGGTCCCTTCGCGGCGCTCGGACGGTTCCTTGTGGCGCGGCCGAAACAGCAGCCGCATCGGAACCTCGCGGAACGGCAGCACCTCGCGCAGCCGGTTTTCCATGAACCGCCGATAGTTGTCGCTCACCAGCGAGGGGTGGTTGCAGAAAAACACCAGCGTCGGCGGCGCGACGTTCACCTGCGTAGCATACAGAATCTTCACGGGGCGCGTGCCGCGTTTGGGCGAGGGGCCGCGGGCCTCGAGAATCGTCCGCAGGGCGGCGTTGAGCTGCCCGGTGGAGACGCGGGTGTGGGCCTGCTTGTGCAGGCTGCGGGCCAGGTCGACCGCGGCGTCCACGTTCTTGCCCGTGGCGGCGGTCATGATCGCGACCGGCGCGTAGTCGAGCCCCGGCAGCACCCGCGCCAGGTAGGCGTCGTAGCTTTCCGGTTCGGCCCGCCCGCGGGCCAGGTCCCACTTGTTGATGGCCAGGACGACCGGCTTGTACTCCTCGCGCACCGCCGCCGCCAGCTTGACGTCCACGTCGCTGATGGGCACGGTCGCGTCGATCAGGTGCATGACGACGTCGGCCCGGCGGATCGACCGCAGGGCGCGGGTGTAGGAATAGAAGTCGATGTCGTCCATGCTCTTTTTCCGCCGCACGCCGGCGGTGTCGATCGCGATGAAGACCTGGCCGTCCTTCTCGAAGCGCACATCGACCGCGTCGCGGGTCGTGCCGGGGATTTCGCTGACGATCACGCGCTGTTCGCCGGCCAGGGCGTTGACCAGCGTGCTCTTGCCGGCGTTGCGCTTGCCGACGATGGCGAGCTTCATCACGGGGATTTCGGGCGCGTCGCCGGCGTCGGGACCGAGTGCCGCGCAAAGCCGATCGAGCAGCGGTCGGCGGCCCGAGCCGTGCAGCGCCGCGACGCACAGCGGCTCGCCGAACCCCAGCCGGATGAACTCGGCGGCTTCGGCGGTGTGCCGCGGCGTATCGACCTTGTTGGCCACCAGGATGATCGGCGTCTTCAGGCGGCGCAGGCGCTCGGCCACCCGCCGATCCAGCGGCGTGATTCCGTCGTGGGCATCGACCACGAACAGGACGACGTCGGCCCGGTCGATCGCGTAGTGAATCTGCCCCTCGACGTGCTCTTCGAGATGGTCGTCATCGACGATGCCGAGGCCGCCGGTATCGACCAGCTCGATGTAGCGGTCGTGGTGTTCGACGATGGCCGAGACGCGGTCGCGGGTGATGCCGGCGCGTGCGTCGACGATGCTGATGCGCTCGCGGGCGAGCGCGTTGAGCAGCGAACTCTTGCCCACGTTGGGGCGTCCGATGATGACCGCGACGGGCAACGCCATGACAAGTCATCATAGCCGCCCCGGCAGAAAGGTTCACGCGCGGCGCCGGAAACGGTGAGCACGTCGGGATACGCCGGATGGTGGCGCGCCCGGACGCCGGGCCGACGACTTGCCATTGCTCAACTGGCCCGGAAGAAACGGGCGCGGGTGCCGCCGGGGCCGACGCGGACGGTGACCGCGCGGAGGCAGCGCGGACAGCGGCCGTGGTAGGCGTCCTGGTCGTCTCGACGGTAGACGCGGGCGTAGACGCCACAGCATTCGAAGTAGATGCCGATAAACCGGCGCGGCGAGGCGGCCCGCGGGGCGGGGTCGCGATCGCGGCCGTCGGTCTCAAACCGGTCGTTGTACATCGGCTCGGCTCCCTCGCGTGCCGCGGGCCGGGCTTTGCCCTATGATGCCCGCACAATGTACGTAGTCGTTATCGGCGTTCTGTCGCTCGTACTCGCGTTTTCGGCGCCACCGTTGCGCTGGATCACCGGCCCGGCGGGGGCGATCGCCGTCGCCGTCGGGGCCACGCTGGTTCCGGCGGGCCTGGCGTGGATCGTGGGCCGGCGGGCGCTGCGGCTGCTGGACCGCAACCCGGCGGACCCCGGCATCGGGCAGTTCGCGTTCGGACGCGGCATGACGATCGTGCGGGCGGCCCTGGGACTGGCCCACGGGTTGCTGGTGGCGACAACCGACTGGATGACGCTCTGCCTCCATACGCCGACGGTGGGACGCTGGCCGGCGGTCGGGGGGTTCCTGACGAGTGTGCCGCTGCTGGTGTCGATCCTGCTGGTGTGGGTGGCGACCTATCCGGCCGAACGGGCCATCCGCGAGATCGCGCTGGAGACCTACCTGTTTCGCGGCCGCCCGGTGCGTCCGGTCTGGTCGCTCGGGCAATACCTCGTGTTCAACCTGCGTCACCAGGTGCTGTTCATCCTGGTGCCCATGCTGCTGATCCTGGCGGCACGGGACGTGATCGTCTCCTGCGAGCGGCCGCTGCGGGCGTGGTCGGGCCAGGAAATGTTTCCCGACCTGCTGCTGGGTGTGTGTGCCGGAGCCGTGGCGGTCGTCACGCCGGCGCTGCTGCGCCGGATCTGGGTGACCCAGCCGCTGCCCGAGGGACCGCTGCGCGACCGGCTCATGCACCTGTGCCGCAAGCTGAAGATGCGCTGCCGGGAAGTGCTGGTCTGGCACTCGGGTGGCATGATCGTCAACGCGGCGGTCATGGGCGTCGTGGCGCCCTTGCGCTACTTCCTGATCACCGACGCGATGCTCGAACAGATGGACGACGTGCGCATCGAAGCGGTGTTCGGGCACGAGGCCGGCCACGTCAAGCGGCATCACATCCTGTTCTTCCTGCTGTTCGCCTTTATCACCGGCTGCGCGATTACGTCGGTCGGCCAGCGTTGCCGGGGCCTCGACAAGACGGCGTACCAGTCCGTCATCGTCGTGACCGCCGCGGTGCTGGCGGTCAAGTGGGGTGTGCTGTTCGGGTGGCTCTCGCGCCGGTTCGAGCGGCAGGCGGACGTGTTCGGCGTCCGCACGCTGGCGCTGGCCGGCGTGCCCTGCCTGATGGATTGCGCCCTGCACGGGGAGGCCAACCGCAGCGGGGCCGAACCCTCGCCCCCCAAGCGCCGGGGCGACCCGCTGTGTACGACGGCGGCCAACATCTTCGCCCAGACGCTGCACGAGGTCGCGGCCCTCAACGGAATCCCGGTCGAGGCCCGGAGCTGGCGCCACGGCTCGATCGCCTCGCGCGGCCGCGCCCTGATGGCGCTGGCGCGCGACCCGGTGGCGACCGCGCGCTTCGAACGGCGGATGTTCTGCGTGAAGCTGGCGATCTTCGTGGTGGCGCTGGCGGCCGGCGTGCTGGCCGCAAAGGACTTGGGGTTGTGGAAGATGCTGGGGGGCTTGGGTACCGGGGCATGACCGGCGAAGAGGGGACGCAGCGCGGCCTTCGGCCGCAACCGGAGGCGGCGTGGCACAACAGCACGGAGGCACGAAGGCAACGAGGCGTCCGGACAACGAGACGCAAGAACGGGCCGCGACCAGAAGGACGAAGGGACCGAGCGACCAGGGGATGCAGGGACGAAGGCAGCAAGGCGACAAGGCCAGGGACTGAGGGGCCAGGGGACTGAGGGGTCAGGAGATCAGAGGCCGCAGCGCGAGCGCGGGATGCAGGCGCCACCTCGCGCGAGGCCTTGGCGAGACGCGCAGTAATCAGTGTCCGCTGTACGGTCGCCGGACCGGCCCGCCAGCGACCGGCCCCGGGCGCGTTGTCACGTTCCCGGCGTGCCGAGGGCCGCTGCCGGGCCCGAACGGACGGGCTGCTCGAACCGGGCGCGGTGGCCGCTCGACTCCCGATTACCGGACCCCTTGCACCCGCCACAGGAGATGGGCGCACCTCCCGGGGGCGGCGTTTTTTCATTTTCTGCTGTCGCCGAGGGGCGGGTGCGGCTACAATCCGCCAATCATGTGGTTTCACGTTTCCATGGCCGCAACAGGCCCAACCGATCAGCCGACCGGCTCGTCGTTGTTTCCGAAAGGCACGTTTCTTTGCGAATCGCACTTGTCAACCCCATCACACGCCGCAGTCAGGGGTATCACACCGTCGGTAGCATCATCCCGCAGTTAGGCTTGCAGGTCCTGGCCGAGAGAGTTCCCGCCTGCCACGAAGTCGATATCGTGGACGAGGTTTTCGGACCCGAGTACACCGACACGATGCTGACGCGGGATCGCTACGACCTCGTCGGCATCACGTCGTATACCAGCGGCGCCACCCGCGCGTACGAAATCGCCGCCGCCTGCCGGCGGCAGGGCATCCCCACGATCATGGGCGGCCCGCACGCCTCGGCCTGCCCCGAGGAAGCCGCCCGACACGTCGATTCCGTCGCGATCGGGGAGTGTGACGAGATCTGGCCGCAGATCCTCGAAGACGCCGCCGCCGGCCGGCTCAAACGCTGGTACCGCGGCGTGCTCTCCGACCTCGAGGCCACCGGATACGGCCGCGCCCGCCAGCGCCTGCTGCCCGTCAACGGACGCTACGACGTCTCCGCCGTCCAGACCTCACGCGGCTGTCCCGTCGGCTGCGAATACTGTTCGGTGACCAAGTTCAACGGCGCCCCCATCCGCCGCCGCCGGATCGACGACATCGTCGCGGAATGGAACGAAACGCCGCAGAAGTTCATCTTCGTGGTCGATGACAACTTCTTCGGCGTCGGCGAGCGGCACGCCGAGTGGGCCAAGGAGCTGCTGCGCGAGATCATCCGCCGCGGCAAGAAACGGTTGTGGTTCAGCCAGACGACGATCAACATGGGCGACGATCCGGAAGGACTGCGCCTCGCGTACAAGGCCGGCTGCCGGGGGATGCTGGTCGGCTTCGAGACGTTCAACCCGGACTCGCTCAAGGAATACCACAAGGGCATCAACCGCAAGAACCTCGACCGCTACCAGGAACTGGTCGACGGGTTCCACCGGGCCGGCATCGCCATCTTCGGCGGGTTCATCGTCGGCTCCGACGCCGACACGCCCGAGACGGTCGCGGACACCGCCCTGGCGGCGGTCAAGCTCGGCGTGGACATCATCCAGGTCACGAACCTGACGCCGCTGCCGGACACCAGGATGTTCGATCGCTTCAAGGAAGAAGGGCGGCTGCTGGCCACGAATTACCCCGAAGACTGGGAACGCTACACGTTCACCGAGACGATCTACCGGCCCAGGAACATGACGCCGCGCGAGCTGGACGAGGCGATCTACGAGCTGCGCCACGCCGCGGCGCGGCAGAACTGGGTCTGGAAACGGGCGTTCCGCACGCTGGTCCGCACGCGCAGCCTCACCACCGCCCTGTTCGTGCTGGGCATGAACCGCGGCTGGAAACGCATGGCGAAGATCCAGGCACCGCGCGACCGGCAACGCTTCGGCTTCGAACCGATCCGCACGACGCCGCGCTTCGAGCGGGTGCTCGAATCGTTCCGCATGCACCTGCGCGGGGGCCTGGTCGGCCGGTCGTGAGTTCCGCCGCCGGCCCTGGGCGCATTCTGCGCGGCCAGGGCGCGCGCCGGCGGCACGGTTGTCAGCCCCCGGCTGCCGTCGCTAGAATGCGCACGCCTTGCGCGGGCGTAGCTCAA
>CAYRXN010000261.1:0-8622 GCA_964428275.1 uncultured Planctomycetales bacterium | reverse complement strand
GCACGTGATTCTGCCGGCGGCGAGGCCGGCGCTGGCGACCGTGGGCGTGTTCGCGTTCATCTGGACCTGGACCGACTTCTACTGGCCCATGCTGGCCACGACCTCGACCACCATGCGCACGCTGGAAGTCGGGCTGAGCGTCTTCAAGGATTCCTACGGCAACGCCCAGTGGTCGCTCCAGATGGCCGCCGCCGTGATCACGCTGGTTCCCGTGCTGATCGTGTTCCTGGCGATGCAGCGGTTCTTCGTGCGGGGCGTGGTGCTCAGCGGATTGAAGGAATAGCCTGCACCGAAAAGGGGGATTGCCACCCGCCGCCGGCTCGCGGCGGCTCGCGAAGACAACAGGAGGACTTGGCGATGTTTCCTGGCAGCGGACTGGCCGGCCTGCCCCGGCTGCGCGACTATCACAGCAAGCGGATCAGCAGCTACGACCGCACCGGCGGCAACCGCGATTGTGACGAGATCCGGCCGGGTCAGACGAAGACGATCGCCGAGATCTCCGGTCCGGGCTGCATCCGGCACATCTGGATGACGATGGACTTCGGCCGCGAGGATGACTACCTCCGCCGCGTGGTGCTGCGGTTCTACTGGGATGGCTGCGCCGAGCCGAGCGTGGAGTGTCCGATCGGCGACTTCTTCGGCCTCGGCCACGCGCGGCGCAAGAACTTCGTGACCGCGGTGCTCCAGATGAGCCCCGCCGACGGCCGCGGGTTCAACTGCTACTGGCCGATGCCGTTCCGCACGGGCTGCCGGATCGAGGTGGAAAACCCCGGCGAGCGGGCGTTTCCGCTCTTCTACTACATCGACTACGAGGCCTACGACACGCCCGCCGCCGCCGACGGGCTCGCGTACTTCCACGTGCAGTGGCGGCGCGAGAACCCGACCGACGGCTGGGGCGAGGAATACGATCACCTGGTCGGCGACGGCCGGCGCGTCTTCGACCCGCGTCCCCAGGAGTGGTTCGACAAGCTCTGGTTCGGCGGCGATCCGCGCAGCCTCAACACGACCGGCGCGGACAACTACGTCATCCTCGACGCCACCGGCAACGGCATCTACTGCGGGGCCCATCTCGACATCGACGTCTTCTGCCGGCAGAAGAACGACTGGTACGGCGAAGGCGACGACATGATCTTCATCGACGGCGAGCCCTGGCCGCCCTCGCTCCACGGTACCGGGACCGAGGACTGGTTCAACTGCGCGTACTGCCCCAAGACGGAATACCAGGCCCCCTGCCACGGCGTACTGCTCTACAGCGGTACCGAGGCCTGGCCCTGGAAGGGCAAGCAGTCGGTCTACCGCTACCACATCGAAGACCCGATCCGTTTTCGTTCCTCGATCCGCGTCACGATCGAGCACGGCCACGCCAACAAGCTGCGCAACGACTACAGCTCGACGGCGTACTACTACGTCGATCGGCCCCGGCGCGGCGGTCCGCCGCTCCCGCCGGTCGAGCAGCGCCTGCCCCGTCCGGACGAGCCGCCGTACCCGGCATCCTGACCGCCGCGCTCACCTCCGCCGGGGATCGGCCGGCGGGTGGAGCCGGCTGCTCGAAGCGCAAGCGAAGAGGCCGCCCACGAGCGCGGGGCGGCCTCTTGCGTTGTGAGGGTGTTACCTCTCCCGTTCGGATCAGCGCCGCCGCAGCAGCGTCAGACCGGCCAGGGCCAGCAGCGCGATGCTCGCGGGCTCGGGTACTTCCGTCACGCTGAAGTTGTCGAACAGGCCAAAGGCCAGTTCGGTCGGCGTCGCCACGGAGGAGAACAGGTCCGTGTAATAGACCTCCACGCCGCCGGTCATGTCCACGACCGTGCCGCCGTTGCTGTTGTCGATGGTGCCGATCAGCAGACCGTCGAGGTAGAACGTGGCGATGCCGGGATCGTCGGTGATGCCCGAACCGATCGCGTCGGGATCGACCACGATGGTCATGTGGTGCCAGCCATAGCCGATCGTGCCGTCGGCCAGCGGATCGGCCGGAGCGCCGTAGTTATCCTGCTGGTACTGCGGGGCGGACTGGCCGACGAAGCCGGCGTAGTAGGGGTCGGTGTTGTTGTTGGCGCCCGAGTAGGTGCCGGCGGCGTACTGCCCGCTGGCGGGCCACTGTTCGCCGCCGTTTTTGTAGAGCCGGAAGTCGCGGCTGGAGCCGCCTTCCCCGGTCACGATCAACGAGGCGCCGTGCTGCCAGGTTTCCTCGCCGGCAGGCGGGTTGAAGCCCACGCCGCCGCCGATGAACTCGGTCGTCCCGCCGCCGTAGGTCACGTTGATCCACATGTCGAAATCGACCTGATACTGGCCGGACGCCGAGAAGTTGGCGGGCGTGGCGTGGACGGCGTCGTACGAGCTGGATTCGGCGAGGTTGGCCGCCACGTACAACCCGGTCGTGCTGCCGCTCGGCGAGGCCGGGATCCCCATCGTGCTGAAGTCGTATCCCCACTCGTAATAGCAGTCGGCATCCATGTAGGTATTCCAGGCCGACCCGTCGTCCATGTTGGACGAGAACAGGACGTCGCCCGGCGCGCCCAGCGCCAGCGCCGCGACACAGCCCATGGCGACCACAGCAAGAATCTTGGCTTTCATCTTCGCCTCCTCCTGGGTTTGAGATATGTGCTACACAATCGCGCGCTGCTCGCGAGGTGCGGTAGCGACGCATTTTCACGCTGTTTGTGTGAGTCCCGCTCGAAACGCAGTCCTGGCGCGGTGGCGGGTGGCGGGTCTCGGCTCGCCAGAGGGGGTGGGTTCATCCCCGCTTGCCTGACCCCACCGCAACCTGGAGTCTAACACCTCCGGGGCCCGGGCCGCAAGCCTATTGTCACCGTGACGGTGCGATAGACGGCCGGGTTCGTCCTATAACCTCCTTGCGCGGCAAGATGGGCCGGATGGAGAACCCGCGCCGGCGCGGCGGTGTCCGCCGGGCCGGAGTCGCAACACCAGCGAGCGGACCGATCGCGGTCGGATAATGGTCCCGGCGGTGGCGGCCGCGGCAGCGCACACCCCCCGCCGGCCCGGTGAGGTCGCTGGCTATGGGGCCGGATCGCCGCGGTCCGATTCGCACTGGTGGCGGCGGAAAACCCGGGTATCGGTTTGGATTTCGCGGCCGCATTTTCCAGACTTGGGGTGTCAGGGAGCCACGGCCCGGAGCCATCCGGGTCGAGCAGTTCCGGGTACCGCGTCAAGCGGTGCGTCCCGGAGGGGAGAAGTGTTTGTTCCAACGCGGGGCCGCTCGTCCTCGACGGAGGGCGACGGCCCACTTTCCTGCGCGCTTGCGGAAACGGTGCGATGCCCAGACAACGAACGAACAGGCGCTTGCCCGGAGCCGTCCGCAGATGAACGGCCCGCCCCGGGTCGGCGGATTGCGGTGGCCGCCCTCGGGCCGGATCCCGCTATACTGTTAGCAGCAGCGGAGTACACCGCAGCGGACGGACTGGGCCGGCTTGCGAACCGGCGTAGCGGGAGTTTCGATGGCCAAGAGCACCTTTGCCGACCAGACGGCACGCGCAGATCTTGCGGTTCAGCGGGAGCGCGCGGTGCTCGTCGGGGTCATCACCGATGGCCGGCCCCTCGCCGGCGACCCGCTGGCCGAACTCGCGGAGCTGGCCCGCTCGGCCGACGCGATCGTCGTCGATCGGGCGATCCAGCGGCGACGCAGCTTCGACGCCGCCACGTGTGTCGGTAGAGGCAAGCTCGAAGAGCTCCGCCAGCGGGCCGACGCCCACCACGCGGACCTCATCATCTTCGACAACGACCTCTCTCCGTCGCAGATCCGCGAAATCGAGAAGGCCACGCAGCGCAAGGTGCTCGACCGCAGCGAGTTGATTCTCGACATCTTCGCTTCGCGCGCCCGCACTGCCGAGGCCCGGCTCCAGGTCGAACTGGCCCAGCTCGAATACACCGCGCCCCGTTTGCGCGGCATGTGGACGCACCTGGAACGCATCGCCGGCGCCGGCGGCGCCGGCGGTGCCGGCAGCGTAGGCGGCATCGGTACGCGCGGCCCCGGCGAGCGCCAGATCGAAATCGACCGCCGGATCGTCGCCAAGCGCGTCGCGCTGCTGCGGCGAAAGCTCGCCGCGATCGACCGCCGGCGGCAACGCGAAGTGCTGGCCCGCCGTGGGCAATACACGGTTTCGCTCGTCGGCTACACCAACGCCGGCAAGAGCACGCTCATGAACGCGCTGACCGGCGCCGGTGCGCGGACCGAAGACCGCCTGTTCATGACGCTCGACACGCTGACACGCAAGTGGGAACTGGGCGGCGGCCGGCACGTGCTGCTGTCGGATACGGTCGGGTTCATCCGCGATCTGCCGCACCACCTGGTCGCGTCGTTTCGTGCGACGCTCCAGGAAGCCCTGCACGCCGACCTGTTGCTGCACGTCGTGGACGCGGCGAGTCCCGAAGCGCTCGAACAAATCGACGCCGTGGGCGAAGTGCTGCGGGATCTTCAGGCCGACCACAAGCCCACGTTGCTGTTGCTCAACAAGGCCGATGCGATCCGCGACGAGGCCCTGCTCACGATTCTGCGCCAGAACCACCCGGACGCCATGCTGATCTCGGCCCGGACCGGCGCGGGCCTGACCGCGCTGCGCGCGACGGTCGCGCGGCATCTCGGCGGGGCGCAGCGCAACGTCGAACTGACCCTGCCCTCGGCCAACGGGCGGGCCCTGAGTTTTCTCGAACGCAGCGCCGAGATCATCGAACGGCGTTACGAGGACCGCTGGACGGTCTTCCGCGTCGTCATTCCCGAGCACGCCCTGCGCGCCCTGCGCCGCCTGGCGCCGACGCTGCGTTGTGCCGACGTTCCCGCCTGACCCGAACCGGTCGCCAGGAGCCGCGCGCGGGGGCCCGGAACGCACCCCGGCGCCGGCTTCGCTCGGGCACGTGACACCGCGCGGGCCCAAGCCCGTGGTTTGTCCGAGCACGGTTTCCGGCCGCGGGGCGCGGCCGATTCGTCATTCCCTGCTCGGGCGGTATGATGCCGTTTTCACGATCAGACCGGGTGCCGGTGCGCCGCGCCGGCCGCAGAAGAGGACAGCAGACATGACCAACGCATCGGACACCACCGCGATCGAAGCCCTGGAGCCCAAGGCCGTCTGGCGGTTCTTCGTGGGCATGGCCGCCGTGCCGCGCCCGTCGAAGCACGAAGAGCAGATTCGGGCGCACGTGCGCAAGACGGCCGAGTCGCTCGGGCTGGAGGTTCACGAGGACGCCGTCGGCAACCTGCTGCTGAAGGCGCCGGCGTCGCCGGGCTGCGAGAACGCCCCCACCGTCGTGCTCCAGGGGCACCTCGACATGGTCCCCGAGAAGAACGCCACCACCGAGCACGATTTCGAACGCGACCCGATCCGCCTGGTCCTCGCCACCGACGAGAAGACCGGCGAGCCGATCGTGACCGCCGACGGAACCACCCTCGGCGCGGACAACGGGATCGGCGTCGCGCTGGCCCTCGCCGCCGCCAGCGAGCCCGACGTGACCCACGGTCCGCTGGAGATCCTCTGCACCGTGGACGAGGAGGCCGGCATGACCGGGGCCAAGGCGCTCCGGGCCGACTTCTTTTCCGGCAACATCCTCATCAACCTCGATTCCGAGGAAGACGACGCGATCTACATCGGCTGCGCCGGCGGCTGCGACAACACGCTGACCTGGACCTTCCCGCTGCACCCCTGCGACGGAGGGTGCCGGACCGTGCGCGTTTGCGTCCGCGGGCTGCGCGGCGGGCACTCCGGCGGCGATATCCACGAAAACCGCGGCAATGCCAACAAGGTGCTCGTGCGAACGCTCGCCGCCGCGGGCGACGGGCTGCGGCTCGTCGAGATCGCCGGCGGCAGCAAACGCAACGCCATCCCGCGCGAAGCGCACGCCGTCGTCTGCGGCCCCGGCGACGTACTCGAACGGCTGCGCGCCGCGGCGGCGCAGGTCCGGGCGGAGGTGATCGAGGAGTCCGCCGAGCCCGGTCTCGTGATCGACGTCGCGCCCGACGACGCGGCCGCCTGCACGGGACAGGTTTCCGCCGAGGACACGCGCCGGCTGCTGCGGGCGCTGACCGCCCTGCCGCACGGCGTGCTGGGCATGCACCCCAAGATGCCCGATCTCGTGCAGACCTCGAACAACACCGCCACCGTGAGCACCGAGCGGGCGGCCGACGGCAAGACCGTCACGATCACCGTCGGCGCGCTGACACGCAGCTCGTCCCGGTCCCTCCTGCACGTCGCCCGCGATCAGATCATCGCGATCGGCGAGCTGGCCGGCGCAGAAGTCGCAAGCGGCAACGAGTACCCCGGCTGGGAGCCGAACCCCGACTCGCCGACGCTGGCCGTCTGTCGAAAGGTCTACCGCGATCTGTTCGGGAAAGAGCCGCACGTGGCCGCCATTCACGCCGGGCTGGAGTGCGGCATCATCAACGAACGGGCGGGGGGGCGGCTCGACGCCGTCTCGTTCGGCCCGACGATCACCGGCCCGCACAGCCCCGACGAGCTCGTCTACGTCAAGTCCGTGGCGCGCATGTGGGACTATTTGAAAGCCGTGCTCGCGGAGCTGGCCCAGTCCTGACTCAGCGGCGGCGACGCAGCATCTCGCGCGCCTCGGGAAGCCGCAGCAGCAGGCTCGCGGCGACGAAAACCGCGCTGCCCAGCGCGAGCGCGCCCAGCGTATCGCCGGCGCGGCGGATGATCGCCGGCAGGCCCGCATCGGCGAGCGCCGGGGCCCAGAGACGGCGGGCGCCGATCGTCGCCGCGCAGGCGAGCCCCGCCGCCAGCACCATGCGGGCCACGGCCCCGGCGGTCTGCCAGCCGCCCAGTCGCGTGCCGGAGCGCTGCCGGAGCAGCGCGATGCCGACCAGCACGCCGAGCGTCGAAGTGGTGGCGGTGCTGATCGCGAACGCGGCTTCGCGGATGCCTTCGAACCACACCAGCACCAGGCTCAGCGCCACGTTGAGTGGCACGAGCACGCAACTGATCTTCACCGGCGTGCGCACGTCGCCCAGGCTGTAGAAGCCGCGCAGCACGATGTGGTTCGCGCAGAACGCCCACAGGCCCAGGCCGTAGAACATCAGCACGCGGGCGGCCCGCGCGGTGTCGGCGGCGCCGAAACGCCGGTACTCGAACAGCAGCCGGACGATCGGCTCGGCCAGCACGACGATCAACCCGCCCGCCGCCAGCCCGACGAACACCGCCAGACGCAGCGAGCCGGTCACTTCGCGCGCCCAGCCGTCCCAGTCCCGTTTCGTTGCCAGCCGACTGAAGGCCGGCAGCGCCGCGACGGCCAGCGAAATGCCGAACACCCCCAGCGGAAACTGGTAGAGCCGCTGGGCCACGGTGATCGCCGAGAGCGCCCCTTCCTGGAGCGGATACGCGAACGAGACGCCCAGCAGGCTCGTCGAGCGCGCCCCGCCCTCCACGTGCGTCAGCCACGTGCAGAGCGTCGCGTCGATGAACGTCCCGATCAGCAGAACGCCCTGGCCGAGCATCACCGGCGGCATCATGCGAAGCATGCGGCGGACGTCCGGGTCGCGCGGCCTGAGCGACCAGCCCAGCGCCACGCCGTGGCGGCGCAAGACGGGCAGCAGCAGCAGCACCTGGAGCGCTCCCGCCGCGAGCACCGCGATCGCGACGCCGAAGACCTGCGTTTCGGGGGCGGGGCTCATCGCCGGGGCCAGGAAGACGATGCCGGCGATCATCACGAGGTTGAGCACGACCGGCGTGAGCGCGGCCGGTACGAAGCTGCCGACGCAGTTGAGGATGCTCGAGAAGAGCGCCACCACGCAGATCGAGAGCATGAACGGCAGCATCAGGGCGGTCAGCCCGAGGATCACGCGGCGGGCGGGTCCACCGGGATCGACGAGCCAGATCGTGAGGATGACGCCTTCGATCAGCACCATGACGGCCACGATCGCGATCGTCAGCAGCGCGAGCGTGCGGGCCAGCAGTTTCCAGGCGTCGGCGCGCCCGCGGTCTTCGAGCGTCTGCGTGAACGTCGGCACGAACACCGCCGCCAGCGTTCCTTCGCCGAACAGGCGGCGGAACAGGTTGGGAATCTGGAATCCGTAGTTGAACGCGTCGAGGGCCCAGCTGAGGCTGAAGGTGTGGACCAGCAGCATGTCCCGGATCAGCCCGGTGACGCGCGACGCGAGCGTACATCCGGCGATCAGCCGCGCGGAGGAAATGACCGGGGCATGCCTCGACATGCCGGCCGATCATAACGGCGCGTCTTGCGGATACCAGCCGCGGCGGCGCTGGTGACGGCGCCGCCGACGCGGGCAGGTTCCTCACGGACGCGGCCGGAAACGAACGAGCGGGGGCGTCGCCGTTCCCGCTGGCGACGCCCCCGCACTCATGACCGCATGGCTGATGGCGTGCGGCCGACCGGCCGATCGCTGCCCGCTGTCGGTCTCTGCTATCGGCGTGTCTTCCTGGTCCCGCCGCCGCGCGTTCGCGCTGCCGATTTGCGCGCGGCCTTGCGGGCGACCTTCTTCCTGGTGGTCTTCCTGGCCGCCGTCTTGCGCGTCGGGGTTGCGGTTCTGGCGGCTTTGCGCGTGGTCTTGCGCGCGACCTTCGCTTTCGGCTTGCGGGTCGCCTTGGCGCCGGTGCGGCGAGCCGGCTTGCTTTGACGCTCCTGCTCGATGACCGCCTGCGCCGCGGC
>CAYRXN010000260.1:0-5037 GCA_964428275.1 uncultured Planctomycetales bacterium | reverse complement strand
CAGCAGCAACGCCTGGGCCCGCGGATGCCCGGGCGTGGCGTCGCAGGCATGCTTGATGACCAAGCTGGTGTGAGCGCCGCCCGGGATCGTCACCAGCAGTTCGGCGGCCAGACCCGCCCAACGGGGTTGGTCGCCACGGATCAGGTCGAAGAGCACCGGCAGCGATTTTTCGCCGCGCGTGGCGCACAGGCCGCGCAGCGCCCCCATCCGCAACGAGTCCGAGACATCGGAACGATAGAGGTCGGCGAAGACGCGCTCGGCTTGCTCGGCGTGCGCCCCGCGAGCCACCCACCGATTGGCGATCCGCAACAACCCCTCCGTGGCGGCGTCGCGCCGGGCTCCCTTGCTCGCCTGCCACACCTTGCGCAGCGCCGCCGCAGCCGAGGCGCTGTCGAGCCGTGCGAGCGCAGCCAGTGCGGCCGCGGCGACACCCGGGTGCGAATCGTCGAGCAGGGCCGCAAACGTCGTGACATCCGCGTTGTCGCGCCGGGCGGCGAGCGCGTTGATCAGCGCCACCCGCCAGCCGGGATCGCTGGCCGCCGCGAGCGTGCCGCGCAGCGCTGCCGCGGCCTGTGCCGAGGGGTTGTGCTCAAGCGCCCGCCGGGCGTGCTCGCGGATGCGCGCGTCGGGATTCACCAGCAGCCGGGCCAGTGTCGGCACGACCTCCGCGCCGCCGATGTTCGCCAATTGGCGCAGCATCCACAACCGGGCGGCCGGCGGCGTGTCCTCGCCCAGCCGCGCCACGATCAGCTTGCACAGCGCGACGCGCTCGGCTTGGGCGTCCGGCCGCGCGGCCTGATGACAGAGGTTTTCGAAGGCCTGCCGCGCCCGCTGGCGTGTCGGCGGGTCTTCGGAAGCCAACTGCGGCAACAGCGCGTCGATCCGCTCTGCGACGGTGGCCGGCTCCTCGCCGGGGATCGCCACCTCGCCCGGCGGCGGCAGCGGTCCGCGCTTGTTGTCATCCTGTGCCGATGCCGCCGCGGCGATCACCCCCAGGCCGAGCGCCACGAACAGCCAACGTGTTTTTCCCGAGTTTCGCATCGTTTGCCCCACAATCTGCTTGTGCGACCGCCGCGGCCGTCGGCCGGGCGGCGGCCGGGATCGTCTCAGAGATACAGCCGCCACGGCGCCCGTTTCGGACGGTCGAGCCAGCGCGAGGCTTCCTCGTCGCCGATGATCTCGCGCCGGGCGGGGTCCCACTTGATCGGCCGGTTGAGCCAGTAGGCGATGTTGGACAGGTGGCACACGGTGACCGAGCTGGCCCCGATCGCGATGTCGCAGATCGGCCGGCGGCGCGAGCGCACGCACCGCATCCAGTCGGTGTGGTGGCCGGGGCTGCGGTAGAGATGGACCTCGTCGGGGCGGGTCGGTTCGTCCTTGAGTTCTTCGGGCCAGGTGCGCAGGTGACCGCGGTTGACCTCGACCTTTCCGTCGCTGCCGATGAACAACACGCCGTTGCACTCGCCGCGTTCCATGACGACGCCGTTGGCGTAGATGAACCTGATCCCCTTGGCGTACTGCTCGACCGGCGGGATGATTTCGACCGGGCCGTTGCCGTCCATTCCCATTCCCCACTGGGCGATGTCGTAGTGGTGGGCTCCCCAATCGGTCGTCATGCCGCCGGAGTAGTCGCGGACCCGCCGCCAGCCTCCGCCGTAGTTGCCGCTGCAACGCTCGGCGTTGTACGGCGCCCACGGTGCCGGGCCGAGCCAGCGATCCCAATCGAGCCCTTCGCGGACCGGCTCGGCGGGAAAGCACTTCTCCGTTGACGGATCGCCGATGTTGACGACGACCCGCTCGAGCTTGCCGATGCGGCCGCTGCGGACCATTTCGCAGGCGAAGCGGAAGTTTCCCGCCGACCGCTGCTGGCTGCCGGTCTGGAAGACGGTGCCATGCCGCCGGGCGGCCCGCACCATCTCCTCGGCCTCGCGAATCGTCAGCGACAGCGGCTTTTCGCAGTACACGTCCTTGCCCGCCCGGCACGCCGCGATGGCGACGATCGCGTGCCAGTGATCCGGGACGGCGATCACGACCGCGTCGATGTCGCTGCGGGCCAGCAGCTTTTCGAACTCGTTGTAGCCGGTGCAACCCTGCTGGGGTTTGCCCTTGGCGACGCCGTACTTCTCGTCCACCTTCCTGCACGCGGCGTCGCGTTTTTTCGCGTCCACGTCGCAAATCGCGAGGATCCGGGCGTCGTCGCGCCCGAGGAAATGGTTCAGGTGGTTCGTACCCTGGTTGCCGACGCCGATCAGGCCGAGCGTCAGCCGCTCGCTGGGAGGGGCCTGGCCGTCGCGCCCCAGTGCGCTTGCGGGCACGATGTATGGTGCGGCGCCCGCGGCGGCGACGCCGACGGCCGTCCTGAGAAAACCACGCCGGGACACGTGCTGGTCGATCATGCCGAGTATCCTCCCGAGTTGACCGAAGCGCTCCGGGTTGACCGAAGCGCTGGAAGCTCCGCTGAGAACCACCCGAAGAATACCGCGCGCCGACCCGCGGCGAAACCGCAGATGGTCCCGCCGCACGAACGCGCCCGATGTTGCCGTCGGTGGATCGCCGGCACGCCCAGGCATTCCGCCGGCGCACTGCCCCCCGGCGGGCCCGTTCGAGAACTTCACTTGACCAATCCCCCCTGAACCGGATGATAGAGGGCGAAATCGGCGAGCAGCCGCACGATCTCCCCGCAGAGGTGGCAGATGCGCGTGAAGAAACGAACGATCCTGCGACAGTTGATGCTCGTGGCGCTCACGCTGCCGCTCCTGGATGCAACCTGCGTGCAGATCGCCGAGCGGTCGCTGATCAACGGCTTTTTCGACGCGGCGACCCCGTACGCCGCGGATCGGCTGGCCGAGCGTGCCACGGCGTTTTTTGAAGCGCATCTGTCGGACCCGTAGGCCACCACGACCTTGCCGGATCGGCGACCCGAGACACGCGTGCGCGGGGCGACTCGGTCCCGAACCCGAGCGCCGATAATACGCGGGCGAACGTGGCTCATCCGAAGTAGCGGATCCGTACTTGGAAACGCGGCCCACGCCGCTAGAATATCCCTATAAGCGGGCTGGTAGGACGTGCTTGCCATAATTCCCGACCGGAGCGCTGCAACCCGGCAGTCATCGTAATCCGCGAGAGACCTCCTTATTCCCGGTATCGATAGCAGGACGCGGTATGGTACCCTCCGGGCACCGATGTTCGCATGAAGGATACGCAGACTTGATCCCCGACAATCTCGCCTTTCGCAGGCCCTCCCGACGGACTTTCCGTGGCCCCCTGCCGCGTCTGGCGGCGCTGGCGGCGCTGGCCCTGGCGGCCTGCGCCGGTTGCGCGGTTCCCCAACCCCGTGGATTGGGTGAGCTGCGCCACCTGCGTGAGCCCACGACCAGCCGGGACTACTGGCTCTATCTTCCGAAGGACTACGCCCGGCAACCCGAATATGCCTCGCAGCGTCACCCGGTCGTGGTCACGTTTCACGGCATGAAGCCGTTCGATTCAGCGCGTGCCCAGGCACTCGAGTGGGAACAGGAAGCCGACCGCTACGGTTACATCGTGGTTGCCCCCGTGCTGCGCACCTTCCGCGTCCTCGGACAGTTCCCCCTGCGCACGGTCAGCGGTGAGTTCCAGTCGGACGTCGAGGCGACGCTCGCCATCCTCAACCATGTATTCCAGACCACCCGGGCTGATCCGCGTGCCGTCCTCTCCACGAGCTGGTCTTCCGGCGGCTACATGGCCCACTACATGCTCAACCACTACCCGGAACGGTTCAGCGCACTGGCCGTCCGCCAGTCGAATTTCTCGGCCAGTGTGCTCGATCCCGACCTCGTGCGCAGGTCCCGTTACACACCGATCCTGATCATCAACACGCAGAACGACTTCGGCATCTGCAAGCGCGAGTCCCGCGAAGCGATCGAGTGGTACGAAACCCACGGCTACAAGAACGTTTTCTGGATCCACATCAAGAACCTGGGGCATGAGCGTACGCCCGACCTGGCGGCGGACTTCTTCGGCCGCGTGGCCCACGTGCAGCCCCACACGCAGCCGGCGGTGCTGGCCAAACGGCAGGCGATCGAAGGTAACGAAGCGGGTATCGCTTTTCTCTCGGGCAACCTGGCCGAGTTCATCACGCCACCGCGGCCCGCGGTCGCGTCGGCCACGGGCCACCAGCCCGCCGCCCGCCGCCCGGCCCCGGTTGTTCCGCTCGGCGGAACGCCCCGCCCCGCCCCGCCCCCCGTGGGCACTGGCACACCGGCGGGTACACCGCCGCGCACCGTCGAGCCCGCGCCATCGCAGCGCGTACCGCGCAACCTGTTGAAGGTACACGTGTCGTCCGCCATCGGGATCGAGCCCCTGCACCTCGGCTTTTCGGCGGAATGTCCGCCCGCGTGGCGACGCACCGCGGATTTCCGCTGGACGCTCGACGGCGTGCCGATCGGACGCGGCATCAGCGGGCAGAAGACGCTGGTCAGGCCCGGCGAACACGCCCTGGGCGTCGTGGTCGTGACCGCTTCCGGCCAGGAGTATCGCGCGTCGCGCACCATCCGGGTCCTGCCGCGGCTCGACAAGATCAGCTCGTCATCCAACCCCGGCGGTCGCTGAGTGCGGCGTCCGGTGGCGGCGTCCCGCGCGACCTCATCGAGGCAGAACATGGCTGAAACCAACAAGAACGTCTGGGCTCCCTGGCGCATGGAGTACATCGAGCAGCTCGGCGATCGCGACGGCGACGACGCCGGCGGGTGCTTCCTCTGTCGCTATCGTGATAACCCCGCCGACGACCGCAAGAATCACGTGCTCTGGCGATCCGGGAACGTGCTCGTCATGCTCAACCGCTTTCCCTACACCAACGGCCACCTGCTCGTCGCGCCGACCGCACACCGCGGCGATCCCGAAGCACTGCCCGACGACGTGCTGATCGAGATGACGCTCTGGTTGCGCGACGCCAAACGTGTACTTCAGAAAGTCGTCTGCGCCCACGGTTACAACATCGGCATGAACCTGGGACGCTGCGCCGGGGCCGGTCTGCCCGATCACATCCACTGGCACATCGTC
>CAYRXN010000259.1:0-6380 GCA_964428275.1 uncultured Planctomycetales bacterium | reverse complement strand
TGACGGGCAAACTCGACAACGGCGTGACCTGGATGTACCGCAGGCACGCCGTCCCGCCGGGCAAGATGGCCCTGATGATGCACGTCGCCAGCGGCTCGCTCAACGAGAAGGAGTCCCAGCGCGGCCTGGCCCACTTCCTCGAACACATGGCGTTCAACGGTTCGGAGAACTTCCCGCCGGGATCGTTGATCCCCTACTTCGAGAGCATCGGGATGGAGTTCGGCGGCGATATCAACGCCTTCACCAGCTTCGACCAGACCGCCTACATGATCTTCCTGCCCGACACCAAACCCGAACAGCTCGACAAGGCCCTCATGGTGCTCAGCGACCAGGCCTTTCGGCTGCTGCTGAGCAAGGAGGAAATCGACAAGGAGCGGGGCGTCATCTTGTCGGAGAAACGCGCCGGCCTCAACGCCCAGCAGCGTATCCGCGACAAGCTCTGGCCGCAGCTGTTCGAGGGCTCACGCTTCGCCAAACGGCTGCCCATCGGGCTCGAAGAGGTCATCGAAAAGGCGCCGCGCTCCGAGTTCGTGGACTACTATCGCACCTGGTATCGCCCGGAGCGCGTCACGGTGATGCTCGTCGGCGACGCCGACCCCCAGCCGATCGTACCGCTGATCGAGAAATGGTTCGGCAAGTACCAGGCGACCGCCGCCGCCCGCCCCGCGCACGGCCCCGAGTTCAAGCGCTTCACCCGCCAGCGGGCGATCGTCGTGACCGATCCCGAGTACGCCCAGTGCGAGGTCGCCATGTACAACCTGCGGCCCGGCCGCCCGCCGTCCACCACCGTCGGCCAGGCCCGGCGCGACCTGGTCGAGCAGATCGCCGGCTGGATCATCGGCCGGCGCTATGACGAGCGCGTCAAGAAGGGCACCGCCAGCTACCTCAACGCCGGCGCCGGCACGCACAACTTCTTCCACGACGCCGTGCTCGTGGTCGCGCAGGCCGACGGCGAGCCGGAGAAGTGGGAACAGATGCTCAGCGACCTCGTCACCGAGGTGAGCCGGGCGCGGCAGTATGGCTTTACCCCGCGCGAATTCGATCTGGCCAAACGCGACCTGCTCGCCACCGCGAAACACCAGGTCAAGGCCGAATCCACCCGCAACGCCCGCGGCATCCTGTTCGACATGAACGGCTCGGTCAACGAGGGCGAACCGCTGATGTCGGCCCAACAGGAACTCGACCTGCTCAAGCGCCTCCTGCCGTCCATCGACCTCGCCGAAGTGAGCGCGTCGTTTGCGAAGAACTTCGAGCCCGGAACGTTCGCGTTCGTGCTCACGATGCCGGAGAAGAAGGGCGTGAGCGTTCCCGACGAGGAGCAGGTGCTCGCGGCCGCCCGGGCGGCGCTGGCCCGGAAAGTCACGCCACCCGAGCAGCAGGGCGCGCTGGCCAGGCTGCTCGAAAAGGAACCCCAGCCGGGCAAGGTGGTCGAAGCAACCACCGACGAGAAGCTCGACATCCACCATTTCTGGCTCGAAAACGGCGTCGCCGTGCACCAGCGCTACATGGATTACAAGGAAGACTACATCCACGTCACGATCGCGCTGGCCGGCGGGCGGATCGAGGAAACCGCCGACAACGCCGGGATCACCGAGGTCGCCGCGCTGCTGTTCGACCAGCCCGCGACAGGCCGGCTCTCGTCGAGCGAAATCACCGACCTGATGACCGGACGCAATATCCGGGTCCAGGCCGACATGGGGGGCGACGCCCTCACGATTCACGTGGTCGGTTCGCCGGAAGATCTCGCGGCCGGCCTGGAGCTGGTCTACGCCCTGCTGACCGACGGCAAGATCGAACAGGCCGCGTTCGACAACTGGAAACAGAGCGCGCTCCAGCGGCTCAAGACGTACGAGAAGTTTCCGCAGTTCGCCGCGATCCGCCGGCTGCGCGAGTTGGTCAGCAACAACGACCCCCGGCTGACGCTCAAGGACGCCCGGCGGATCGAGTCGCAGTCGCTGACCGCGGCGCAAGCGTGGATCGAGCGGCTCGCCCAACAGGCCCCGATCGAGGTGGCCGTGGTGGGCCGGATGAAACAGGCCGACGTGATGCCCCTGATCGAGAAGTACATCGGCGCGCTGCCCAAGCGGCCGCGCTCGGCGAACTACCTCGACCCGCTGCGCGTGCTCCAGCGCAAGACCGGTCCGCTGGTCGATCAGGTTCGCGTGGAGACGATCACGCCCCAGGCGATGGTGCTCTACGGTTTCGTCAGCGCGCAGGCCGACGACTACTTCGATGTCCGGGCGCTCGAGTTGGCGTCGAAGACGCTCGACAGCCGCCTCATCAAGCGAATCCGCGAGGAGCTGGCGCTGGTCTATTCGATCGGCGTCCAGAATGCCCCCGCGGAGGTCTATCGCGACGCCGGCATGTTCCTGACCGGCGCTCCGTGCGCCCCCAACACGCCGGCCCGCGTGATCGAGGAGATCCGCAAGATCTTCTCCGACTTCGCCCAAAGCGGCCCGAGCGAGCAGGAACTCGCCAACGCGAGGAAACAGGTGCTCACGCACTACGACACGCAGGTCAAGGAGCCGAAATACTGGATCGGCGTGCTGGCCCACGCAAACCTGCACCACGTGAACATGGACGAAGTGCGCCTGACACGCGAAATGTACGAAAAGCTGACCGCCGACGACATCCGCACGGCGTTCGCAAAATACTACACCCCCGCCCGCACGTACGAGATCATCGCGGTCCCCGGAAAAGCTCCGGCCCCGCAGACCAAGACTCCCGACAGCGAGAAGAAAACACCGGCCAAGGCGGGCGAGTAGAAGCAACGACGAACGCAACTACGCGAACCACCCGAGGGACGAAAGGATACGAAGACGGCAGGGGAACACGGTAGCAAAGCCAAGCGCACCAGCCGCGGGGTGCAAGCCCGCGCGGAGCTGCGGGACCGACATCGGCACCGCGCGCGGCTTGTCACGTCGCCCGACTTGCACACGCGCGAGCCGTTCGTGCTCCGCGGGTTGCAGGTGGTGGCCGCTACCGCCCGGCCGGGGTAAGAATACGAACAACTGGGGCCATCGCGGGAGAAGACACATGAAACGCACCAACTGGCGGATTGGCTTGGCAATCGGGGCTCTGTTCGTCGCGGCGGTCGTGACGCCGCCGGCGCTGGCGCAACCCGGCACCAAGCCGCAGAAGAAGATCCGGATCGCCTCGCTGGGCGATCTGCCACGCCACACGTACAAGATCGACGGCAGCGTCAGCGAGTTGCTCCAGTCGGACGAGCGGTTCGCCAGGTTCGCGGCGGCCGTGCGGCGCGATATCCTGACCGATCTCGACCGCTACGAAATCGACGACGCGGCGACGCTCCAGGGCTTTTACAAGACGCTGCTGCTGCTCGACATGCTCGACGGGCGGTACGAGTCGGCCCTCAAGCGCATCGAGCAGGTCCGCGCGCTGGAAGACAAGGAAGCATCCAAGCTCATGACCGGACTCTCCAGCCGCGCGCTGATCGCGGCCCACACGGAGACCGGCGCCGGCGTAGACGCTCCCGAGTTTCGCCAGGCCTTCGCCCGCCATCTGGCCGAGGCGGCGAGCAAGCTGCCGTGGGACATCGTGCAGGATGACATCAAGCAGGCCAAGGGCCGCGCGGAGATCTTCTCGAAGAACCTGGTCATGGGGATCGTCAAGAGCCGGCTCGACCCGATCGTCGCCAAGCAGGGTGAGGTCAGCGCCGACCTCGCCCAGAGCATCGTCGGGCTCAAGTACGCGCTGCGGTGGCAACTGCCGGTCAAAGACGACATCGTGCGCGTCTACCAGCAGGTGATCGACGCGCACCAGGTCGCCAAGAAGAACATCTGGCCGGCGCGTTCGGTCGTGCTCGCCGAAGACCGGCACGCCCAGCCGGTGGCCATCGGCATCTGGGACTCCGGCGTGGACGTTTCCGTGTTCCCGAACCAGCTCTGGACCAACGAACACGAAACCGTCAACGGCAAGGATGACGACGGCAACGACTTCATCGACGACGTGCACGGCATCGCCTTCAACCTCGACGCCGACCCCGTCCCCGAGCTGCTCGCGCCCGTGGAGATCGACGGGCGGCTGGCCGCGACGATGAAGTACCTCAAGGGATTCGTGGACATCCAGGCCGCCGTACAGAGCACCGACGCGTCGGCGGTCAAGCGCCACATCGCCGGACTGAAGCCCGAGCAGGTCAAGCAGTTCATCGAGGACATCGGTTTCTGCGGCAACTACGCCCACGGTACGCACGTCGCCGGCATCGCGCTGGCGGGCAACCCGTTCGGGCGCATCGTCGTCTCGCGGATCACGTTCGACTATCACATGGTGCCCAAGCCGGTCACGATCGAGCTGGCCCGCAAACACGCCCGCTCGTACCTCTACACGACCGACTACTTCAAGAAAGCCGGCGTGCGGGTGGTCAACATGAGCTGGGGCTGGTCGCTCAAGGAAATCGAGTCGGGCCTGGAAGCCAACGGCATCGGCGAGTCCGCCGAAGAACGCGGCAAGCTCGCCGGCCGCATCCTCGCGATCCTGCGCGAGGGGCTGCACGACGCGATCAAGCGAACGCCGGAGATCCTCTACGTCTCCGCCGCGGGCAACTCGGACAACGATGTGGCCTTCGACGAGGTGATTCCGTCGTCGATCGAGCTGCCCAACCTGCTGATCGTCGGCGCGGTGGATCAGGCCGGCGAGCCGACCTCGTTCACCAGCTCGGGCAAGAACGTGGTCGTCTACGCCAACGGCTTCGAGGTCGAGAGCTATGTCCCCGGCGGCAAGCGGATGAAGATGTCGGGCACGTCGATGGCCTCGCCGAACGTCGCCAACCTCGCCGCCAAGCTCTTCGCGCTCAAGCCGACGCTCAAGCCGACGGAAGTCATCGACTACATCAAGCGCGGCGCCGACCGGCACGACGGCAAGTTCTCGTACCTGCTGCTGAACCCCAAGAAGTCCGTGGCGCTGCTGGACGAGCGTTAGGCCGGTGCGGCACGGCAGCAACCAGGCAACGAGGTAGCGGGGCACCAAGGCCGCTGGGGGCGCGGGCTTGTGGTCGTTCCGTATT
The DNA here is from genome assembly GCA_964428275.1 of uncultured Planctomycetales bacterium. Lineage (GTDB taxonomy): Bacteria > Planctomycetota > Phycisphaerae > UBA1845 > Fen-1342 > JALSRY01. The sequence continues at coordinate 1,357 of CAYRXN010000259.1, read as the reverse complement.
CGCCGGAGCTGGGCCATGAAAATTCGCGGGCTGCTGCTCGATGTCGAAGGGGTCCTGGTGGCGGACAAGCGCTACCAGGCGGTGGATACCGCGGTCGATTTCATCTCCGCCGCCCGGGCCGCCGGCTGCCCCCTGCGGCTCATCACGAACAACACGACCGACGATCGGCCGGCGATCATCGCCAAGCTTCGCCGGGCCGGCTTCGACTTCGACCTCGACGAGCTGCACACCTGCACCGCCGCCGCCGTGCAACATCTGGCCCGGCTCGGTGCCCGCCGCTGCCTGGTGCTGGGTACGGAGGGGCTCAAGGCGATCTTCGCCGGGGCGGGGCTGGAGGTGACCGAGGCCGCCGACGTGGACGCGGTGGTCGTCGGGCTGGATACCGGCCTGACGTTCGAGAAGCTGCGTCTGGCGTGCGAAGCGATTGTGGATCGACGGGCCGCCTTCGTCGCCCTGCACCGCAACCGGCTCTTCCCCGACCATGCCGGCCGGGCCTCGCCCAGCGTGGGCGCGATCGCGGCGGCGATCGAGTACGCCACGCAGGTCGAGCCGGCCGTCATGGGCAAGCCCAGCCCGGACTACTACCGGCAGGTGCTCGACGACCTGGGGCTGCCCGCCGGGCAGGCCGTCATCGTCTCCGACGACCCGTTTTCCGACCTGGCCGGCGCCAAGCGCCTCGGCCTGAGTGCGGTCTTCGTGCTCTCGGGCAAATACCGTGATCCCAAGATCATCGAGCGCATCCCCGAACCCGAGCGGCCCGATCTCATCGTCCCGCGTATCGGCGACCTGCTGACCACCGCCGGCGCGAGCTTCTGAGGCAGGCGGCGTTTACCCCCGCCGCGACAGCCCCGGCACCCTGCCCCGCCGCGCTCAGTGCTCGGGCGTTGGCGGTGCCTGCTCGTGGTTGGCGCCGTTGCGCTGGCCGCGGGCCGCGAAGAACACGCCGATCTCGAACAGCAGGTACATCGGCACCGACAGCAGCAAGTGGCTCAGCAGGTCCGGCGGCGCGATCATCCCGGCGACCACGACGATCACCAGAATCACCACCTTGCGGTACTGCCGCAGCGTTTGCAGGGAAATCAGCCCGCTGCGCACGAGGAACACGACGACCAGCGGCATCTGAAACGCGATGCCGAACGCGATCGTGAAGATCAGCACGAAGCTGAGGTACTCCCCGATGCGAAAGTGCGTCGTGACGAGCGCCCGGTGGCTGTCGCGGAGCATCTGGACCGAGTAGGTCTCGTCGGCACCGCGCAGCTTGAGTTTGCCGTCAAACGCGTTGAACCAAATCGCCCCGGTCGGGGCGTCGTTGGGATCTTCGTCGTAGATCGGAACCACGGGCGCCTGCGTGATGGCC
>CAYRXN010000258.1:0-3705 GCA_964428275.1 uncultured Planctomycetales bacterium | reverse complement strand
CCCGGGCTGATCGACATGCACGTGCACCTGCGCGAACCGGGCTTCGAGGACAAGGAGACGATCGAGTCCGGGACGGCCGCGGCGGTCGCCGGCGGGTTTACCGCGGTTGCCTGCATGCCGAACACCGAACCGCCCCTGCACAGCGACGCCCAGATCGAGTTCGTGCTGCGTCAGGCCGAACGCGTGGCCCACTGCCGCGTATACCCGATCGGCGCGATCACGAAGGACCGGGCCGGCCGTGAACTGGCCGAGATCGGGCTGATGGTGCGGGCCGGGGCGGTGGCCTTCAGCGACGACGGGACGGGCATCGCCGACGCCGGGGTCTGCCTGCGCGCGATGCGCTACGTCGGCCAGTTCGGCTGCTTGTTCATCCAGCACTGCGAAGAGCCGAGTCTCTCGGGCGGCGTGATGAACGCGGGCGTGACCGCGACCCGGCTCGGGTTGCCCGGGATGCCCGCGATCGCCGAGGTCGTGATGGCCCAGCGCGACATCACGCTGGCCCGCGCCGCCGGCGTGCGCTATCACGTCGCTCACGTCAGCAGTGCCCAGACCGTCGAGCTGGTTCGCCGGGCCAAGGCGGAAGGTGCGGCGGTGACGGCCGAGGTCTGCCCGCACCACCTGCTGCTGACCGAGGAATGCTGCGCGACCTACGATACGAACTACAAGATCAGCCCGCCGTTGCGCACCCAGGCCGACGTGGACGCCTGCCGTGCCGGCGTCGCCGACGGTACGATCGACTGCCTCGTCACCGACCACGCTCCGCACACGCATTCGGAAAAAGAACTCGGTTTCCTCGATGCGCCGTTCGGGATCGTCGGGTTGGAAACCGCGCTGGGCCTGTTTGTCAAAGCGCTGATCGAGCCGGGGCTCATCGACTGGCCCGAGCTGATCCGGGCCATGTCCACGCGGCCGGCCGAGTTGCTGGGCATCGCGGGGGGGACGCTGCGCGTCGGCCGCCCGGCCGATGTCACGATCATCGACCCGCGGGCCGAGTGGACCGTGGACGCGGCGCGGTTGCGCTCGCGCAGCCAGAATACGCCGTTTGACGGCTGGACCCTGCGCGGGCGGGCCGAACGCACGATCGTCGGCGGGGCCCTGCGCTACGAATTGGCCGACCAGCCGGCCGTCTCGTAGCGGCCAGGTCAGAGGCCCAGCAGCACCGCGGCGCCGCAGGCTGTCAGCAGCCCGCCGGCCAGCGCGTGACTGTAGCGCTCGAACCGTCCCAGGCGCAGCCGCTCCGCGCCGGCCCATGCGATTGCGACCACCGTCATCATCGTGCCGATGGTCACGATGCCGAATACGAGTGTGACCCACGCGACGCCCCAGGAGCTGTGCCGGGCGGCGGGGACCATGACCAGCGGAATCAGCGGCTCGCACGGGCCGAAAACGAACACGGTGAAAAGGATCCAGGGGGTGAGACGAACCGCGTCTGGGGCGTCGGGGGAGCCGGCCGCGGGCGCTTCGGCTGCGGCGGGGGGGTGAACGTGGACGTGCGCGCCGCGGTGGGCATGCGGATGCGCATGGACAGTGCCGTCGGCGTGGGCGTGCAGATGGGTGTGCGGGCGGTTGCGGATCGCCTGGCGAACTCCCCAGGCGAAGTACGCCAACCCGAACGCCAGCAGCAGCCAGCCGGCCAGATCGCCGCGAACCGCCTCGATCGCTTCCAGCTTGAACACCGCGGCGCCCACGGCGATGCCGACCAGGCCCAGCACGACGGAACTGCCGACGTGGCCGAGGCCGCACAGGAACGTGACCAGCATCGTGCGAGCCAGCGACCACTTGCCGGCGCGCGCCATGGCGATAAACGGAATGTAGTGGTCCGGGCCGAGCAGCGTATGCACCAGGCCGACGCCGCCGGCGGTGGCACAAAGCGCTCCCAACCCCACGGTAGTGACGGCCGCATCCATGAGAACTCGCTGTTGGCTAGGCGCCCCGCGGTTCCAGAAGCGCACGGGCCCGGGCGAAAACCGCATCGAACATCGGCTCGGTCAGTCGCCCCGTGAACGTATTCTGCTGGCTCGGGTGGTACGACGCCAGCAGCATGCGTCCGTTTGGCAGGGCCACTTCGCAACCGTGGGCGAAGCGAGGCGGTCGCAGGTCGAGCGTTCGGGCGGCGTGCCTGAACGCCAGACCGCCCAGCGCCACCAGAACCCGCCACGGCGTGTGCCGAAGCGACTCGTCCAGAAAGCCGGCACAACGGCGCAGCTCGTCGGCGGTTGGCCTGTTGGCCGGCGGGGCGCAGTGGCAAACGGCCGTGATCAGACAGTTTCGCAGCGTCATGCCGTCAGAGCGGCTGCGCGACTCGGGTTGCGAAGCGAAACCGGCCTTGTGCAGCGCTCGAAAAAGCCAGTCGCCGGAACGATCGCCGGTGAACATGCGTCCGGTGCGATTGGCCCCGTGCGCCCCCGGGGCGAGTCCGACGATCAGCAGGTGCGCACGCGGGTCGCCGAAGTCCGGTACCGGCCGGCCCCAATAGACCTCGGTGCGGTAGGCGGCGCGCTTCGTCCGCGCGATTTCCGAGCAGTATTCGCGCAGCCGCGGGCATCGGCGACAGCGCACGATGCGCCGGTTGAGCCGCTCCAGCCAGACCCGGTCGGCGGATTGCTTCACGTTCTCAGCGATCGACCTCGCCCATCACCACGTCGATGCTGCCGATGACCGCGGGCATGTCGGCGATGAGCAGGTTGCGGCAGACCTCGGTGAGAATCGACAGGTTGCAGAAGCTCGGTCCGCGGGCCTTGACGCGGTAGGGGATTTTCGAACCGTCGCCCTCGACGTAGAAGCCGAGCTGGCCGCGGGGGTTCTCACCCTCGAAATAGACGCTGCCCTTGGGCAGCTTGGCGTTCTTGGCGTTCCGGGCCGCGATCGGACCGTCACCAGGCATCTGGTCGAGCGCCTGGCGGATGATCCGCGCCGACTGCTTCATCTCGAGCATTCGCACGAAGTAGCGGTTCCACGAATCGCCGGGCACGATCCCGTCCGGGATGCCGTCCGAGCCGCCTTCGAGCCCCACCGGAATCTCGAAATCGAACCGGTCGTAGATCTCATAGGGCCGCGCACGCCGCAGATCCCACCTGACGCCGCAGGCTCGCAGCACCGGGCCGCTCAGGCCGTAGGCGAGGGCCCGCTCGGCCGAGATCACGCCGACGCCGGCCGTGCGCTTGACGAAGATGTGGTTGAAGCTCAGCAGGTCGTTGTACTCATCGACCTTGGGCTCGAAGTAGTCGAGAAACTCGCGGCATTTCTCCGCAAAGCCCTCCGGCAGGTCGTGGTTGGGCCCGCCGGGGTAGATGTACGAGTACGTCAGCCGGGCGCCGCACATCGCTTCGAGCAGATCGAGAATGTACTCGCGCTCGCGGAACGAGTAGAGAAACGGCGTGAACGCCCCCATGTCCAGCCCGTAGGTGCCGAAACTGACCAGGTGCGACGCGATCCGGTTCAGCTCCGCGGCGATGACGCGGATGTACCGGCCGCGCTCGGGCACCTCGATCCCCGCGAGCTGCTCGATCGCGATGGCGAACGCCTGGTTGTTGTTCATCGCGGCGAGATAGTCCATCCGGTCGGTCTTCGGGATGAACTGGTAGGGCTGAAGGTTCTCGCCGATCTTCTCGGCGCAGCGGTGCAGATAGCCGATGTAGGGAATGGCCTCCATGACCATTTCGCCGTCGGTGCGGATCACGACGCGCAGCACGCCGTGGGTGGCCG
>CAYRXN010000257.1:0-4701 GCA_964428275.1 uncultured Planctomycetales bacterium | reverse complement strand
CCAAAGACCCGAAAAACAGAACAACCCGAAGCCTGATGAAATATCCGGGTTAGTCCCTTCATCCCTGTTCCCTTCTCGCCTTCGTCCCTCAATCCCTTGATCCCTGTTCCCTCCGCCTCGTCGCTATCCTTCTTCGGCGCGTTCGAGCCACGTGGATTCCGCCTGGGCCAGATCGGCCTTGATGGCGTCGAACTGCGCCCGCTTGTCCGCCACGGCGGTCCCGTCGCGATAGATGGTCGGATCGGCAAAATCGCGTTCGAGTTGCGCCAGCCGCGCTTCGGCATCCATGATGAACGCCTCCAGCTCCTCCAGGCTCATGCGTTCGAAGCGCGAGCGCTGCCGCGTGGGTTTACCCCTGGCGGCGGACTGCCTGGTCCTGCCGGACCGCCGGGGCCGGCCGGCCGGTTCGGCGGCGCGGGACTCCTCTTCCGTGAGTCGAATGTATTCCGAGTAGTTCCCCGCGATGAGCCGATGACCGCCGGGGCGCAGCACGAGCAGATGCTGCGCGATCCGGTCGAGGAAGTACCGATCGTGGCTGACGGCGACGATGGTGCCGGGAAACGCCGCCAGCGCCGTTTCGAGCGCCTCGCGTGCGCGAATGTCGAGGTGGTTGGTGGGCTCGTCGAGGATGAGCACCTGGGGCGCTTGAAGCATCAGCCGGGCCAGCCGCAGCCGCGACTGCTCCCCGCCCGAGAGCTTGCCCACCGGCTTGAACACGTCCTCGCCGGCAAACAGGAACCGTGCGAGGAAGTTCCGCGCCGCGAGCTCGCTGAAATCGGGCCGGACCGCGAGGATCTCGGAGATCGGCGTGCCGCCGGCGTCCAGGTCGTGCGTTTCCTGCGCGTAATACCCCACGGTCGAGTACGGGTCGAGCACCGCCCGGCCGGCGTCGGCGGCGATCTCACCCAGCAGAATCCGCAGCAGCGTCGTCTTGCCCGTTCCGTTGGGGCCGGTGATGCCGAGCCGCCGACCCGCGACGAGCTGCAACGACAAGTCGGCAAACAGCAGCTTGTCGTCATAGCATTTGCGCAACCCGTCGAGCTCGATGACGACGTGGCCGGCGCGCTGCCGCGCGTCGCCGGCTCCTGGCGGCGCCGGCGCGTTGAAATCCATCTTGAGGTCGCGCTGCTGCGCGGGACGTTCGAGCACGAACTCCCCGGCTTCGATCCGCCTTTGCAGCCGCTTGCGGCGGCCCTGGGCCTCCCGGGTGCGCTGCCCGGCGAGGTGGCGTGCGATGAATTCCTGTTCTTTTTCGAGCAGGGCCTTGTCTTTTTCGTACTGGCGCTGCTGGGTCGTTTCGCGCAGCCGGCGCACGCGGACGTAGTTCGTATAGTTGCCGGGGCAGGAGCGCAGCCCGGCGCGTTCGACCTCGATGATGCGATCGGCCAGCCGGTCGAGCAGGTAGCGATCGTGCGAGATGATCGCCGCGCCGCCGTGATGACCGGCGAGGAACTTTTCGAGCCAGCGAACGGCGTCGATGTCGAGGTGGTTGGTCGGCTCGTCGAGCAGCAGGTACGACGTGTCCTGGAGCAGCAGTTTGGCGAGCGCGGCGCGGCACTTCTGCCCGCCCGAGAGCGCCGCCATCGGCAGCGACCGGTCGGCCTGCGAGAACCCCAGTCCGCCGAGGATTTCCTCGAGCCGCTGTTCGTAGGCGTACCCCCCGGCGGCGTGAAAGCGGGCGTCCACCTGGTCGTACTGTTTCATCAGCTCGGCGAGTCGGGGGCTGTCGTGCTGTTCGGCCATCTGTTCGGAAAGCTGCTGGAGTCTGTGCTCCATTGCGAGCACTTCGGCGAAGACGCCGAGCACTTCGTCGTGCAGCATGTTGTCGAGGCCGACTTCCGGCTCCTGCGGGAGATAGCCGATGCGCATGCCGCGCGAAACCGTGACCGTTCCCGAATCGGGGCTGATCTGGCCGACGATCAGGCGCAGCAGCGTCGTCTTGCCGGCGCCGTTCGGACCGACGATGCCGACGGTCTCGCCGCTGTGGAGCTCGACCGAGACGTCGTCGAGGACGACCTGCCCGCCGAACTGCTTGGTCACGTGTTGTACGCTGATGGTACCCATTGCGTGTTCGTCTCGCCTGTCGGCGGCGCCGAGTGGAAGCGGAACCACCGCGCCGCCGTGCCGAACGCTTTAGCATACTGGACAACGCCGCCCGCGCAGAGCGCCAAACGCACCGGACAGTAAGGCGTCACGCCCTCAAGACCCGCGGCCTGGGGCATGGCCCGATAATCGGTCATTGTCCACACCGCCGATGCCGCTCATATGCGGACCGTCGTGGTGCCGCGTTGACGTTCGCGCCGCGGACCTCCTAACATCCACTGAGTCCGGGCCGGGCGAACCCGGAGGGGTTTGAGGATCGTGAGGCAATCCATGTCGCGCAAATCGGCTATCGGTGTCGCTGTCGGGGCGTTGTGGCTCATCACGCTGGTCGCGCCGGGCGCCCCAGCGGGTCAGCGTCCGCCGGCGCAACGCGCAGGTGGCGGCGAGCCGATGGTGGTCCCGACCACGACCGGGCTGATGACGCTCACGGTGGACAGGCCCGACGCGGCAAGCGCCACCGGGCGGCCGGTCCGCGCACACTCCGCCAGCAAGGCCAAAGCGGTCGCACCCGCGGCCCTTGCCTATCGGCTGACGCGGCGCGTCATCGTGCGCACCGACCGGCCCGAGCGGATTGCCGCGCTGCGCGGCAAACACGTCGCCGGCGGTTTGCGGCCGCTGCTGGCCGGCAGGGGGTACTGGGTGATCGATACCGCCAGCGTGCGGGCGGCAGTGGCGCTGGCCGACGCGTTGCGGGCCGATCCGCACGTGCGGGAGGCCGCGGTGGACATCCGCCGGCCCTGGGCGTTGCGCTCGCCCCCCAACGACCCCAGGTTTCCCAACCAGTGGCACCTCGTAAACGACCTCGATCCGCTCTTCGACGTGAACGCCGACACGGCCTGGAACGCGGGCTATACCGGCCAGGGCGTCGTGATCGGGATCGTCGAGGACGCCTGGCAGCACGGCCACCCCGACCTGTTCGACAACTACCTGCCCCAGGCTTCCCAGGCCGGCGGCTCGATCACGTCGCACGCCACGAGCTGCGCGGGCGTCGCGGCGGCGGTCGCCAACAACGAACTGATGGGCGTCGGAGTCGCCTACGGGGCCTGGTTGTCCGACCAGATCTTCGGCACCGACCAGCAGACCGCCGACGCACTGGCGTTCCGCAACGACCTGAACGACATCAAGTCCAACTCGTGGGGACCGCCCGACATCGGCCACGCCGAGTCCATGCCCAGCGTGATCCGAGCCGCGATCGAGGAGGGCATCGCCACCGGTCGCGGCGGACTGGGCGAAATCTACGTCTGGGCGGCGGGCAACGGCGGCACGGGCGACCGCGTGGACTACGACCCCTTCGTCTCCAGCCGGTACACGATCGCCGTGGGCTCGATCGGCGATCAGGACCGCCGGGCTTCGTACAACGAGTCCGGCTCGTCGATGCTGGTCGTGACCGAGTCGAGCGGAAACGTCCGCGGGATCGGCACCACGACCTCGAACAGCGGCTGGACCTCCAGTTTCGGCGGCACGAGCGCGGCATCTCCGCTGGCGGCGGGCGTGATCGCCCTGATGCTCCAGGCCAACCCGGAACTCACCTGGCGCGATGTGCAACACGTCCTGATCGAGTCGGCCCGCATCTGCGACCCCAACCAGGCCGCGTGGTCTGTCAACGGGGCCGGTTACGCCTTCAACCCCAACTACGGCTTCGGGGCGATCGACGCGGGCGCCGCCGTGGCGCTGGCCCGCGACTGGGTCAACGTCCCGCACGAAATCGCGGTAGATACCGGCGTCGTCCCGGTAAACGAGCCGATCCCCGACAACGACGCGGCCGGCGTCGATGTGTCCGTCGAGATCGACCGGAACATCCGCATCGAAACCGTCGAGCTGATTCTGAACGTGCAGTCGAACTTCATCGGCGACCTGGAAATCTGGATCACCGGGCCGTCGGGCGTGCGCTCGACGTTCGCCAAGTCACGCTTCGGCGACGGTCAGCACGACTACGTGGACTACATCTTCACGTCGTTCCGGCACTGGGGCGAGGGTTCGGCCGGACTGTGGACGATCCACATCGCCGACCGCGCCGCCCCCGATCCGGCCACCTGGATCGACTATCGGCTGGTCTTCCACGGCACGCCGGCCTGCCCCGGCGATTTCAACGACGACGGGCTGATCTCGATGGCCGACATCCAGGAGCTGCTGCTCGCCTACGGCGCCACGGAGGGCGCGGATCCCGCGTTCTTCCCCGCCGGCGACCTGAACAACGATCGGCGGATCGACCTTGGCGACCTGGCGATCCTGCTGTCGGTATTCGGCCAGACGTGCGAATAACCGCGCAACAACGACGCACCATGACAACGGAACAACGCGTGGGGCCCGACCCGGCATCGCGCGGCGATGCCAACTCGCGTTCGGCGGTCCGCGCAATGCCCCTGCCGGCCCGAGGCAACCCGCTTCCGCGATTCGGGAAGGCACGAAGGCCCCGAGGGGACACAGGGACGGAGGCGAGGAGGGAACAGGGATTGAGGGACTGAGGGACGAAGGGACATAGGGACGGAGGCGAGGAGGGAACAGGGATTAAGGGATTAAGGGATTGAGGGACGAAGAGACATAGGGACGAAGCCAACGCGCCGGCGGAAAACAATTCGGCACTCGCCATTCGCCATT
>CAYRXN010000256.1:0-4926 GCA_964428275.1 uncultured Planctomycetales bacterium | reverse complement strand
CCGCCAGCCCTGGTCCTCGGTGAGGTGCCAGTGCAGGACGTTCATCTTGTGGTAGGCCAGCAGGTCGATGTAGCGCTTGACGAACTCCTTGTCCATGAAGTGCCGGCCGCAATCGAGCAACATGCCGCGCCAGCGGTAGCGGGGGTAGTCGCGGATGCGCAGACCGGGGACGGTGACGGACCGGCCCGCAGGCCGCGCCTGATCGACCAGTTGGCGCAGCGTCTGGACGCCGTGGAACAGGCCGGCGGGTCTTGCGGCCCGGAGAATGATCCACGTGGCCGAGGTCTTCAGCTCGTAGCCCTCCGGCCCGAGGTCCCGATCGAGGCGCTCGTCGAGCGAAAGCGTGATCGGCGGATACGCGACGCCCTGCGCGGACGAGACCACCGGCAGGCGCAGGCCGGTGGCTTCGGCGAGCCGCTCGGCCAGGTAGTCGGCGATGGCCCGCACCTCGGCGTCGTCGGTCCCGACCACGATGTGCGTGGTCTTGGAGATCGCGAACGCCCCCGGCGCGGCACGCAGCTCGGCGGGGCGGGGGACGAGGGCCGGTTCGTGGCCGGCGTCAGCGGTGGCAGCGGCGAAGGACATGAGCATCACCAGGGTGCAAGAGAACCTGCGGATCATGGGGAAACCTTTCGTTGCGCATCAGTGCACGGTGTTGATCCAGCCGAAGCGGTCGCGGCTGGCGTCGTGGACCGGAAGGATTTTCTCGTTTACCTCCAGCTTGACGTTGCGAACCTTGAGATCGGCGCGTTCCTCGACCTCGGGGTTGATCCCCTGCGGGGCATCGAAACGCTCCACCGAACCATCCAGGTACGCGAGGTTGCACTCGCCGAAGTGGCGGTGCGAGAACTGGTCGAACCACGCCCACGATCCGTCGTCGTAGGCTTCGTTGTAGAAGATGCGGTCTTCCTCGACCAGCAGGATGATGCCGCGGAAGTAGCGGCGATCTACGCGGGGACGCGTGGGGTCGGGGGGGTACATCATTTTCCACGGCAGGTCGATGCGGGCGCCGTGGATGCGGATCGGCACCGTGTAGTCGTAGAGCGTGTTGGCTTCGCGGTGCGCGGTGGGGCAGGCCAGGATGCGGTCCTCGTGGCTGATGTAGCGCCAGAGCAGCGAGGTTTGAATGGGGTGCTCGTACCAGTCCGGGTGATCGAGGTACTTGCGGTTGTTGCGGCCCGACCAGTCGGCGTCGATCGGTCCCTGCCAGTACGTGCCGGGGATCGCGCCGTAGTCCTGCCCGTAAAGCAGAAACGACAGCGCCACCTGCTTGAGGTTCGACCGGCACACCACCGCGCGGCTCTGCTCCTTGGCCCGCTGGAGCGTCGGCAGCAGGATCGAGATCAGCAGCGTAATGATCGCGACGACCACAAGCAGCTCGATCAGCGTGAAGGCGGGTTCTCGGCGTGTTCTACACATGACTGGCGCTGCCTTGATGAATGGCGAATTGCGAAGGGCGAATGCCGAATGGCGAATGGCCTCTCGCCTGCTCATCCCCTCAGTCCCTTGATCCCTTGATCCCTTAATCCCTGATCCCTCGGTCCCTTTGTGAATGGCGAATGGCGAATTGCGAATGGCGAATGGCCCTTCGTCGCCTCCGTCCCTTCGTCCCTCAGTCCCTTGATCCCTTGATCCCTTGATCCCTTAATCCCTGACTCCCTCGTTCCCATGTCCCTTGGCCTTCGCCCCGCCGTCCCGTTGCCGGCGGCCGAAGGCCGCACCGTGTGCCTCAAGCAGCCTCCGCGGCGTGACGGCCGGTCGATGTCAGAAAAGCGAGCAGAAGCCCCGAGGCGGCGAATACGACCGTAAAGACGACGGCGAGCGTGGTCTGCCCGTAGAGCCAGTAGCCGGTGCCGAACAAGGCGCTGTACACGGCCAGACAGCCGACGACCATGCACAAGATGCCGCGCGGGAGGTTGGACTTGCCCTGTTCCGGTCCCGTGATGTCTTCGCCATCGCGGCGGGCGTCCTCGATGATCCGGCGCCACCCGGGGCCGCCGGGGCGCGTGAGCTTGTAGAAACTGCGGAGCTTCTCGGGGGCATCGGAGGGCGTAAGCAGCGTCGCGATGATCCAGCAGACGGTCGTGATGCCGACGCCGATAACGAGCTTCTGCCAGTCGGCCAGCGTGTCGGGCGCCTGGAACTGCATGTAGAGCGCCACGATGAAGGAGGCGCCCATCGCGACCAGTTCGCTGTAGGGGTTGATCCGCCACCAGAACCAACGCAGGATGAAAAGCAAACCGGTGCCGGCTCCGATCTGGAGCAGGATGTTGAAGGCCTGGAGCGCGTTCTCCAGCCACAGTGCCATCCCGCCGGCGATGACCATCAGGCCGACGGTTGAAACCCGCCCGACCCAGACCTGCTCGCGGTCGCTCGCGTCGGGGTTGACGAAACGCACCCAGAAATCGTTGACGACGTAGCTCGATCCCCAGTTCAGGTGCGTCGAGATCGTGGACATGTAGGCCGCGATCAGCGAGGCCACCACCAGCCCCATCAACCCGTGCGGCAGGAACGTGAGCATCGCGGGGTAGGCCAGATCATGCTTGACCTGGGCGGCGGGCATGTCGGGGAAACGCGCGGCCAGCGCGGACAGGTCGGGGAACACGATCAGCGAGGCGAGTGCCACGATGATCCAGGGCCAGGGCCGCAGGGCGTAGTGGGCGGCGTTGAAGAAGAACGTGGCGCCGACGGCGTGGCTTTCGTTCTTGGCCGAGAGCATGCGCTGGGCGATGTAGCCGCCGCCGCCCGGCTCGGCGCCGGGATACCAGACGCTCCACCACTGGACCGCCAGCGGGATGATCAGGATGCCGACGACGGTTTCCATGTTGCTGGAGCCGTCGGGGTTCCTGAAGGCGGGCAAGAGCGAAAGCTTGTCCTGGAGGTTGGGGTGGGCGAGCAGCCCCTTGAGGCCGCCGACTTCGGGCAGGCCGAGCGCCACGTCGGCGGCGGCGAAGGCCCCGATCATGGCGATGATGAAAAGCAGGAAGTCGGTGAGCACGACGGCGCGGAACCCGCCCACGGCGCTGAAGATCACCGTGACGGTCGAAGCGATGAGAATGGTCTTGAGCGGCGAGAAACCCAGCAGAACGTGGCCGATCTTGATCGCCGCCAGCGACACGGCCGCCATGATACAGATATTGAAGAACACGCCGAGGTACAGCGCCCGGAAGCCACGCAGAAAGGCGGCGGGTTTGCCGGAGTAACGCAGCTCGTAAAACTCGATGTCGGTCAGGATGCCCGAACGGCGCCACAGGCGGGCATAGACGAACACGGTCAACATGCCGGTCAGCAGAAAGGCCCACCAGGCCCAGTTGCCGGCGACGCCGCGCTGTCGCACGAAGTCGGTCACCAGGTTGGGCGTGTCGGTGGAAAACGTGGTGGCCACCATCGACATACCGAGCAGCCACCAGGGCATCGACCGGCCGGAGAGGAAGAACTCGGAGGTGTTCTTGCCGGCCCGGCGGGCGACGAGCAATCCGACCACCAGCGAGACAATGAAAAAACCGATGACGAAAGACCAGTCGAGAAGCGTCAACTGCATGAGCGGACCTTTTTGCCTGAGGCGATCGCTTGTGACGCTGCGCTGTTCAGGAATCGCGTCGTTCCGAACCACGCACCGGGCCGCGAAAGACCCGCGCATGGGTTCGAGCCGCTGCGAACCTGTTTCCCCTCGGCGAGTGCCGGGGGAAGACGCAGGCGCACGCCCGGGTCGCAATCTGGGGACGAGTTTTAAATAGTCCGCACCGGCGGCAGGCGTCAAGGGAGAAGCGGTGCGAATCGCGAAAGCGGCGTGCCGAACGCCGTATCGCGCGCGGTGTCTAGCGCATTGCGCACGGTCGTCGCCTCGCCCGCCAGGCACGCGGCGAACAACACGCGTCGAATGGCCAACGGCCAGACGCTGGGCGGCGTTGGCCGGAGCCCGGCCGCATGCTGTGCAGACGGCCACGGCATTGCCGGTTGACAACGATACGTACAAGGGCCTAACATGCGATTGTTCGAGGCGGGTCGGGCCACCCGGTCGCAACCCGTGCGGGTGTGGCCGGGCTCACATCAAAAGGGAGAAGACGAGATGAGAACACAGGCGATGTCGTGTGTGGTGGCGGTTGCGTTGGCGGGTGTGGCCATGCCGGCCTTTTCGCAGGAAAAACCCGCGAAGGGGACGGTCAAGCCGCGCGGGATGGACCCCCAGACCAAGGCCTGGATGGAGGCCGCCAGGCCGGGGCCGAACCATCAGCTCCTGAACTACTGCGTGGGGCAGTGGCAGACCACCGTGCGGCACTGGATGACGCCCGGCCAGGAGAGCGAGCCCGGAGAGGGCATTTGCGTCAACGAGTGGGTACTGGGCGGCCGCTACGTCAAGACCACCTACAAGGGCAGCTTCATGAACATGCCCTTCGAGGGGCTGGGCTACACCGGCTACGACAACGTCACCAGGCAGTTCGTCTCGACCTGGATGGACAGCATGGGCACCGGGATCATGCAGCAGACCGGCACTTACGACCCGGCCAAGAAGCTCTTTACCTACAAGTCGCAGATGCTCCAGCCCACCGGGGAACTGGTCAGGCAGATCGAGACGATTCGGATCGTGGATGAGAACCGGCACGTGATGACGTTTTACCACCAGATGCCGGATGCGGAGAAGCCGGTCAAGGTCATGGAAATCGTCTACTCGCGCATCAAGAAAGCCCAGACGCCGGCGGCACCCAGGAAGTAGGTCGAAGGGGCGAAGGCCAAGGGACATGGGAACGAGGGAGTCAGGGATTAAGGGATTAAGGGATCAAGGGACTGAGGGACGAAGGGACGGAGGGACGGAGGCGACGAAGGGACATTCGCCATTCGCCATTCGGCATTCGCCATTCACAAAGGGACCGAGGGATCAGGGATTGAGGGAACAGGGGTTGGGGGATCAAGGGACAAAGGGACCGA
>CAYRXN010000255.1:0-8505 GCA_964428275.1 uncultured Planctomycetales bacterium | reverse complement strand
TCCATATCGAGGCTCGCCACGCCCTCGCCGGCGAACTCGATGCAGCAGTTGAGCACCTCGTCGTGGTTGAAGACGCCGATCAGGGCCACGATCACGTCCTTGCCGCTGGCACCGGCCGGCAGTGTTCCGTGCAGGTTGACGCGCACGATCGGCGGCACCTGCCACCAGGTGCGGCCCGTGGCCCAGATCGCCGCCGCGTCGGTCCGCACCACCGGCGTGCCGAGCGCCCCGAGCGCTCCGTAGATGTTCGAGTGCGAGTCCGACGCGCAGACGAACGTGCCGGGCAGCACGTGGCCCTCTTCGATCATCACCTGGTGGCCGATGCCGCGGCCGGCGGGGTAGAACGTCACGCCGTGCTTTTTGGCGAATTGTTCGATTCTGGCGTACTTGGCGAGATTCTCCGCGCTGGTGTTCTGGATGTCGTGGTCGAGCGTGAAGACCGGCTGACCCGGATCGGCGATCCGCGTGGCGCCCATCTTCTCGAACTTGGGCATCACCGCCGCGGTGTTGTCGTGGGTCATCACGTGGGCAGGGCGGATGGTGAGATAGTCGCCGGCGTGGACCTCGGCCCCAGCGGGCAGGTCGACGGCGAAGCGCTGGGCGATCTTTTCGATGAGTGTCTGCGACATGAAACGGTCTCCGTTGGCTGTCCCGTCCCGGGGTCGGTTGATCCTGAAACCGCCGATTGCGGCCCGTGGATGATAATTGAACCTTGGGTTGATTGAAGCCGAACGCTGCGGGAATTCGGGTCGGGTCATGGGAGCGCGGAGTCACGCCCGAGGGGAGGGAGCGCAGCGCACGCGGCGGGCCGTCGCGCCGGTGGTTCCGCGGCCGGCCGCCTGTGGACCCGGCAGCACGGCCCTGAAGGCATGGCCCGGGGGCCGACGGTCGATCTTGACAAGGCAGCGACCAGCCGCGATGATACCAACTTGCTGTGGGGATGGTGAACGCACCACCCACGCGGGCGATTAGCTCAGTTGGCTAGAGCGCTTGCTCGACATGCAAGAGGTCACTGGTTCAAGTCCAGTATCGCCCATTTCGTAACGCATTTCCTTATCGCAAGTTGCGGCTCATCCGCGCGACAGGTGGCTGATCGTCTTCGGCGTTCGGGAGGCGCTGGTGCGCTTTGTGCGCTGGCGTGGACGCACAACCGGACGCTTGCACGAGCTTGCCCGTGGGCGCGCGACCGGGGGGAATCGCACGTCCGGCCTTGGGCTGTTGCCGGCTGGTCCGGCGTACGCCGCACGCGGGCGCTGCGCCTTCAGCCTTTCTTTCCGCGGCCCACGCCCTTTCCGAGCGCACAGGCGATATCGAAGTCCACGAAATCGGCGTGGTGGAAGATGATCGACTCGAGCGTGCGCTGCACGTGGTCACCCTCCTTGCTGTGCGTGGCGACGATGTGCATGACTTCGTCCGGCAGGCCGTGTTTCCAGCACATGCCGACGCCGCTGAAGGGATGGCGCAGCATGTCGCCGCGCGTGCCCTTGGCGGGCGTTCCGTCAGGGCCTTTGACGTACTCGATCGGCTTGCCCACGTCGGCCAGCAGCGCTCCGGCGATCAGATGGTCGCGGTGCAGCGGCACGCGGTCGCCGTAGGCGTCCTTCAGCACGTCATAGAGCGCGATGCACATGCGGCAGCAGGTGCGCACGTGTTCCAGGAAGCGGATGTCGATATCGCCGGCCAGCAGCGTGAACGGAATGGCCTTGAGCTGCTCGACCGTCCAGCCCCCCGTGGTCAGCGAATCGACCCAGACGTCGATGACCTTCTCGCGCAGCTCGGCGTCGGTGATCTGGTCGATTTCGGGAAAGATCGTCTTGATGTCGTCGCGCATGGATTCAATCCTTCGTGTTTGCGGGATGCTCCAGACCAGGCGGCATTATCGCAACGGCGACCGGTCAGGCAAGTGCAGTGTACCGCACGCGCGCCGGCGCCGCGGGCGCCCGGCGGGGGGGAGGGCGACGTTTCCGCTGCGGCCGTGAGATGACCAGGCCGGCGGCGGGCCGCGCGGGCACTTCCCGGCGAGGAGGGGTTTCCGAACGCTTCTCATCCCGGGTCGGGTAACGTCCGATGAAATCACCACGGGATGAGTGCAGTCGTGGATTCATGTATTCCGATAAAAATGGCCCACGGGCCCGCGCGTCGGCTGCTGGCGGGGTTGGCGGTCACGGTGGGGCTGGGCGTGCCCGTGGCGGGCCAGCTCGCGTACGAGGCGCTGAACGGCGGTGGCGCTGTTTCGGGCGTCGATCCACACCCCGAGCTGTACCGTGAAGTAGCCCATTTCGATTTCGACGAGCGAAAGCGGGGCAACTATGAAGATATCCCTCTGTATTGGGTTCAGCTCGACGGGCCGGGGTTGCCGACGCTGATTTCGCGGGGGCGGTTCGACGACCGGATCGGACACGACGCGCCGCCGTCGTTCCGGCTCGATATCGAGACTCACAACGTCGCTTATGAGTACCGGCATCTCGACCTGACGGTGGTGCCGCATGCGGATTACGTGGTCACGGGCTACGTGCGCGTCGAGGGCCTGCGCTACGCGAGCGCGTTCGTCGGCGCCTACTTCGTCGATCGGTTTGGCGAATTGATCCCGCACAGCCAGCGCGTCAGCCGGCGTTTCAAGGCGACTGGGGCGCAAGACGAGCCGTGGCGCCGGTTCGAGATCCGGTTGCCGGGTGAGTTTCCCGCCGCGTACGCGCTGCGGCTGCAACTGTGGGTTCTCCAGGACCACACCTGGCGTCTGCCCGATCCCGATGAGATCGACCCGATCCTGCGCCGGGACGTGTACGGGACGGCGTGGTTCGACGACATCCGCGTGTATCTGCTTCCGCGGCTGCAACTGCGCTTCTCTGACCCGGCGGGGCTGATTCGCCCCGGTCGGCACGAGCGTTTCATGCTCGAAGTCAACAATGCCACCGCGGAGCCGTTGCGGGCCGAGCTGCAGATCACGGACGAGGGCGGGCGCACGCGGCACCGCCAGGCGCTGGCCGTCCCGCCCAGCGACGGCCCGCTGACGTTGACCCCGGAGGAAGACAACGCCGCGGGCTTTGCGCTGGCCGGCGACGCGACCGCGACGCCGCTGGTCACGGCGCCGGTGCCCGATCTCCCGCCGGGGCACTACGTGGCGACGCTTCATCTGCTGGGCAATACCGGGGCGCTGATCGAGCGCCGCGTGCAATTTGCCGTGTTGCCGGACTTGACCCGATCGGCCAGCCGTGGTCCGGATGTCGGGGTCGACCTGGGCCACTGGCCCGCCGGTGACATCGACGGCGTGCGCGAGCTGCTGTCCGCGATGGGA
Organism: uncultured Planctomycetales bacterium; assembly: GCA_964428275.1. Lineage (GTDB taxonomy): Bacteria > Planctomycetota > Phycisphaerae > UBA1845 > Fen-1342 > JALSRY01. Next base: position 5,210 of record CAYRXN010000255.1, on the reverse strand, counting down.
TGCGGCTCGGCCAAGGTCGGTGTGCCCATGCTCGGGGCGATCGATTCGCAGGAGAAATCGACGTACCTGCGCGAGTTGAGCACGCTGCTGCGTGTCTTGAGCGAGAATCGCATCGAGATCACGGGTGTGTTCTATCCTCCCGCGCGGGTGGACAGGAAGACCGGACGCCCCCTGTCGGTGCACGGGCTCGTCGCCGGCGGCGAGTTGTGGCAGAGACTCGTCAGCCCGGTGCTCGCCAACCTGGGGGCGTTGCTGCCCACCTGGCAACTCGGCGCCGAACAGATCGAGCTTGCCCACATGCAGGGCTGGAGCCCGCCCCTCGTAGAACGCATGCGCAATCTGTTGCGGCGCTTCGTGACCATCCCCCACATGGCGATTCCCACGCACCTGAGCAGTGTTCCCGGTCCCGGCCGCGACATTCTCTCCGTGTGGATCCCGCCGGACGTGCCGGCCCGCAGTCTCGTCCGGCAGCTGGAGTTCCTGGCACGGTACGACTCGTCGTCGTACTGGCTCGAACTGTCCGAGCCCGACATCGGGCCGCGGTCGGCCGCCCTGCACCGCCGTGAGCTCGCCCGGCGATTCGTGCTGGCCAAGGCGCTCAACCCCGGACGGGTGTTCGTGCCGGCGCCGTTTGCCCTGAGCCACGCCGGCGGCAGCCCGACGTGGTACCCGACCGACGCGTACATCCCGTTGCGCACGCTGTTCCACTACCTGGGGGGCAAGCGCGCCGTCGCGGCCATGATTCCCGCCGACGATACGCTGGCGATCATCTTCGAGGGGCTCGATTCGAGCTGCATGGTGATCTGGTCGTGGCGCGCCCAGCGTGATGCCCGGCCGGTTGAGCTCTATCTCGGCCCCGCGCCGCGGGCAGTCGCGCTCGATGGCCGGCCGATACCGGTTCCCGTGCGGGAGCATCGCGCAGTCCTCCCGGTCGGTCCCGACCCGCTCATCGTCGTCAACCTGCACGCGGAGCTTGCGCGCCTCCAGGCCAGCTATCGCGTATCGCCGCACCACATCGAGGCCCACGAGCCCGACCTGGGTCCGGTGGTCGAGTTCGTGAACCCGTACCGCCAGCGCCTCAGCGGCGAGGTGCTGCTCACGCCGCCGGGAAACTGGCAGGTCAAGCCCGCGTCGATCCCGTTCCAGCTCGAACCGGGCGAGACGTTCTCGCAACCCCTGGCCCTGGCCCTGCCGCCACGCGAAATCGCCCGAACGCATCAGCTCAACGTGCGGCTCAAGCTCAACGCGCCCGAGCGGGCCGACCTGGCGTTTCGCGAGCCGATCACGATCGGCCTCAACGGGATCGTGCTCAAGTGCCGGGCGCACTGGGATCACGACACGCTCATCGTCGAGCAGTCGCTGCGCAACATCTCGGAGGAGCCCGTGAGCTTCTCCGCATACTGCGAGCCACCGGGTCGGGCCCGCGTCGAGCGCGAGTTCCTCGACATCAAACCCGGCGAGCTGGCTGTTCAGACCTACGTCTTTCCCGATGCCGGCGATCTGGCCGGGGTCAACGTCCCCGCAGGTATCCAGGAGATCAACGGGAAGCGTTCGCTCGATCAGTTCGCCCAGGCGCCGCAGAAGTAGGCACACACCGACCTGCCGCGACGCCCCCGCGATCGGGGCGACAAGCCCGGGGAAGCGCCGCAGGCATCCATCACCCGCGGTCTTGCTCAGACGGAACACCCTTTGAAACAGTCGGAATCTCGTGCGGGCCGCGCAAGATTCCGGCGTTGCCAGTACAATACGGTATCGCAGACGCGCACGGGGCGGTCGGCCAAGGCCGTTGCGGCGCGCATGCGCGGGGAGTGCGAACGCCCCGAGGACAGGTAGCCTCTGCGCAAAGGGCCCGGCTCGACGATGCCCCGACTGCCACTGGACAACTCGCAGCAGCCTGCCGGCGGGTCCGGCGATCCTTGCGGCGCGGGGCTGGAGAAGGTCTACCCGACCAGCGGTGTCCGCTACGGGGCGATGAACTGGATCGGCGAGTTCCGCCATGCCCCCAAGGCGGTCTTCAAGTGCGGGGCGTACGTGGTGATCCAGACGGATCGCGGGATCGAGCTCGGCCAGCAGGTCAGCCTCGTCTGCCACGATTGTCCGCAAGCCGTAAGCCGCGAACAAATAAGGGCTTATATCAAGAACAGTGGTCCGGAGTTCTACCGTCTGCGGGCGGGGAAGATCCTGCGCGAGGCCAGCCCGCAGGACGTCGATGAGCATCGGCGGCTCAACGCCCACGTGCGGGAGGACAGCGTCCGCTGCGCCCTGATGGCCGCCCAGCTCAACCTCGATATGAAAGTCGTCACGGCCGAACACCTGCTCGGCGGCGAGCGCATCGTGTTCTATTTCCGTTCCGACGGCCGAATCGACTTCCGCGAGCTGGTTCGCCAATTGGCGCGATATTATCAGACGCGCATCGAGATGCGGCAGGTGGGGGCGCGCGACGAGGCCCGTCTGGTGGCCGACTACGAAGTGTGCGGGCGCGAGTGCTGCTGCAAGAACTTCCTGAAGAAGCTCAGGCCCGTCACGATGCGCATGGCCAAGGTCCAGAAATCGACGCTCGATCCCACGAAGGTCTCGGGGCGTTGCGGCCGGTTGCGCTGCTGCCTGCGCTACGAGCACGAGGGTTACGACGAGTTGAGCCGGAAGCTGCCGCGTCACGGCACGAAGGTTGAAACGGAGCTGGGCATCGGCACGGTGGTCGATCGCCAGATCCTCACGCAGCTTCTGATGGTGCGTTTCGAGGATGGGCGGCTCGTCGCGGTCCCCGCGGAAGAGGCACACAAGCCCGGTCAGATGCCTGCGCCCCCGGTCGTCGAGCAGGAGCCAGCGCCGGTCGAGGCGCCCGGGCCGAGCCGTTTTCAGGAAGAACCCGCGCCGGCCGGGGGCGGCGGGAAAGAGTCCGGCCGGGCGCGTTCCCGGCGGCGTCCGCGACGCAGGAAGAAACCGGCGGCCGGGCCGAAGCGTTCGGGCGAGCGGCCGCCGGTGGAGGATCGGGCCTCGACCAGCGCGCGTCGCGCGCCGGTCGAAGAGGCGCCGGCGGGCTCGAAGGCGGACGGCGAGCCGCGCAAGGCCGGCGCCCCCTCAGGTCGGCGGCGGAGGCGTCGACGCCGGCCTCGCCGCCCGCGTGGCGAGGGGGCTTCGGGGGCCGGCGGCAACGGAAGGTAAGCTCGCTCGTCCGCTCGCGCCCGGGGGCGTTGGGCGGCGATGGGCCGATCGTTCCGGCCGGGCGGATGCAGCGTCGTATCCACCTGGCGGCGCGATTTGATACAATCGGATGCCGGCCCGTGTCGGCGCCTGCTGCAATGCGGAATCGGGGTCATCGAGCATCGGAAAGGTTGCCATGGCAGACCGCGCGACGTTTGACGAGATCCTGATGGGGATCGGCCGGGCTCGACGGATCGAACAGGCGATTCGCGAGGACGGTCGCTATCCGCCGGAGGCTTTCGAGTTCCTCCAGCGGGGTCTGGAGTACGCGACGCGCATGGTGTACGGGGCGGACGTGCCCGAGGGGCCGCGTCACGTCACGGGGCAGCAGCTTTGCGAGGGGTTGCGGCGTCTGGCCCTGGAAACCTGGGGGCCGCTGGCGCCGATGGTCCTGCGGCGCTGGAACATCCGCACAACGCGCGACTTCGGCGAGATGGTCTTCCTGCTCGTGAACATGCAGCTCATGGGCAAGCAGGACTCGGACCGCATCGAGGATTTCGACGACGTGTACGAATTCGACGAGGCTTTCGCCAGCTACGAGATTCCCACTGACACCTTCGGTCAGCCGGAATGAACGAATCCGAGGCGATCAACCGCTACTTTCCGAAGCTGACCGAGCGCGGGCGGCGCTGGGTGCGCTTCCTCGCGATGCTGGCCGGCGGCGCGATTCTGATCTGGATCGCGGTCGCGCTCCACAAGGTGCTCACGCCGATCGTCGCGGCGCTGGCGATCGCGTATATCCTGAACCCGCTCGTCACAGTGCTGGAGCAGCGGTATCGCATCCGCCGGGTGGTTTCGGTCTGTGTGGGGTTGGGGCTGCTCGTGCTGGGCGGGTTGGTGCTGTGCGGGCTGGCGACGGTGCAGGTGATTCAGATCGCCAACGACGCGCCGACCTACGCGCGTAACGCGATTCAGTGGATCGAGGAGACCGCGCCGGCGGTGTTCGCCGCCGACGGGACCGCGGCGCCGGCGACGCAGGCGGCCGGCGCCCCGCCGGCTGGTTCGATGCCACCGGTGGCGGGAACGGCTCATTTGAAGAAACTCGCCGCCGAGCACGCGCTGTCGGTGGGACGCTCGGTGGTCGCGTACATCTCAACGCTGGTGACCAACGTGTTCTATTGGCTCAGCGTGACGGTGCTCTTGCCGCTGTACACGTTCTTTTTCCTCTGGCATTTCAACGATTTCGTGCAGACCGTGCGCGTGCATCTGCCCGCCGCGTATCGCGAGACGATCATCGAAATCGTCAGCACGATCGACGAGGCGATCTCGTCTTTCTTCCGGGGGCGGTTGCTGGTGTGTCTGGCCTTGGGCGTGATTACGGGGGTCGGGTGGTTGATCCTGAGCATCGTGGGCTACCCGGTGCCGTACAACCTGGCGCTGGGTTTCCTGGTGGGGCTGGCGAACCTGGTGCCGTTTCTGTCCCTGGTGGTTCTGCCGCCGGTGTTGCTGCTGACGTATCTCGAGGCCCAACAGGCCGGTGTCAACTGGGCGATGGCGGTGACGTTGGTGGTCGCCGTCTACATGGCCGGGCAGGCGATCGAAGCGTTCCTGCTCACGCCGGCGATTCAGGCCAGGACGTCGGGGCTGCACCCGGTGACGAACGTGGTGGCGCTGCTGATCGGTGCCGAACTGGCCGGCTTTCTGGGGTTGTTGCTGGCCATCCCGATCGCCAGTACGCTTAAATCGCTGGCTGGCGAGTACGTGCTGCCGGAGGTTCGCCGGCTTGCCGGTTTGGACTCCTCCGGGGCGGGTCCGTCCGGCCCTGCGCCGCCGGGCGAACACGCACCGGCCCAGCCCTCGACCGCCGGTCCGGCGCCCGGGCCGGCTGCGCAGGATCAGAAATGAACGCCGAGCACGACACCAACCTGCCTGACGAATCCCAGCGTCCGTACGGCAGCCGGCCGGACCGCTCGCGGGCACCGCTTGTTCTCTGGGGCGTCCTGTACGTGCTCTGGTTCGGCGTCCTGCTCTGGATGGCCATCGCGCACGTGGGCGAATGAGCTGAA
>CAYRXN010000254.1:0-13182 GCA_964428275.1 uncultured Planctomycetales bacterium | reverse complement strand
CCCGTCCCGTGATCCCTTCGTGCCTCGGATGGCGAATGGCCTTCCCGAATGCCGAGTGCCGAATGCCGAATGCCGAATGCCGAATGGCGAATGCCGAATGGCGAATGGCCCTCCGCTGCCTTCCTCCCTCGGTCCCTTGGTCCCTCAGTCCCTTGGTCCCTCAGTCCCTTCACGCCTCGTCGCCGTCCGCGGTTGCGACTTCCAGCGGCGATGGACCCACAGGTATTGCTCCGGGTGGCGGCGGATGCCGGCTTCGAGTGCACCGGCGAACGTCCGGGTGATCCACCGCAGCGGATCGTCCCGGTCGGACCACTCCTCGGGCTGGATGATCCGCTCGACCACGATGCCATAACGAAACCCCGGCCGCTCGCGGGCGGCGTAGCCGACGACGACCGGTACGTTGTGACGCATCGCCAGCAGGGCAATCGACTTGTACCACGACGCCGGACGGCCGAAGAAGTCCGCGAAGACACCCTTGCGACCCGCGTCCTGGTCGGCGATGAAACACAACGTGCCGCCGGTCGCGAGCGTTTCGTCGGCCTCTTCGGTCGCGCCCTTCTTGTCGAGCAGCGTCACGCCTCCCGCCCGGCGCGACGAGACGATGAACTCGTTGACCAGCGGATTGTCGAGCGGACGCATCACGGCGGTCAGCGGCAGCCCCAGGCGGGCGATCGTGTAACCGAGCAGCTCGTAGTTGCCGAAATGGGCGGTGAGCATGATGACCCCCCGATCCGAGAGCAGCTCGCGCAGGGCCGGGCCGATGTTGTGCAGGCGGACGTAACGGGCCCACGACCAGATGCCGACCAGGCGCGGCGTCATGACCGCCTCAACCAGGTAGAGCTGGGCGAAGTGCTGAAACGAGGCACGGGCGATCTTCCAGAGCTCGGCCTCGGAGTAGCGGTCGCCCAGGGCCGGCCGCAGGTTGTCCATCGCGCGCGCGCGGTGGCGCTTCAGCAGCAGCCACCAGATGTCCCCCATCAGGCGGGCGGTACGCAGGTTCGTCTCGACCGGGAAGCAACCGATGACCAGCGTCCAGAGCCGCAGGGCCACGTATTGAGCTACCCACGAAATGGCCGCACCGCGGCTCGGCGCCACGCGCCAGGCCTCTCGCAGGCGATACCAGATTCCACGGCGGGTCGTGTTCATCAGGTCCTATCCGCAGAACACCCTGCGGGCCCGCTCGAGATTGTGACAAGACCACCGGCACCGGGGCGCCGGTCGGCCAACGCCGGTGTGCCGTGCCCCGCCGGCGGGCCCTTGCGGCACCGGTTCGCAACCGGCGGCAGGCGGTGCCCACCCCGCACTGGTCGATGGTGCGGTCGCCGGAACAACACCCAGGCGGTTGCGCTCGGCCTCGAGGCGCTTCCTGAGCGCGTGTTGCAGGAGCTCGGGCAGCTTCGGCTCGGGCCACGGTGGCGGCTGGTTGCCGAAGACGATGTAACGCTGGTCCTCGCGGCCGAGCCGGGCGACGATCCAGACCCAGGTGGCGGGAAACACCTGGCCGCGCTTCTCCAGCTCGGCCCGGGCACGGCTCTGAAACAGGATGTAGTGCTTCGGGCTGGCGACGAACAGGGCCAGGGCGTCGCCGCGCAGGCGGCGGACGATCTCTTCGCCGACGCGCTCCATCTCCCACGTCAGGTCACGCCGACCGTGCTCTTGCTCGAGCAGCTCGAGCTGGTCGATCACGCGCGGAAAGCGGACGTCACTGTACCAGACGTAGCGCGGGTCCTGGTGGCCGATCTGCCGCAAGGCGGCGCGCTGCTCGGGGCCAAGCGCGCCGAGCTGGGCCGCGAAGTCCTTCATCGGCCGCTGTGTGCCGAGGATCGGCATCAGGCAGGGCCAGGCCCACAGCCACGTCAGCCAGGTTCCGCCCACGAGCGCGGCGAACGCGGCCTCCGCCCGCCGGCGGTGATGGAGCCAGGCCGCGAGGATCGCACCGGCGGAAAAGATCGCGGCGGCCACCGCGTAGGGCTGCCAGACCTGGGCCCACGTGAACATGCCGCCCTTGGCGAGATGGCCGACCCAGTAACGACGGAGCAGCAGCGTCAGCGCCGCCAGGCCGCCGGGCACCAGCAGCACGACCGCGATCAGGCCGACCCTGCGCGCCAGCGCGTTCGCGCGGCGCTTCGAATCGAAGAACGCCGCCAGCTCGCAGCCCAGCAGCATGAGTAGCGGGGGCATCGCCGGCAGGAAGTAGCGGGTTTCCTTGCCCGCGGCGACCGTGAGGAAGACCAGCAGCGAGAGAAACCAGATTCCCAGAAACGCCATCCCGCGGCGGTCGGCCTCGGTCGGGCGCCGGAACGCCCGGCCGATCGCGCCCGGCACGGAAAGCGCCCACGGCACCGCCAAAGCAAACGCTGCGCCCACGTAGAGCAAGTAGAACGCCCATTGCTGCTGCTGGCTCTTGTAGTTGGGCAGGTCGCCGGTGACGCGGTCGATGTACTCCACCCGCCACTTGGCCAGCGCCATCGGCTCGTAGTGCATCACCGCGAGCACCCACGGCAGCCACGGCAGCAGGAACAACACCAGCCCCAGAAGGTGCCAGCCGCTGGCGAAAATCCGCCAGCGCCGCAGCAGGACGACATAGAGCACGGCCGGCAAGCCGACGCAAACGATCGGCAACGGCATCTTGTAGAGCATCGCCAGACCGGCCAGCAGGTAGCCGAGCAGCCAGAGCAGCGTGCGCTTGGGGCCGGGGGGCTCGTCCTCCGACGCGACCCACAGGCAGGCCAGCGACATCGCGATCAGCGTCGCGACGCCGAGGTCGCTGGTCGCTTCGTGCGACCAGTTGAGCACCATCGCGCTCGAAGCGGCCGCAAAGCCCGCGAAGATCGCGGCGCGGTCGCCGGCGATGCGACGCGTGAGCCAGAAGATGGTGAGCACGAGCAGGACGGCCGCGACGGCGTTGGGAATCCGCGCGGTGACTTCGTCGATCCGGCCGCCGCGAAGATAGCCGGTCAGACACACGGCCCAGTAGGCCCCCGGCGATTTCTGGAGGCGGGTTTCGTTGCAGAGCGTGGGGACGACGATCGGCCGCCAATCCCAGCCCTGCTGCGGGCGCTGGGCGAGCATGCGCGAGACGCTCTCGTACATCTCGCGGGCGGGCTGGGCAACCCAGGCGGCGGACGGTTCGAGCCCGGGGCCGCGATCGAGCTGATAGAACGACAGCACGATCGTCCAGCCGATCAGGCCGACGAGCCATGCCCAGCCCATCGGCGTGATCGGCTTGCGCGCGCCGGCCGGCAGGCCACCGGTCGAAGCGGGGGCGCGGTCGGGAATCGGATCGCGTGAGGAAACCTCTGTTTCGGTCAAGCCGAAGCCTCGTGCGAATCGTCGGGGGCCGAACCGGACTCGGCGGCATGGAGCGGCTCGGCCATGGCCTGGTTGATGCGGTTCATGAGCGAGACGTATTCGGTTTCGGCGGCCATCATCTGCTTGATGAGGGCGTTGCCGGCGACCTGGTTCTGGAGGTCGGCCAGCTTGTGCTTGTCGGCGACTTCGACGGGCTTCATCTGCGCCTCGAGCTGGCGGAGATGCTCGGCGTGCTGCTGGTACGCTCCGAGCAACTGGCGCGTGTCGGCGTCGCCGGCGACGGCGTTGGCGGCCTGGCGCCAGGCCTGAACGCTCGGGTGGGCGGCGATCGCTTCGCCGAGCGCCCGGGCCTGATCGATGAGTTTCTGGGTCGTGTCGTCGGCCATCTGTCGTATCCTTTGTGTGGTTGCTTGCCGCGGCGAAACCGGCCGGGGCGCTCCGGAAACGGTCCTCTGGGCGCGAGGCCGCTACGCCCGGATTCTACCGCCGGCTCACCACTTCCGCACCCAAGCGGGTATGATGCGGGCCGCGGGGCAAAAGAGAGACAAAGAGACGAAGACAAGCCGCGGGAGCCGGCTGCGGCGATGGCCCCCACCAGGAAGGTTCGGGCAGGCCAAGTGCGCTCGGCCAGGCGCAAGGCGCCCGGTGCCGCGGACATGGGCCCCGCCCGGACCGCCTGCATCCGGCCGGTGGCGGTCCGGCGACAGATGCACAACGGCCGCCGGCTCGTGGCCGCGGGCTTCGGTGCCGGCTGGTCCGCCCGCGGGAGGGGGGTGGTCATCGAGGCGACGCGGCACGCCGCCAGAATCGAGGATATCATGGAAATCAGTCGACGTGACTTCGTTCGAGCCGCGACCGGCGCAGCCGCGGCCGCTGTTTCTTCCACGGTGGTTCCCGTGACGCAAGCCGACACCAACCCTGCCCAGGCGGCCCAGGCGGCCCCGAAGGGGCGTCCGATCGTGATTTCCAGCGGCAACGGCCTGCGCACCTGCACGCGGGCCGCGGAGTTGATCCGTGCCGGCAGACACCCGCTCGAGGCCGTCGTGGCCGGGATCAACATCGTGGAGACCGACGCGGACGACCACTCGGTGGGTTACGGCGGACTGCCGAACGAGGACGGCGTGGTGCAGCTCGATTCGTGCGTGATGGACGGGCCGCTGCACAAGGCGGGGGCGGTCGCGGCACTCGAAAACATCGCGACGCCGTCGAGCGTGGCGCTCAAGGTGATGCGCCGCACGGACCACGTGCTGCTGGTGGGAGAGGGGGCGCTGCGTTTCGCGCGGGCACATGGGTTCAAGGAGCAGAACCTGCTGACCGACGAGGCCCGCGAAATGTGGCTCAGGTGGAAGGAGTCGCTCTCCGAGCGCGATGACTGGCTCGCGCCCGAACAGGCCGGCCTTCAGGGCCGGACCGACGGCGGGATCGAGTTCACCACCGGCACGATCACCTGCATGGCGCTGACCGCCGGCGGCGACCTGTTCGGCTGCACGTCCACCTCGGGGCTCTCGTACAAGATTGCGGGGCGCGTCGGCGATTCCCCGATCATCGGGGCGGGGCTCTACGTGGACAACGAGGTCGGCGCGTGCGGCTCGACCGGTCGCGGCGAGGCCAACCTGCAAAACTGCTCGTGTTTCATGGTGGTCGAGTTCATGCGGCAGGGCATGACGCCGGAGCAGGCCTGCCGCGCGATGCTCGAGCGCATCGCCCACAAGACCGAGCCGCGGCTGCGCGATGCACAAGGCCGTCCGACATATGGGCTTACGTTCTATGCCCTGCGGCGGGACGGGCTGTTCGGCGGGGCCACGATGCGCGGGACCACGACGATGGCGATCCACGCCGAGGGCCGGACGCGCCCGGTCAGGCTGCCCGGTCTGTATCCCGCGCTGGAGCGGAACAAGTAGACAACGCCCCCCGTTTGGCCGGCCCCCCGGCCAGCCAGCGCGGAGCTCGAAAAGAGGGCTACAATATTCCGCTTGATCCATAATGGCGGCTGAAGGCCGCGGCGGGTACGGTCAGCGCGGGTGAACCGTGCCGGCCGGCGCAGGGAGTTTGAAGATGGTCAAGTCGGGAATCACGGTACTGGTGCTGCTGGGGCTGGCGGGGTTCGGGTATTTCTACCTCACGAGTGACGGGGCGGGCAGCCGAACGGATCGGGCAAAGACCGCCGCCAGAAACCTGGGCGATGCGGTCCGGGACAAGGGTGTGGCCGAACTGGTCGAGGTGCGCCTGAAGACGAAATTCGGCATCGACGCCACACGCTTCGTGCACGCATTCTTCGACGAGGGTCACGTCGTCGTCTACGGCATGGTTCCGGCCGGGATCGATCCCGGTGCGCTCCAGAGCGAAGCCGCGAAAGTGCCGGGTGTAAGCGACGCGCTCGTGCTCGTTCAGCCGCGCCCGGACTTCATTGTACCGCTCAAGTCGATCCGCAAGGACTCACCGCGCGACGGGAAACCGTAGCGCGGCGCCCGCAGGCCGCACCATCGCGCAGACACCAGAACCCTGGCCCGTCATCGCGGTTCGTTTCCTCGTGGGTTCACTGCCCGGGCCGACGCCGCTGGACCTCGACTGGGACGGCGATACCGACCTCACCGATCGGAACGCCCGGCCGGCGGCAACGGAACCGCGCGACGGGACTGCGCCTGGAGCAGATCGCAAGTCCCGGCCAGATAGAGCTCGTCCCTGCCCGGATCGGGCGCCGCCCGGCGGGAGGGATCAGCGCCGGCGGCTGCGCTGGGTCAGAAACTCGACCAGGGCCTTGTCGAAACGCATCGACGTGTCCAGCGCGACGTAGTCGCCCTTGAGGGCGGCGATGCGGTCTTCCAACTGCGAGCGCCACGCCGCCACGGCCGCCCGGTAGCGCTCCCGCACGCCGTCGGCGGAGACTTCGAGCGTCGCCCGCGTCTCGGGGTCTTCGAGCCGCAGCGCGCCCTCGAACGCAAAGCGCACCTCGGCCTGGTCGAGAATGTGCATGACGATCAGATCGTGGCCGCGGAAGCGCACGTGGTGCATCGCCTGGAGCGTCTCCTCGGGCTCGGCGAGCAGGTCGCTGAACACGACGACCACGCCCCGGTGCACGATCCGCCGCAGGGCGTCGTGAATCCCCCGGGCCAGACCCGTGGGGCCGGCCGGCTTGATCGACGCCAACACCGTCAGAAGCTGCACGAGGTCGGCCCGGCGGGAACGCGGCGGAAGCAGCCGCTGCAACCCCGCGCCGATGACGCCCAGCCCGACCGCGTCCTGCTGCCGCGTGACGAGATAGCCCAGGGCGGCGGCGAGGTGGATCGCGTATTCGAGCTTGGTCGGATAATCATGGTCGGCGCCGACGGCCGGCTCGCCGACCGGTCCCATGCTCGCCGAGGTGTCCACGAGCAGGTGACAGTCGAGGTGGGTTTCCGCCTGATACTTGCGCACGTAGACCCGGTCGGTGCGCGCGTACACGTTCCAGTCGATCGTGCGCAGGTCATCCCCCGCGACGTACTTGCGATGTTCGCTGAATTCGGTGCTCAGGCCCTGGAACGGGGAACGGTGCAGGCCGGCGATGAACCCCTCGACGATGAACCGCGCCCGCAGGTCGAGCCGGCTGACCTGCTGGATCACGTCGGGGTCGAGGTACTGTGCCAGCGAGGCCATCACCGCACCCGCCGCTACTTCGCTTCGCCGGGTTCGACCAGCACTTCCTTGATGGCGCCGCGGTTGAACCGCATCTTCACGTTGTTGGTCTCATCGACCTTGACGACCACCTCGTGGTCGCGCACGTCCACCACCGTCCCGAGGATGCCGCCGATGGTCTGGATGCGGTCGTTGCGCTTCAGGTTGGCCAGCATCTCCTCGTGCTTGCGGCGTTCCTTTTTCTGCCCGCGAAACAGGAAGAAATAGAACACGGCGAACGCCAGCATGAGCGGGAACAGAAAGCCCATGAAATCGGGCTTGGGCGGGGCGCCGCCCGGACCGCCGGGGGCCGGCGCGCTGGCCGCTTGTGCGAGCAGAAGGACGAATCCTGTGGTCATCATGGTTCCTCACGCGGATGCGCCGCGGGACTGCTGAGGAAATCCGCTTTCCAGGTCTCGAAGCACCCCGCTTCGATCGCGGTTCGCATCCGTTGCATCAGTCTCTGAAAGAAGCGGATATTATGGAGCGAAACCAGCGAGGCTCCAAGCACTTCACCGCTCATAAACAAATGCCGCAAATAGCCGCGCGAGACGCGCCGGCAGGTGTAACAGTCGCACGCGGGATCGAGCGGGCCCGTGTCCTCGCGATGGCAGGCGTTGCGCATCCGCAGCGTCCCGGTGCTGGTAAACACGTATCCCTTGCGCCCGTTGCGCGTCGGCAGCACGCAGTCGAACTGGTCCACGCCCGCCGCCACCGCCCGGACCAGATCGCGCGGCGTGCCGACGCCCATGAGGTAGCGCGGCCGGTCGGCCGGCAGCTCGTGCGCGAACGCATCGAGCAGCGCCCACATCCGCTCCGGCGGCTCGCCCACGGACAGTCCGCCCAGCGCGTAGCCGTCGAAACCGATTTCGACGAGCTGCTCCAGGCATTCCCGCCGCAACGCCAGGTCGAGTCCACCCTGCACGATGCCGTAGAGCGCCTGGTCGCGACGCCGGTGCGCCGCCCGGCAACGGCGGGCCCACAGCAGCGTGCGCCGCACCGCCTGACGCAACGCGCCGGCGTCGGCGGGCAGCGGCGGGCACTCGTCGAACGCCATGATGATGTCGGCACCGAGCTGGTTCTGGGCGGCGATCGACGATTCCGGCGTGAGCCGCAGCGTCGCCCCGTCGATGTGCGAACGGAACTCCACGCCGTCGTCGTCGAGCCGGCGCAGCTCGGCCAGCGAGAACACCTGAAACCCCCCGCTGTCGGTGAGCATCGGGCGCCGCCAGCCGGTCATGCGCTGCAACCCGCCGAGCCGGGCGACCGTCCCGGCACCGGGCCGCAGCATCAGGTGATACGTGTTGGCCAGGATGATCTGCGTGCCGGTCCCGGCGACCTGGTCGGGCGTGAGGCCCTTGACCGCGGCCCGCGTGCCGACGGGCATGAACGCGGGGGTGTCCACGACGCCGTGCGGCGTGGTCAGCACGCCCCGCCGGGCCCGGCCGTCGCGGGCGACCATGTCGAACGAAAAGCCTTCCGCCACGCGATCAGCTCTTGGGAGCGAGCGTGAGCCCCAGCTCCTTGAGGCGGGCCTTGATCTCGTTGAGCGAGGTGACGCCGAAATTGCGCGCCGCGAGCAGCTCCGCCTCGGTCCGCTGGATCAGCTCGCCGACCGTTTCGATGTTCAGCCGCTGGAGACAACGCCGCGCCCGCACCGAGAGCTCGAGCTCGAAGACCGGCTTGGACAGCAGGGCCTCCGCTCCGGGCGGCACGGCCACGCGGGCCGGCTCGGGCGGGGCCGGCGCCAGGGCGGCCGGGTCGATGTCTTCCGGCCGCTGGCCGAGGCGCAGCCCACGCTTGGCCAGAAGCTGGTTGATCTCGTCGAGCGAGGTTTCACCGAAATTCTTGTAGGCCAGCAGCTCCTGCTCGGTGAGCTTGAGCAGGTCGCCGAGGGTCTGGATGTTCATCTTCTTGAGGCAGTTGCGGGCCCGCACCGAAAGCTCGAACTCGCTGATGGGCGTCGCCAGCAGGCGGTTGCGCGACTCGACCCGCTTCTCGATCGCGTCGTCGATCACCATCTTGCGGCTGCTCTCGACGTCCTTGAGAAACAGCCGGGCACGGGTGTGGTTGGGATAGGCGACGAGCACCCGCTGGAGACAGGTGATCGCGTCGTCATAGCGACCGATGTCCTCGTAGATGACCGCGAGGTTCATCAGGGCGTTGACGTGCGCCCGCGGCTGGAGCGCCAGCCGCTTGTACAGCTCGATCGCCTGCTCGTCGTCGCCGCGCAGGTCGTAGAGCCAGGCGGCCCGGAACATGGTGGGCACGTGGTCGGGGTCGAGCGTCAGGGCCTTCTCGTAGAGATCGATCGCGCCCGCTCGATCGCCTTCCCGTTCGACCACCAGGCCGCGAACGTAGTACCAGTCGGCCCGGTCGGCGCCGTCGCGCTGGTGGGCCCTGACCAGCTTGGCGGCGGCCGCCTCGTCGCCGCTGCGCAGGTACAGTTCGGCGCAGCGCATGTCGATCTCGAACGCGTCCCAGCCCGAAGAGGCGGCCTTCCTGTACGACGCGATCGCCGCCTCGAAGTCGTGATGCGCGGTGGCGGCCTGCGCGGCCCAGTAGTGGCGATACTTGTTGTTGGCGGCCTTTTCGAGCCACTCGGCCGCCTGCTGAAACCGCCCCAGAATCAGGTAGCCGACGCCGAGGTGCAGTGCGTCGCCCTCGCCGCGTCCGACGCGCTGCTCGTATTCGCCCAGCAGCTCGGCGAAGCGCTCGTGGTTTCGGGCCGACTGGAAGACGAGGTTGGCATATTGGGTGAAGCAGTCGGTGTCCAGTTCGCCGGTTTCGAAAAAGGACATCAGTTCCGCGGTGGTTTCAGACATCGGCTCTACTCTCCACGTTGATCGCGCGGGCAAACCCCGGTTGCTTGCTCAGCCGGCCCCGAATCCGGGGCCAATTCCATGATGATACCGCCCGGTTCCCACCCGACAACCCCCGCCGGCACGGGCGCCACGCCGCACCGGCAGCCACCCGCTTCCACGCCCGGCGCGGCCGGGCACGCGGGGAAAGAGCAACTTGACAGACAAAGGGAACAGCCAACAAGACGTCACGAGCGGCCGCTGGCCTGCGGCCCCTGCGGTCATGCCGAATTCCTGCGCAGGCCACTGCGCTGCCCGTCGCGCAACAACGCGCGGGTCTCAGCCGGCGAGGAGTTTTTCGATGTCCGCAGAGAAGCCCTCGCGCAGCTTGTTCATCGCCCGGGCTTCGAGCTGGCGGATACGCTCTTTCGAAACGCCAAAGCACCGGCCGATCTGTTCGAGCGTGTGGGGCTCGCGGTGTTCGCCCAGACCGAAACGCTGGCGCAGGATCGCCCGCTCGCGGTCGTCGAGGATCGCGAGCATCCGATCGACCGCGTTGCGCACGGCCGGCAGGTAGTCCGATTCCTGCTCCTCGGGCGACTGGCTGGCCACGTGTTCGAGCAGCTCTTCACGTCCGGTCTGGTAACGATCGTAATGATGCTTGTGTTCGGGCACGGTGCGCGCGTAGTTGCGAATGATGGCCCACGATGCGTACGTGCTGAACTTGAAACCCCGGCTGTAGTCGAACTTCTCCACGGCGCGCATCAGCGAAACGTTGCCGTCGCTGACGATCTCGAAAAAGTCGCGGTTGTGGGATGCGTGTCGTTTGGCAATGCTGACGACCAGCCGCAGATTCGCCTCGACGATGCGGGACTTGACCGCCTCGGCCTCAGACAACCACCGTTCGATGCGGTCCAACTCGCTGGCCGTGGCCTGCTCGGGATCGATCTGTCTGCACGCCCGATCCGCCTTGAACTTGAGATAGTTGAGCCGGCGGAACAACGCCCGCTCGCCCTCGGGCGTCAGCAGCGGCAGCCGGAAAAGGTGCTGCAAGTAAGGCGGCAGGCCCGTCGGAATCCGCCGCTTGGGCGTCGTCCCGTTGTAAGGCGACGCGGCCGCCGGGTCGTGCAGGATGACCTGGTCGGCATCCGGCGCGCAGAACTCCTCGCTGGGAACAAACTCGATCTTGCGGGCCTTGAGCGCGCGGGCCCGCATCTCGGTCAGCGTGCGGTAGAGCGCCTTGGCCGGGCGACGGAAGCGCCGCGCCAGCACGGCAACCGAAGCCCCGTCCTGATAGGCCTCCCAGATCTTGAGACGCTCGTCGTCGACACCGACGTCGAGCCTGGACCGGTTGAACACGCCGGAGTGCGGATGTGCGCGATCGTAGCCCTTGAGGATCAGCCGGATCGTCTCGACCGCCCGCCCGGTCTCCGTCGCGATCACCCGGGCCACGGCGTTGACCGAACGATCACCCTCGCCGGCCAGTTGCCTCGCCCGATCGACGATCCGGTTGCGCTCGGCCTTGCTCAGTTGCGAGAACGACGCCCCACGCGCGACGAGGGCAGCGTTCTCGGCCACGAACCGCCGCACGCAGCGCTCCGGAAACACGAGCCGCACACGCCGGTCGGCCATGCGCACGCGCCAGCCGATCAGCCCGCGCCGGTGCCACCGGAAAATCGTCTTGGTGCTGACGTCGAACCGTTCGGCCAGCTCGCTGACCGTGTACAGCCGCTCCGGCCAGCAGCCGACGGGCAGGTCGGCCGCGCTGGAGAGCTCCTCGGCCAGCACGATGAGGTCTGCCCGGATCGTCTCCGCCCCGAGGAGCGGGGACTCGGGCGCCGGGTCTTTCCGGACCGGAGCGTGATAGCCGGTAAGCGCGTGAACGACGAAATCAAGCGGATACGCCTGCTGCGAATCGATCACGGAGAGTACGAACTCGATGCCGCACAGCTCACGAAAAACAAGCCGGCGAGGGCTGCGGAGCAACTGGGCGGCGAGTTTCGCGATTTCCGGGGACCGATACTGGTTCATCATTCTTCCTCGCGATGACGCGCCCCGCCTCGCCCAGCCAAGGCGTGAACCGGCCGATAGATGATAGCGCCGCCCGCACCCGGCGACACCGCCTCTCCGGCCAGCGGACCGCCACGCGCCGCGACGGCCCACTCCGTATACCTACTCCATTCTCTAACATCGGCGATAATCCGTCAATTCCTTTTTACCGTCCTTCCCGCAAATCCAGGGTGACGGATTTTCGCCACACCATAAACCGTTCCGGCAGCCCGGCACACCCCGGATACTGCCCCTTGATCAACGAAGCTACCGTTATTCTCTTCGTACATTCCCAAACTATCTCCCGGAAATGGACGAAAACAGCGGCCCGCGCCGCGCTCCCCCTCGCCCCAAATCGCTCCGTTCAGCCCGCCCGGTTGACAGGCCCCGGAAACGTGCCTAGCGTGCGGGTTTCCCGCACAACCCGAGGCTCGAATTGCCGCCCGAACCGGCCGGCTCAAGGAGTCAGCATGAGTATCAGCCAAATCGCCCGGACGATCAGCGAATCGGCCACGCTCAAGCTCAACGAAACCGCGGCCATCCTGAGAGCCAAGGGAGACCCGGTCATCCACCTCGGCGGTGGCGAACCCAAGAGCAAAGCCCCCATCGAGGCACTCGTGGCCACCGCCGGGCTGCTCAACTCCGGCGAAGTGCGCTACACGCCGGCCGACGGCATCCCCACGCTCAAACAGGCCATCATCCGCTATACCGAGCAGTTCTACGACCGCAAGGTGGCGCCCGAGAACGTGCTGGCTTCCGGCGGCGCCAAGCAGGCGCTGATGGTCGCCCTCCAGGCCATCCTCAACCCGCAGGAGGAGTGCATCTTTCCGGCCCCGTACTGGGTGAGCTATCCCGAGATGGTCAAGCTCTGCGGCGCGGTGCCGGTGCCGGTACCGCCCGAAGACGGCTCCTTCCACCCGCGGATCGAGGATATCGAGCGCGTCATCAGCTCGTACACCAGGGCCGTCATCATCAACAGCCCCAACAACCCCACCGGCGTCATGTACTCCGAGCAGTTCATCGCCGAGATCGTCGAGCTGTGCGAGAAGCGCGACCTCTACCTCATCATGGACGACATCTACCACCGGCTGATCTTCGACGGCCGGCGGCCGATCAACTGCTGGCAGTTCGTCAAGGACAAGAGCGAAAACTCCAAGCTCATCATCATCAACGGCGTTTCCAAGCAGTACGCCATGACCGGCTTCCGCATCGGCTGGGCCGTCGCCAACCGGCGGCTGATCGAGGTGATGACCAACATCCAGGGCCACCAGACCTCCGGCCCGTCGGTGCTGCTCCAGCGGGCGGCCGCCGCCGCGCTCGACGGCACGCAGGCCAGCGTCGCGAGCCTGTGCACGACACTGGAGAACAA
>CAYRXN010000253.1:0-21290 GCA_964428275.1 uncultured Planctomycetales bacterium | reverse complement strand
AAGACGCCCGACGGACGGGGCATCTGCGTCATCAACAACGGGCCGCGGATCGTCGATTACCTCGACGCGCTCGAAGCGGCGCTGGGCGCCGCCGGCCTGACGCTGGCCGCGCCGATTGCGGCGCTCGGCAGCGACGCCGACTACTGCGGGCTGGGCGAGCAACATGCCGCCGAAGGTCTGTTTCGTGATGTCGAACATGCGTACTACGTGGGTTGCGGGACGGGCATCGCCGATGCGCTCAAGCTGCGGGGCGAGCTGGTTCCGTTCGATGCCGCCCGCGGCTGGATCATGAAGGCGTGGCAGATCCCCAGCTCGCTCGGCCCGACGTTCGAGAAACTCGTGTCGGCCAAGTCTCTGAACGCCGTCTACGCGCGGCTGGTCGCGGACCGGCAGCGCGGTGGTCCGGGCGGCGATTCAGCGGCGGCCGCGTTTCCCGAACGGCGGGCCGCGGCCGGCGAGCCGGTGGCGGTCGGTTGGATGGGGGCGGCGGCGCTCGTACTGGCCGAGCTGGTGTTCGAGCGGCTCGACACGATTTATCACGGGCGGGCGACCGCGCCGCACCGGGGGGCGGACTACGCCCGGCTCGAGTGCGATCACGCCTACCGCGGCATCGTGCTGGACCGCGTCGTGATCGGGCAGCGCCTGGGACAGATCTACGCCGACCCCGCGCTGCACCGCGTGTTCGCGGACGACTTCGACCGCTACCTGGCGGCGCTGATCGCGGCGCTGGGGGACGAGACGATGGCCCGGGCGTACCTGGACCTGGATGGGAACCTGCGGGCGGGACTGGTGCGGGCGTCGAAGCTGCGGGCGGCGCCGGCGCTCGGGGCGGCGGTCGCCGCGGTCGCCGCCGTCACCGCGGCTACGGGGTAAGCGACATGGCGCGAAGGAAAACCGGACGAGGCGGCCGCCGGGCGGGACGGGGAAAGTCTCCGGCCGGCGCTTTGATTCTGATCGTGGTCCTGGTTCTCGCGGTCGGCGCGCTGGCGTTGTACGCGTGGAAGAGCCAGTCGGAGCGGTCGCCGGCGGCCGGCACCGGCCGGCCCGCCGCGGCGGTGCCCGAGCCCCCGGGCGCCCGGCCGCCGCGCGCCGCGCGTCCCACCGGGCCGCCGGTGGCGGAGCCGATCGCAAACCGGGGGGCGCTGGCCGGCCTGAACGTGCTGCTGGTCACGCTCGATACGACGCGCGCCGACCGCCTGCACTGCTACGGCAACCGGAACATCGCGACGCCGACACTCGATCGGCTGGCCAGCGAGGGCGTGTTGTTCCTGGACGCCGCGGCCGCGGCTCCGACCACCGTGCCCGCTCACGCGTCGATTCTCACGGGGCTCTACCCGGTGCATCACGGCGTGCGCCTCAACGGCGTCTTCCGGCTGCCCGACAAGGTGCGCACGCTGGCCGAAGTGCTCCGCGACGCGGGGTATCGGACGGCGGCGGTCGTCTCGGCGTTCGTGCTCGACCGGCAGTTCGGTCTGGCGCAGGGTTTCGAGCGCTATGATGATGATCTCTCGAAGGCCCCCGCGCCGATGGAGCGGCATTACCGGGAATGGACGGCGGACCACACGACGGATCGCGCGATCACGCAGTTGCGCCGGCTGGCCGGCGGGCGGTTCTTCCTGTGGGTCCACTACTTCGACCCGCATCGCGAGTACCAGCCGCCCGAGCCCTACCACCACACCTATGCGAACAATCTCTACGACGGGGAAATCGCGTTTCTGGACAGCGAGTTCGGCCGGCTGATCGACGCGCTGGACCAGCTCGAGCTCGCCGAGCGCACGCTCGTGGTCGTGGTGGGCGACCACGGCGAGAGCCTGGGAGCGCATGGCGAGGCGACGCACGGCTACCTCGTCTATCAGCCGACGCTTCACGTCCCGCTGATTCTGCGGTGCAAGACACGCCTGCCGGCGGGGCGGCGGTTCGCCCCGCGGGTCGGCCAGGTGGACATCGTGCCGACGGTCCTGGGGCTCCTGGGCATCGAGGAGAAGACGCCTTTCGACGGCGTGGACCTCACCGCCGCGCTGCCGGGCGGGCGGCCGCTGCTGTTCGAGACGCTCCACGGCGCGCTGACCTTCGGCTGGGCCCCGCTGGCGGGGGTGTTCGTGGATTCGCTCAAGTACATCGAAGGCCCCGACCCCGAGCTGTACGACCTCGGCCGCGACCCGGAGGAGAAGAACAACCTGCTGAAGACGCAACCGCAAGACGCCCGGCGGCTGGCGGCGGTCGTGGCCGGAACCTTCGGCGAGCACCTCGCGCGGATTCAGAACGTCCGGCCCAACCTCAGCCCCGCTTCGGGCGACTTGCGCAAGCTCGAAGCGCTCGGGTACGTCGGCGTCGGCAGCGAGTCGCCGGAAGAGGCCGGACCGCGTCCCGATCCGAAGTCGATGATGGCGGCGCTGGACCGGGCGGAGCGCGCCGCCGACCCGGAGCTGGCGCTCGACGAGTCGATCAAGCGTTTGCAGGCGGTCGTGGCGGAGTTTCCCGATCTCTACCCGGCCTGGCGTTACCTCGGCGACGCGTGTCGGCGGGCGGAGCGGCTCGACGAAGCGGCCGATGCGCTCGAACACTGTATCAAGCTGCGGCCGGGCCTTCCCGACACGGCGTATGCCCTGGCGCTGGTCCGGGCCAACCAGGGCCGCAAGCAGCAGGCCATCGACATGTGCCGTGAGATCGTCGCCAGGTACCCGGACCACCTGCGGGCCCGCTACCTGCTCGGGACGCTGCTGGCGGCGGAGGGGAACTACGCCAGCGCGGTCGAGCACCTGCAGCGGGCGTTCGACCTGGACCCCGAGTACAAGCAGTGCCTGCCCAACCTGATCGCGGCCTGCGCCGCCGCCGGTCGCACGAGCGAGCTGCTCAAGCGCCTGGCGGCGCACGTCGCCGCGCATCCCGACGCGACCGCCGTGCGGCTGGCGCTGATCCGCGAGCTTTCCAAGCGCCGGGCGTACGACCAGGTCAGCAAGCTCTATCGCGACGGCGTGCGCATCGACCCGGACAACGGCAGCCTCGTGAGCCGGTTCGCGCTGTTTCTTACGCAATGTCCGGAACCGCGACTGCGTGATCCGCAGTTGGGTCTCACGTTGCTCACCAGGTACTGCCAGCGTGTGGACTCGCCCGAGCCGGCGGCGCTGCTGACGCTCAGCTCGCTGTACGCGGCGGCGGGCCGGCTGGACCAGGCCATCCAGACCGCGCAACGCGGCCGTCAGCTTGCGGGAAAGATCGACGACCAGAAGCTGCAACGGGCGTTCGACAGTCTGTTGCGCAAGCTCGACAGCGCCCGGCGCAGCCGCGGTCGCCGGCCGGGGGGATGAGCCGGCCGCGTGGCCGGGGGCATCCCGGCGAGCGTCTCCGTCGTGGTGCGGCTCGAGGGTGTGCCGGGGGATTTCCGGCTGCGCCGCGTTACTTGCGCTTGGCGAGCAGCTTGCGTTCGGTGGTGATCATCAGTTCGACCGCCTCGGCGTCGCTCTCGACGGCGCGAAGCTCGTCGGCCAGCGATCCGTTGAACAGCAGGGCCAGCCGCGCCAGGGCGAGCAGGTGTTCGCGTTCGTCGTGACAACAGAGGAAGACGAACACGTCTGTGAGTCGCCGGTCGGGCCCGCCGAACGGCACGCCGTGCGGCACGCGGGCCAGGCAGATGAGCGATTCGGCGGTGGCGTAGGGCAGCGGGCGGCGCGGGTGGGGAAAGGCGATTCCGCCGGGCAGGGCGGTCGAGGCGAGCGACTCGCGGTCTTCGAGCGCCTGGAGCAGCTCGTCGGCGTCGTAGACCAGCCCGGTTCGCCCCGCGAGGTTGACCAGCTCGCGCAGCAGCGACGGCCGCGACCGGGCCGCGAGGTTCATGTCCACGCCTTCGGTGGCCAGGCGGTCGGCGATGATCGTCTCGTCTTCGTCGCGGGACATGGCCCGGTCGAGGTTGCGGATGTGCCGTTCTTCGAGGTTGGTCATTTCGCGCTGGAGCCAGTCGAGCATCTGGAAGCGGTTGAACCGCCACTCTCCGCCGATCAGCCGGCCGGGCAGGACGCCCTTCCTGGCGAGCCGCTTGAGCTCGCGCGCATCCATGCCGATGTGCCGGGCGAGTTCCGCGAGTGTCATGTTGCGATACGGCATCGCCAGGGTACCTCGAAACGGCTAATACTACTCTATCGGCCGCCGGGCGTCGTGGAAAAAGAACCACCGCGACCACCCGGATGGCGCCGCGCCCCCGCACGAGGCGGAAGCGCGCGTGGGGCGGGCGCAGTATCCCGGGGAACCGGCGCGGGTGTATACTGACGTGACGTGCTTGTGCGACGAGAGGAGATCACGATGGCGTTCGACACCAAAGGCGCCCGCACCGTCCGGGCCCCCCGCGGCACGCAGCTTTCCTGCAAGGGCTGGCAGCAGGAAGCCGCCCTGCGCATGCTCATGAACAACCTCGACCCCGACGTGGCCGAACTGCCCGATCAGCTCATCGTCTACGGCGGCTCGGGACGGGCCGCGCGGTCGTGGGCCGATTTCGACCGCATCGTCGCCACGCTCAAGCGACTGGAGAGCGACGAAACGATGCTCGTGCAGTCGGGCCGGGCGGTCGGCGTGATCAAGACCCACCCGGACGCCCCGCGCGTGCTCATCAGCAACGCCATGCTCGTGCCCCACTGGGCCACCTGGGACGAGTTCCGCCGGCTCGAGGCGCTGGGCTTGACCATGTACGGCCAGATGACCGCCGGCAGTTGGATCTACATCGGCACCCAGGGGATCCTCCAGGGCACCTACGAGACGTTCGCCGCCTGCGCGCGCAAGCATTTCGGCGGCTCGCTCAATGGCAAGCTGGTCGTCAGCGGCGGACTCGGCGGGATGGGCGGGGCCCAGCCGCTGGCCGCGACGTTCAACGAGGGCGCGTTCCTGGGCGTCGAGGTCGATCGGCGGCGCATCGAGCGGCGGCTGCACACCCGCTACTGCGACAAGATGACCACCAGCCTCGAAGAGGCGCTCGACTGGGTGCTCGCGGCCCGCGAGCGGGGAGAGGCGCTCTCGGTCGGCCTGGTCGGCAACATCGCCGACGTGTTGCCCGAGCTGATCTCCCGCAACATCACGCCCGACGTGCTCACCGACCAGACCTCCGCCCACGACCCGCTCGACGGCTACGTGCCCAACCGGATGACCTACCCGCAGGCGCTCGACCTGCGCAGGGACGATCCGCAGCGCTACAAGAACGAGGCCCTGCGAACGATGGTCGAACACGTCGCGGCCATGCTCGAACTCAAGCGCCGCGGGGCGGTGACGTTCGACTACGGCAACAACGTGCGCGGTAACGCCCAGGCGGCCATCGAGGCCGGGATCGGCGACGGGACGCTCAGGGCGGACGAGCCGTTCGAGATTCCGGGGTTCGTGCCGGAGTACATCCGGCCGCTGTTCTGCGAAGGGGCCGGTCCGTTTCGCTGGGCGGCGCTTTCGGGCGATCCCGAGGACATCCGCGTTACCGACCAGGCGATTCTCGACACGTTCCCGGAAGAAGAGGCCTTGTGCCGCTGGATTCGCATGGCCGGCGAGAAGGTGGCCTTCCAGGGGCTGCCGTGCCGTATCTGCTGGCTCAAGTACGGCCAGCGGGCAAAGATGGGGCTGATCTTCAACCGGCTGGTGCGCGAGGGGAAGGTCTCCGCACCGATCGTGCTCGGCCGCGACCATCTCGATTGCGGGTCGGTCGCCAGCCCCAATCGCGAAACGGAGGGGATGAAGGACGGTTCCGACGCGATCGCCGACTGGCCGATCCTCAACGCGCTGACCAACGCGGTCTGCGGCGCGACGTGGGTCAGCGTCCACCACGGCGGCGGCGTGGGCATCGGCTATTCGATCCACGCCGGCCAGGTGATCGTCTGCGACGGTACGCCCGAGGCGGACAAGCGCATCGAACGGGTGCTGACCGCCGACCCGGCCACGGGCATCATCCGCCACGCCGACGCGGGCTACGCGCAGGCGATCGAGGTCGCCCGGGCCCGAGGGATCGACATTCCGGGGTTGCTGCCGTAGGCAACCACGCGCGCCCCGCGGCCCCACACGTCCGGGGACCATACAGTACGACCGCTCGCAAAACGGGCCCGGTCGCCAAGGTGCGGCGGCCGGGCCCGTTGCTTGTGTTTTCGTCGCGGCCCCGTTCAGCTCGGCGGCCGCGCCCGCTGGCTGGTGTGTTCTGCGGTTACGGTCCGGACCGGCCGTAGAGGATGTACACCTCGCCGGCGTCGGTCCGATCGCCCGGATCGGCCAGGATGGCGCTGATGCCGAAGTCGGCCAGGCCATCGCCGTCGATGTCGCCCAGGTTCGCCACGCCGGCGGAGTAGGCGGTGAACTCCTGCGCCGGGTTGACCGGTGACGTACCCGTGTACGACTTGAAGCCGCCGCCGACCATGTCGCCGAAATTGCGGCCGAGGAACCGCGCTCCCGGTACGTCCACCGTGCCCACGTCAGCCAGCTCGACGACGCCACTCAGGGTTGCGGAGCCGTAGATGAGGTACACGGCACCCTGGTTCCCGTCGGCTCCCGGAGCGGCGATCAGGATGTCGTCGAGCCCGTCGCCGTCCACGTCACCGGTTCCGGCGACGTTCGCACCGGCCAGGCTGTCGGCGGCTTCGCCGACGAAGCGGACCGCCCGTCCGGTCTGGGCCACGTCGGTCGTCGTCCAACCACCGGCGGGGCTCTCGAGCGTGGGTGAACCGAAGATCACGATTGCCTCGCCTTCGGTGCTGTCTCCGCCGCGCTCACTGCCCACGATGATGTCGTTGAATCCGTCGCCGTTGAAATCGCCGACCGCGTCGATGACGCGGGCCAGCCGCTCGTCGGGGGAGGATCCCTTGAGCAGCACCCCGTGGAGGCGGTTGGCATCGCTCGGGTCGAGCGCGAGCCGTTCGAGCAGGTAGTCGCCTTCCAGGCCGGTCGAACGGCCGTAGACGATGAACAGCGCGCCGACCGTGTCGCCGGTGCCGCCGACGACATCGGACTTCACGTTGGGCGAGCCGACGGCGAAATCGTTGATCCCGTCACCGTTCACATCGCCCAGCGCCCGCACGAAGGAAATCTTGGCCCCGTCATGCGGACCGACGATCTGCGGCGTGCGGTCCACGTAGTAACCCGAGGTGCCCGTGTTGTACTGGCCGCCGTAGCCGTACCAGTTGGTCGCATCGGGGACCGAACTGCTGAGCGCGGCGGTGCAGGACGTCTCGGACAGGTCGAACGTCGTTTCGAACGTCCGGCCGCGGATCGAGCCGACGGTCTCGATCGTGTACTGGTGCGGTACGGGCATCGTATAGTCGGTGCGGTTGGGCAGTTCGGCATCCACATAGGGCCACGTCCGGGCGATCAGCGAATTGGGATCGTTCGGATCGGTGCGCGTGCCGGGCTCGATCCACAACTGCGAACGGGTGGGTTGCCCGGCGCCGGCGGCCGTGTTGACACGGTACATGTAGACCACGCCCGAGTCGGTACGGTCCGACGCGAGGGCGGGAACGTCCTGTACGGTCGCCGTGCGTTCCGGGGCCGCGATGTAGAGCCAGGTATCGTCCGCCGAGACCGACGTGCCGAACTGGTCCTCGACGGATTCACCGAGCACACGCGCCCCGATCGGCGCCACGTACGATCTCCCGGTGCTGGTCGTGACGATGGGGGTCGAGTTCGGGCCGTAGAACCCGGTCCAGGCGATCGCGGCGCTCATGCCCATCGGTACCGCCCAGGCACCGTTGCAGGCCTGGTTGGTTCCCGGCAGACCCGCCATGCACATGGCTTCCTCGACCCACCCGTACCAGCGGTGGGTCACGACGCACGCGTCATCGCACGGCTCGGTGTCGTCCGGCGGCAGCGACGCGGTAAATGCCCGCGCGTTGGCCAGCGGTGGATCCTGGAACAGGAACCCGTGCGAGTCCAGGCACCAGTTCTGCAGGAAGCCGCCCGGTCCCTGCGTGAAGTATGTGTCCCATGCGACTGTGACGTAGGTCACCGTCGTTTCGTTCGGATCCTGGTCGTTACCGGTCAGGCCGCAACCGCAGCCCGAGGTGCACTCGCCGGTGTTGGGGTCGAATTCGTCCGGCTCACAGTTCTGGCACTTCTGCTCCGGCGGATCGATCTTCCGGGCGTACATCAGCAGCGAAGGGGGCGACATGCCATTGAAGAGCTGGCCCACTTCGTGCAGGTCGATGACGCGGTCACCCTTTCGGTTGAACAGGGAGTGGCTGGCGAGAATGTCGTTGTGGCTCGAGACGATCACGATGCCACCCCGGGCGAACTGCGAAACGCCGTTGACCCAGTTCCCACTGCCGTCGATCGAGCTGTATTCCAGGTTCCCCATGCCGGGCAGGTCCGCCACCAGCTCGGGATGCTGGAACGCCGTCCCGGCGCTCGAGAACGCGGGGTCGGCCAGGCTGAGCGATTCGACCCGCGGGAATCCGAAGACCAGCTCGGGCAGACCGTCGCCGTCCATGTCGGGTACGTAGGTCACGTCGGCCAGGCCCTCGCTCCAGATCTCGTTCATCTTGAAGCGGATACCCGGAAAGACGAGCCCCTCGACGTTGCCGCGCCCGACGGAGTTCAGCGTGATCGTGCCGTTGAGCCGGGCGCCGCCGTAGATCATGTAGGCTTCGCCGAAACCGATGCCCTGATCGTTGATGATGAAGGGCTTGCCGAAGCGCGAGGCCAGCAGGATCTCATCGACCCCGTCGCCGTCGATGTCGGGCAGGCGGCTCAGCGAACTTCCGGCGAGGTCGTTGAAGTTCACGCCCTGAAGGATTGCGCCGTCGGGGCTGTTGGTGAGCTGGTCCAGATCGAAGTCCCCGATCAGCCGGTTCGTCGTCGAGAGCCGTGCTTCCGAGCCCGTGGTGGGGTTTTCGGCGTAGAACGCGGTCGGCGGGTCGATGCCGTCGGAGACGATCGCGTAGTAGTGATACGTGCCCGCCGGATAAGCCGCCAGCGAGACGCTGAACGAACGCGAGCCCGTGCCGGCGTCGAACGAGGTCTCGGGCACGAGCTCCGACTCGTTGTTGTTGTCCGGGTCGGTATCGGGATCGAGCAGGATTCGGACGGTGTGCGGCGAGTTATCGGTCGTCTGCAACTGGACGGTCCAGGTGACGTCGCGGTTGACCAGGTCGTCGGTCTGGGGGCTCTGCCAGACGGCCGCAGGCGGGACCGCGTCGAGCGTGAGCGTCGCGGGGCTGTAGGCGGTCGTGGCTGTTCCGTCCACCGTGTTCACGCGCACGCCGAGCACGAATCGACCGAAACCGTCGGTCAGCAGCCCGGAGGCATGGCTGGTATCGAAGCTGGTCGCGTTGTCTCCGGCGGCCACCGCGCTGATCGTCTCGGTGAGAACGGGAGCAAGCGTGTTCCCTTCGCTGTCCACGTCCGGCAGGCCGTCGTTGTCATCATCGCGGGCCAGCAGCAGCTCGGCGCTCTCCGCCGAGCCGGCGGTGTCGATCAGGCTGAACGTGACCGCAAGGATCGCTCCGGGGCGAACCGCCACCGGGTCCGTGGGGCTGTTGACGCTTACCAGGATATGGGCGGTGGACCCTTCACCACCCGCGCCACCACCGGCACCCCCGTCGCCACCTTCCCCGGGGAACTCGTTGTCGCCGGAATCGCTGCTGGAGGTGGGGATATTGGGCTCGCCAACAGGGCGGTCTCCGCCTTCGTCGCCGGTGCCCGTCGAAGGAGGGGGTGTCGTGCCGCCGTCGTTGGGTTCCTGGGCCGGCGGTTGCTGGGGCTGCTGCGGGGCTGGACAGCCCCCGACCGACATGATAGAGAACATGCCGGCGGCAATCAGGACCAGGAGAAGCGGTGCGTTACGAAGTTTCGTGAACATGGGAACGGAAACCTCCGAAGGTCAATCTCGCCCTTGGGGACGCGCACACCGTTGCCTCGGCACGCACGATCCCGCCGGTGGTCATGCTATGTTGTTGCAAGTGTCGCGTCAATTCGGCGACCCGAGCACGCAAAGGGAAAAACGCAGATGAGCACGATCAGACCATTTCGAGCCGTCCGATACGCCACCGCGGCGGGCGCGCGGGACGTTTCCGCGCTGTTGGCGCCGCCCTACGACATCCTCGATCAGGCCGACAAGGACCGGCTCCTGGGCCGCGACGCGCGAAACTTCGTCAAGATCGACCTGCCGTTCATCCCGCCCAAGTCCGCCGGCCCCCCCGAGCTCTACGAACAGGCCGCCGACCAGCTCCGGGCCTGGCTCGCGGACGGCACGATGGTCCGCGACGATGCGCCCGCCGTGTATGTCTATCACCAGGCGTACACTTACGCCGGCGTGCCCTACGTCCGCAAGATGTTCTTTGCCCGGCTCAAAATCGAACCATTCGGCACCGGGAGCGTCTTTCCCCACGAACGAACCTTCGGCGGCCCGAAAGAAGACCGCCTGCGGCTGACCCAGGCCACCTGCGCCAACCTCAGCCCCATCTTCGGACTCTACCAGGACGCCAGCAACACCGTCGCCGGCCTGCTCGAAAAATCGCTGCCGGACGAGCCGCTGGCGGTGGGGACACTCGACGAGGTTCAGAATCGGCTGTGGGCCGTGACCGCGTCCGATACGATCGCGGAGGTCCAGCGGCTGCTGGCCGACAAGGCGATCTACATCGCCGACGGCCACCACCGCTATGGGACCGCGGGCATGTACCGCGACTGGCTGATCGAGCAGCAGGGACCGCTGCCGGAAGACCACCCGGCCAACTTCGTCCTGTGCGTGTTCTGTGCGATGGAAGACCCGGGGCTGCTGATTCTGCCGACGCACCGCGTGCTGCCCGGCGTCACCGTCACGGCCGAGATGCTCAAGCACCACGAACCGGTCGAGGTGGCCCATCTGCTGGTCGAGCGGGCCGACGAGGTGCCCGCGGCCCTGGCCAAGTTCGGTCCCCAGGCCGTGGGCATGTGGAACACGCGGGAGAAGGGGTTTTTCATGGTTCGGCCGCTGCGGGCCGACCTGCTCGATCCGCTCGAGCCGGATCATTGCGAGGCCTGGCGACGGCTGGGGCTGACGTTTCTGCACGCATACCTGATCGAGCGGTTCATCGTTCCGGAGTGCTGTGCCGGGAGCGCTCCCGAGGTTCGCTATCTCAAGGCGGCGGACGATGCGATCCGGGCGGCGCAGGATACCGGCGGCACGGCTTTTCTCATGCAGCCCTCGACGATGGAGGAGCTGCGGGCCGTCTGCCAGGCGGGCGAGGTGATGCCGCAGAAGAGCACGTACTTCTACCCGAAGCTCGCCAGCGGCCTGGTGGTCAATCCGCTGGACGAGGGGTGACCGGCCGTCGGCCGGTCGGTATCGTTCCGTTCGACGGCGCGGCCCTGCTCCGCGAGGTCTCGATCGACGCTTCGCTCCGGCGGTGCCGATCCACGCGCCCGGAGGTCCGGCCCGAGGCCGTGCCGCGCCGCGCGTTGTGACGCCCCAGGTCGCTTCGTATAATCCGCGACATGAATCCGCAAAAGAAAACCCGGTATGCGCGGAACGGACTTCCGGCGGTGCTTGCGGTCGCGCTGCTGCTTGCGCCCGGCGTCCGAGGTCAGCAGGAGCATTATCGCGAACGCCAGATGCTCGACCCCGAGAGCGATACGTGGGTCGCGGCGCCGACGCAAAGCCAGGCTGCCCCGGTGGAGGCGTTGGGCGAGGCGAGGCGGTTGCTGGCGCTGGGCGAGTTCAAGCAGGCGTACAAGCTCCTCAAGCGCTGGACCGAGGAGCACGCCGACCACGAGCGCTATTACGAGGCGCTGCTGCTGCTGGGCGACGCCGAGTTCGGCCGCAAGCGGTACTACCAGGCTTACGAGAACTACGAGATCGTCGCGGAGAACACCGGCGGAGCGCTGTTCTACAAGGCGCTTCGGCGGGAGATGGACGTGGCGCGGGCGTTCCTGGCCGGCGAAAAACGCATCGTATGGAAGTTCATGCGCCTGCCGGCCTACGACGACGGGATCGAAATCCTGGACCGGATCTGGGAGCGCGTTCCGGGGACACGCATGGGGGAGACCGCCCTCAAGCTCAAGGCGGACTACTACTTCACGCACGGCGAAATGGACCTCGCCCAGGACGAGTACGCCAACCTGGTCCGAGAACATCCGCACGGGCGCTACACCAAAGTCGCGATGCTGCGCGCGGCGGAAGCGGCCGAAGCGGCGTTTCCGGGGATCAAGTTCGACGATCGGGCCCTGCTCGACGCGGAAGTGCGCTATCGGCAGACGCTCAGCCAGTTTCCGGCGTACGCCAAGCGCGAGCAGGTTCCGCAGCGGCTCGAGGGCATTCGCCAGCTCCGGGCCGAGAAGGACCTCGACATCGCCAAATGGTACGAACGGACGAAGCACGCCGACGCGGCCGAGTTCTACTATCGGCTGATCCTCAAGGATTATCCCGATACGCTGGCCGCCGACGAGGCCAAGGCGCGTCTGCGCGGGCTGGGCGTCGAGATCGAGTCCGGCGACGCGAGCCCGGAGGAGTCGTCGTGAAACACACGCTCGCTGCCCTGCTTTCGTTGCTGCTGTTGGCCGGCCTGAGCGGATGCGGCTACAGCTCCAGCGCCGTGTTCCAGGACGACGTCAAGACGGTCTACGTCGATATGTTCGAATCGCGCACCTTTCGGCGCGATCTGGAGTTCATGCTGACCGAGGCGGTCAAGAAGCGAATCGCCACGGATACGCCTTACCGGGTCGCCGCGAAGGAAAAGGCGGATACCATCTTGCGGGGCGAGGTGCTCGAGGCCCGCCAGACGGCCTACGCGCCCGATTTTCGGACGCGCCAGCCGCGCGAGAAGCAGCTTACGCTGGTCGTGCGGGTGCAGTGGAAGGACGTGCGCAACGGTAAGATGCTGGTAGACCGGCCTTTGCTGCTCCAGTCCGTGGACTACACCCCCGCGGCGGGAGAGACCGAGCCGTTCGCCCGGCAAAAGGATGTCGACCGGCTGGCGGCCCGCATCGTCGCGCAAATGTACAATGAATGGTAGAAGACCGACGAAACCACAAGGCGACCAACCGGCTGGCCACGGGGCCGTCCGAAAATGCCCTTGACCAAGCGCAGAAAGGCTGATTCCTGATGCCCGGCGACGATCCTTCTTCCCGACCGCCGCAGCGCGGCGATGGTGGCGGCAACGGCGAGGGGCCCAAGCTGCCGCCGCGCATGTCGCGCGGCGCGTTCAGTTGGATCATCGTCCTGGGCGCGGCGCTCATGTTGCTGGTGATGTTCAACCGCAACATGAACAACCAGCCCGAGATCTCCAATACGGACTTCAAGACCTACCTGCGCAACGGCGACGTCAAGTCGATCACGATCCACGACGAGAGCACGCTGATCGTCAAGCTGAAAAAGGCGCTGCCCGACGGCGGCGGGGCGACCGTGCGCGTACGCCGGCCGGGCATCCTCACGGAATACCAGGAGTTCGAGAAGACCGTCGAAAAGGAAGCGCCCAACAAGGTCATCATCTGGGACAAGAGCAGTCGCAGCCTGGTGCTCATGATGCTCATCCAGATCGGGCCGTGGTTGCTGTTCTTCGGCCTGATCTGGTTCTTCGTGTTGCGACAGCTGCGCCAGACCGGCGGCGGGACCGGCATGCTCGGCAACTTCGGGCGCAGCCGGCACAAGATCACGACCAAGGAACACACCCAGATCACCTTCGCCGATGTGGCCGGCATCGACGAGGCCAAGGAAGAAGTCTTCGAGATCGTCGAGTTCCTCAAGAACCCCCGGCGGTTCGAGCGGCTCGGCGGGCGCATCCCGCGGGGTGTGCTGCTGGTCGGTCAGCCCGGCTGCGGCAAGACGCTGCTGGCCAAGGCCATCGCCGGCGAGGCCGACGTGCCCTTCTTCTCGATCAGCGGGTCGGACTTCGTCGAGATGTTCGTCGGCGTCGGGGCGTCGCGCGTCCGCGACCTGTTCCGCCAGGCGAAGGAAAACTCGCCCTGCATCATCTTCCTCGATGAGATCGACGCCGTCGGCCGGCGGCGCGGCCAGGGCTACACCGGCGGCGGCCACGACGAACGCGAGCAGACGCTCAACGCCATTCTGGTCGAGATGGACGGGTTCGACTCGAGCGACCAGGTCATCGTCATCGCCGCGACCAACCGGGCCGACGTGCTCGACCCGGCCCTCGTGCGCCCCGGACGGTTCGATCGGCAGGTGTACGTCCCGCTGCCCGATGTCAAGGGACGGTTCGAGATCCTCAAGGTCCACGCCAAGCGGATCAAGTTGCGGCCGCCGGTCGATTCCAAGCTCCAGCGGCTTGCCCGGGCCACGCCGATGTTCAGCGGGGCCGACCTGGCCGCGATCATCAACGAGTCCGCCCTGCTCGCGACGCTCGCGAGCAAGGACGCGGTGGACATGGACGACCTGGAGGAGGCCCGCGACAAGATCCGCTGGGGCAGGGCCAAACGCAGCCGCGTGGTCGAGGACAAGGACCGCGAGCTGACCGCCTACCACGAGGCCGGCCACGCGCTGGTCCAGTCCCTGCTCGAAAACACCGACCCCGTCCACAAGGTCAGCATCATTCCGCGCGGCCCCTACGGCGGCGCGACGTTCTCGCTGCCCGAGAAAGACCGCATGACCGTCAACCGCTCGTTCGTCGAGGCGACGTTGCGCGTGCTTTGTGCCGGGCGGATCGCCGAGGAAATGCTCGGCCACGACACCAACTCGGGCGCCGAGGGCGACATCCGCCAGGCGACGGAGATGGCCCGCCGGATGATCACCGAGTGGGGCATGAGCGACCGACTCGGGTTCGTCTTCTACGGCGAACAGGAGCACGCCGAGGGCATGTGGGTGCTGCCGGGCGGCAAGGAGGTCTCCACCCGCACGGCCGAGATCATCGACGAAGAGGTCAAGCGGATCATCGATGAAGCCTACGCGGACACCCGCCGCATCCTCGAAGACAACCGCGAGAAGCTGGAAGCGGTGGCCCAGGCCCTGCTCAAGTACGAAACGCTCGACGGCGAGGAGGTCCGCAAGCTGATTCGCGGCGAGACGATCGACCGCCCCACCGTCGCCGATCTGATCGCGGCCGAACAGCAGCGCCGCCAGGCCGAACCGCCCGTGGCCCGCCCGATCGAGCAGCCGCCCGACGAGGAAGCCGGGCCCCTGCCCAGCCCCGCCTAGCGCGATGTCCCCCGCTGCCGACGACCCCGCGAGCCAGCCTCCTGCGTCTCCTCCGGAGCGCGTACCGCTTCCCGTTGCCGGGCAGGGGCCGCCTTTCCGCGATCCGCGCACCCGGGCCGGCGCTGCGGCGGCCGGCACCACCGACCCGCCGGTCGTGGCGTTCGTGTCGTTGGGGTGCGTCAAGAACCTGGTCGATTCCGAGAAGATGCTGGGCCAGCTCGTCGAGGCGGGCGTGCTCATCAGCGGCGACGAGTCGGCGGCGGACACGGTCGTCGTCAACACCTGTGGGTTCCTCGGCCAGTCGCGCGACGAAGCCGTCGAGATCCTCCGCGAGCTCGCCCAACGAAAACGCAGCGGCGACCTGAAGCGCATCGTCGTGGCCGGCTGTCTCGCCCAGCGCGACGGCCAGGCCCTGCTCGATCTCGTCCCGGAAATCGACGCCCTGGTCGGCGTCAACAACCGCGACGACGTGGTCCGCGCGGTTGTGTGGGGGTGCCGGTCCACACGAGCAGCCGATGGCCGGAAGCCATCCGAGGCCGTATCGCGGAAACCGGGCAAGCGAGCCGCGGGCCTGCGCCCGCGCGGTCCTCAGCGCGTCAGAGGCGGCGACTCTTCTGCGGACCTCTACCTGAGTGCCTACCACCCGCAGCCGTGGTCCGACCAGGGCCGTTTGCGGATCACGCCGCGTCATTATGCCTACGTGCGCATCAGCGAGGGCTGCGACCAGAAGTGTACGTTCTGCACGATCCCGTCGATCCGCGGCCCGCTGCACTGCAAACCGCCGGAGCAGATCGTCGCCGAATGCCGCGAGATGATCGCCGACGGCGCCCGCGAGCTGATCCTGATCGGCCAGGACACGACCAGTTACGGCGCTGACATCGGCTATGGGCCGGGGCTGGCCGGGCTGCTGCGCACGCTCGACGCCGCGTGCGACGGGGCGCGCTGGCTGCGTCTGATGTACGTCTACCCGTCGATCCTGACCGACGAGATGCTCGACGCGATCGCCGAGTGCGCGCGGCTGGTCAAGTACATCGACATTCCGCTCCAGCACATCAGCGACCGCGTGCTCAGGGCGATGCACCGCCGCGTGACGCGCAGGCAGACTGAAGACCTGCTCGCGCGCATCCGCCGGCGCATCCCCGGCGTGACGATCCGCACGACGTTCATCGTCGGCTTTCCCGGCGAGACGGAGGCCGAGTTCGAGGAGTTGCTGGCCTTCGTCCGCGACTTCGGCTTCGACGACGTGGGGGCGTTCAAGTACTCGAACGAGCCGGGCACGCCGGCGTTTCGGATGAAGGGCCAGCTCGACGACGCCGTCATCGAAGAGCGCTACGAGCGGCTGATGCTGGCGCAGCAGGAGCTGGCCTTCGCCGCGGCGCGGAAGATGATCGGGCGGACGTTCGACGTCGTGATCGACGAAGCGGGCGATGATGAGCAATACGCCGTCGCGCGCCACGCCGGCCAGGCCCCGGACGTCGATCCGTGCTGCCTGCTCGCGGGGGCGGCGTTCGAACCGGGCGATTGCCTGTCCGCGCGCTGCGTGGACACCGACGGCTACGACCTGGTAATCGAGCCGGCGGGCGATTTGTCAAACGGTGCGTAGTTTCGCCTGGCTCGGTCGCGGCCCTGCTCGCGGTCGTCCACGTTTTCCCCTTTCGCAGCCGGGGCGACCCGGACGGGCCCGCACGGCGCGTGCCAGAAACCCGACACGGATCCGTGACAGGAGCGTGACAGTCGCAGGCGTTGCCCCTTGGCCCTCGTGGGACGGTTTGTGGAACCGGCGGGGGGCGCCGTATCATGCGCAGGCTCGCGCTGGTGCTTTCTGGGCTGATGGCGCGGGTGATGGTCGTCCTTCACGCGAGCTGGGCGACGGATGCAGAGCCCGGAAAACGCAGGGAGTTTCGGAGATGTCGATTCCCTATGACGCCGGCGAGCCGCTGACCTGCCAGGAGATTCGCGAGCTGGACATTCTCGCGATCGAGCACGTCGGCATCCCCGGTATCGTGCTGATGGAGAACGCGTCGCGGGCCGTCGCCGAGTGTATCCACGCGGCGCTGCTCAACCCGCCGGCCAGCCGCGTCGTCTTCCTGTGCGGTTCGGGCAACAACGGCGGCGACGGGTTCGCGGCCGCCCGCCACCTGCGCAACGCCGGCGTCGACGTCTGCCTCGTGCTGGCCGCACCGGCGGAAAAATCGCTCGGCGACGCGGGCCTCAATCTCGCGATCTACCGCCGCATGGAAGGCCGACTCTTCGACGCCACCGACCCCGAACAACTCGCCGCCGCCCGTGAGGCGATCGGCGAAGCCGACGTGATCGTCGACGCGCTGCTGGGCACCGGATCGAAGGGGGCCCCGCGCGGGCTGTATGCCGAGCTGATCCGCTGCGCCAACGCCGCCAAACACCCGCGCCGGGTGGCGATCGACATCCCCAGCGGCCTCGATGCCGACACCGGCGAGATCCACGAGCCCACTTTCCGGGCCGACGCCACGGTGACGTTCGTGGCCGCCAAGGTCGGATTCTCCAGACCCGAGGCCCGCGAGGTGCTCGGCCGGGTGGTCGTGGCCGAGATCGGCGTGCCGCGCGAGTTGATCCCCGGCCGAAAAGATCTTCGTCAACGGACTTGACTGTTAGGGCCTTGTTTGTATCATGGCCGGTGTCGTCCGAGGCGGCCGGTCGGGTCCGGCCGCCCGTTTCGGGACGCTGGCCGAACAACAACGAGGGTGGCACGATGGCGGATACTCGCGAAGAAAACCGTAAAGAGGCCCTTTCCCGCGCGATTCAGCAGATCGAAAAGACCTACGGCAAGGGAACCATCCAGTTTCTCAACAACGCGCCCGCGGCCATCACCGACGGCATCTCGACCGGCTCGATATCGCTCGATCTCGCGCTGGGCGGGGCCGGGATTCCGCGCGGCCGCGTCGTCGAGGTGTTCGGTCCCGAGTCGTCCGGCAAGACCACCCTGTGCCTCCACGTCATCGCCGAGGCCCAGCGGGCCGGCGGAGCGGCCGCCTTCATCGACGTCGAACACGCCTTCGACCCCTCCTGGGCCAAGCGGCTCGGCGTGAACCTCGAAGAGCTGATGGTCAACCAGCCCGGATGCGGCGAAGAGGCCCTCGAGATCTGCGAGATGCTGGTGCGTTCCAACGCGCTCGACGTGATCGTGGTCGATTCGGTCGCCGCGCTCGTGCCGCGTCACGAGCTCGAAGGCCAGATGGGTGACTCGCAGGTCGGGGCCCAGGCCCGCCTGATGAGCCAGGCGCTGCGCAAACTCACCGGCATCATGTCGAAAAGCTGTACCAGCGTGCTGTTCATCAACCAGATCCGCGAGAAGATCGGCGTGATGTACGGCAGCCCGGAAACCACCCCCGGCGGCCGGGCGCTGAAGTTCTACAGCTCCGTCCGCATCGACGTGCGCCGCATCGGCATGCTCAAGGACGGCGACCAGGTGATCGGTACGCGGGTCCGCGGCAAGGTGGTCAAGAACAAGGTGGCCCCGCCGTTCCGCAAGGCGGAGTTCGACATCCTGTTCGAGGAGGGCATCAGCAGGGAAGCCGACCTGCTCGATCTGGCGGTCGAGTCCGGCGTCGCCGCGCGCAGCGGCACATGGTACAGCTACGGGCAGACCCGGCTGGGCCAGGGCCGCGACAACGCCCGCCTGTTCCTGCGCGACAACCCCGACATTCTGCGCGAAATGCGCGAGAAAGTGCTGGCGATTCGACTGCCCAAGCCGACTCCCGAAGCCGAGGGGGCCGACAAGCCCAAGTCCGTGCCGGCCGAGGCGGTCGCGCCCGCCAAGGGCAACGGTTCGACGCGTCGCGCGGCCAAGAAGGCCTCGCCCGCGACAGCCGCGCGCAAACGCTGAGGCCGTGTGACGGAGAACAGCCGCCTTTCGCGGGATTTCGTAGCGTCGCATCCCCTCCGTACCGTTCAATCTGGCGGGCGGCGTTGCGGGCCGGAAGAGGTGGGCGGCGTCGCGCCTGCTCCAGCCGTCCGTGCCACTCTCGTTGCCTTTTTACTTGCCTTGACTCGAAAGACCGGCTGAGGGCGGCTGGCTGTCGCGGGGAATGGGGATCGCCACGAACTTCAGTCGCACGCGCGGCGGGTCGAGGCGCCGGCTGCGAGTGATTCCAGGCCGCAAACCGGTATACTGCGACGCTTGTCAGTGGGCCGGCAGTTGGGGGGGGCGGCCGCGAGGAGGAGCCATGAAGCCCGTACTCAAGGTTCGCCGAAAGGCTGGAACCGAGGACTTGCCGCTGCCGGCGTACATGACGGAGCAGTCGGCCGGTTTGGATCTGTATGCTTCGAACGAACAGCCGATCACGATCGAGCCGGGGGAGATCAAGCTTGTGCCGACGGGGCTCTTCCTGGAAATCCCGCCGGGCTACGAGGGGCAGGTACGGGCCCGCAGCGGGCTGGCGCTGCGGCACGGGCTGATGTTGCCCAACGCCCCGGGAACGATCGACGCGGACTACCGGGGCGAACTCCAGGTGGTACTGGCCAATTGCTCGCGGGCGCCCTACACGATCGAGCGCGGCATGCGGTTCGCGCAGCTTGTCATCAACCGCATCGAGCAGGTGGATGTGGTGGAGGTCGAGGTACTCACCCAGACGAGCCGCGATGCGGGCGGCTTCGGTCACACCGGGCACTGACGCACAATTCGGCCGCATCCGGCTGCTTGCCCCGCCGCTCCGAGGTGATGGGCTGGTGTAACATCTTGTGGTACAGGGTGTTACGGTGCGACTTTTGGCATTAGGAGGCAATGGGGCACAATAGGGTTGACACGCAGCGCAAACACGTATTGTAATATTATCGGATCCATGCGAAGGCATATCGTTAGTCGCAACACGTAAGCAGGCGAAAGGAGTAAGCGATGAAAAGGATGTACGCTATCGCCGCGATCGGATTGACGCTCTGTGCATGGGGGGGCCACGCGTGGGCGAACGTCGTGATCGATACGGTCACAGTAGGCAACGCCGGGAACCCTCCTGATATGCGCTACGGAAGCCCCGGCTACGGGGCTGTTGATTATGTGTACCAGATCGGCAAGTTCGAGATAACTGCCGGCCAGTACACGGAGCTTCTCAACGCCGTGGCTGCCGCGGATACTTATGACCTCTACAACCCCTTGATGGCTTCGGCAAACGGCGGTTGCAATATCCAGCGTCACGGCTCACCAGGCAGCTACACATACAGTGTTGCTCCCGACTGGGCTGACCGACCCGTGACCTACATATCCTGGGGCGACGCAGCCCGCTTCTGCAACTGGCTGCACAACGGGCAGCCGACGGGGCCACAGGGTCCGGGCACTACCGAGGACGGCTCGTATTTCCTCAACGGCGCAACGACGAACACAGAGCTGATGGCTGTCGTGCGTAAACCTGGCGCTACATGGGTGATACCTAGTGAACATGAGTGGTATAAGGCGGCATACCACAAGAACGATGGACCGACAGGTCACTACTACGACTACCCGACACGCAGTGACATCGCCCCCAGCAATGACCTGATCGATCCTGATCCAGGCAACAACGCCAACTACTACAGTGATGGTTACACCATCGGGGCTCCATACTACCGCACAGTCGTCGGTGAGTTTGAGAACTCCTACAGCCCGTATGGGACGTTCGACCAGGCTGGAAATGTGTGGGAATTCACCGAGGGAATCATCGATCCGGAGCATCGCGCCTTGCGCGGCGGATCGTTCAACAGTATCTGGCAGACCAATCTGCATGCAGGACACCACTATACGTATGATCCGACGGAGGAATTCTGGGATGTTGCGTTCCGTGTGGCGGTGGTTCCCGAACCGGGTACGGCGGCACTGCTGGTTCTTGGTGTCCTCGTAACCGTGCGTCGCAGATAAGGTCTTCGTGCAGCAGTGCAGTTCCGGCAGGCGTCCAGCCCGTGCGGAACCGGGCCACGACCAGTCCATGGCCAGAGCACCTGGTGTGTCTTGGTTGAAGAATCGTCGCCCTCTTGTGTTTGCACTCACTTGGGCAAATGGGGGGCGAATGCAAGAAAGAGCGAGGGACTGGACCATGGCCGAGGAGGGCTGTGTTCGCGAGGCCAAATTGCGGGATTGTTGCGGTCTTGTGCGTCATGCGGTTCCGGCAGGTGTTTCTGGCGTTGTTGAACGCCGAAGGCGTACGGCGCGAGGGCAAGCCGAGCGACCGACGCGTGCGTTGAACGCCGAAGTATACGCTACTGTGCTGGGCGGCGA
>CAYRXN010000252.1:0-6931 GCA_964428275.1 uncultured Planctomycetales bacterium | reverse complement strand
CACCGTGGACCGGCAGATGACCCGTTACAACGTGCCGCGCATCGCCTTTATCAACAAGCTCGACCGCGTCGGGGCCGACCCGGCCCGCGTCATCAACGAAATCGAGCAGAAGCTGGGACTGGCCGCGATCCAGCTCCAGATTCCGATCGGGCTGGCACACGACTTTGCCGGCCTGATCGACCTGGTCACGATGGAGGCCGTGTACACCGAGGGCGATCTGGGGCAGCGGCTGCGGCGCGCGGCGATCCCCGACGACCTGCGCGAAGAGGCCGCCCGGGCCCGGCACGGCATGCTCGATGCCCTCTCGATGTACGACGACGAGCTGATGGAAATGCTGCTGGAGGAGCGCGCGCCCGAAGCGGAAAAACTCGGCGAGATCATCCGCCGACTGACGATCGGACGCGAGATCGTACCCGTGCTCATGGGCAGCGCGTTTCGCAACAAGGGCGTGCGGCCGCTGCTCGATGCGGTCGTACGCTATCTGCCGTCGCCGCTGGACCGCGTCTACTACGCGCGCGACAACGACAACGAAGGCGCCGAGGTCGCCATGACCGCCGACCCCGACGCGCCGCTGGTCGCGATGGCGTTCAAGCTCGTGGACGAATCGTTCGGACAGCTCACCTACACGCGCATCTACCAGGGCACGCTCCGCAAGAGCATGACCATCGTCAACACCCGCGAGCGCAAACGCACCCGGGTGGGACGCATGGTTCGCATGCACGCCAACGACCGCGAAGAGGTGGACGAGGCCGGGCCGGGCGACATCGTGGCGATGATCGGCGTCGATTGCGCCTCGGGCGACACGTTCTGCGACGAGAAACTCAACTACTCGCTCGAAAACATCCACACGCCCGATCCGGTGATCTCGCTCGCGATCGCACCGGCCAAGACCGCCGGCCGCGACAAACTCTCGAAGGCCCTGCGGCGGTTCGTGCGTGAGGATCCGACGTTCCACGTGCGCAGCGACGCCGAAACCAACGAAACGATCATCTCGGGGGTCGGCGAACTGCAGCTCGAGGTGTACATCGAGCGGATTCGACGCGAATACGGCTGCGAGGTCGAGGTCGGGGCGCCCAAGGTCAACTACCGCGAGGCGCCCACCCGCGAGGCGGCGTTCAACTACAAACACCGCAAGCAGACCGGCGGCTCGGGCCAGTACGGCCACGTCGTCGGGCGCATGGTACCGCTGCCCGAGGACGCCGCCAGCGAATACGAGTTCGAGAACCTCATCCACGGCGGGCGGATCCCGACCGAGTACATCCCGTCGTGCGACAAGGGATTCCAGGCCGCGCGGATGAACGGCCCGCTGGCCGGCTATCCGGTCGTGCGCGTCAGGATGGTACTCGAAGACGGTTCGGCCCACGTGGTCGATTCGTCGGACATCGCGTTCCAGATCGCCGCCCGCGAGGCGTTCAAACAGGCGTACCTGCGCGCCCAGCCCGCGATCCTCGAGCCGATCATGCACGTCGAGATCGAGGTGCCGACCGACTGCCAGGGGGCCGTGGTCGGTGACCTGACCAGCCGCCGCGGACTGATCACCGGAACCGACGTCAAGACCGACATGACCATCATCACCGCCGAGGCGCCCCTGGCCGAGATGTTCGGCTACGCGACCGATCTGCGTTCGGCCACGCAGGGCCGCGGCACGTTCGCGATGCACTTCGCCCACTACGCACGGGTGCCCCGCCACGTGCAGGAGGAGATCATCGCGAAGGTGCGCCAGGAGAAGCAGGCGACGCGCTAGATACGCCGGGGCGACGGCACGGGCCGCCGTCGGCGGCAGGGCGAGTGGCACGGGGGCCGGGTCGTGGTGGTCGCAGTTACGCGGCGGCTTCGTCGGCCCGGTGTCATCGCTGTGCGCCGGACCGGCGGTATCCCCGCGCGGCGCACGGCGCGCCGACGGTCGGCGTTCTTCCGGTTTGGACGCGCGGGCGGTATAATCCGCCGCCCCCGATTTCTCGTAGCGGTCCAGGCCGGCGAAGGCGCGGTCGCGCGGCTGGTCGGCACGGGGCCCGAGCGCGGTCGGTCGCACGGAGGTTGGTGCATGCAGCCCATGGTTCCCAAGCGGATGTTCTTTACGCGCGGCGTCGGAAAGCACCGCCAGAAGCTTCAGTCGTTCGAGGTGGCCCTGCGCGATGCGGGCATCGCTCCGCTCAACCTCGTGAAGGTTTCCAGCATCTTCCCCCCCGGCTGCAAGATCGTGCCCAAACGCTCGGGGCTCAAGAACCTCAACCCCGGTGAGATTACCTACTGCGTCCTCGCCGACTCCTCCACCAGCGAGCCCAACCGCCTCGTCTCCGCCGGCGTCGGGCTGGCCATCCCCGCCCGCGGCGAGCACTACGGCTACATCTCCGAATACCACGGCTTCGGCATGAACAGCCGCAAGACCGCCGACCTGGTCGAGGACATGGCGGCCAGCATGCTGGCCTCCACGCTCGGGCTCGAGTTCGACCCGGACGCCGACTACGACGAACGCCGCGAGATCTACCGCATGAGCGGCCAGATCGTCACCTCGCGCGCCTGCGTTCAGACCGCCGAGGGCGACAAGAACGGGCTGTGGACGACCGTCGTGGCCGCGGCCGTGTTCCTGTTCGATTAGGTTCGCCACGCCGGGAGCCGTCGATGGCCGCGAGCATGCCGGAAAGTTTCCTGGGCCTGGACGGCCGCGACGCGGACTACGCCCGCGCGCGGTTCGCCGTGCTTCCGATTCCCTACGACGCGACGACGAGCTTCAGCGCCGGGACGCGCGACGGCCCGCGCGCGATCATCGCCGCCTCGCGCCAGCTCGAAGACTACGACCCCGGCGTGGGACGCGAGGCGTACCGGGCCGGTATCGCCACGCTCGACCCGCTCGAACCCGACGCCCGCGGGCCCGAGCCGATGCTCGAACGCATCTATCACGCTGCCCGGCGAATCGTGCGCCACGGCAAGTTCCTGATCGGTCTGGGCGGCGAACACAGTATCACCGCCGCACTCGTGCGGGCCGTGCGCACGCGACACAAGCACCTCTGCGTGCTCCAGATCGACGCGCACGCCGACCTGCGTGACACGTACCACGGCTCGCCGCACAGTCACGCCTGCGTCATGCGGCGGATTCACGACATGGGCGTCGCCGCGGTCGGCGTCGGCATTCGCAGCTACAGCCGCGAGGAGGCCCGCTTCATCCGCGCGGCCGGCAAGTGCATCGTTCCCGCCGAGGTGTGCCGGCGGTCGGACGGCTGGATCGACCAGGTCGTCACGGCCCTCGGCGACCACGTCTACGTCACGATCGACATCGACGGTTTCGACCCGGCCTGCGCCCCCGGAACCGGTACGCCCGAGCCCGGCGGACTCGACTGGTACCAGGTCGCCGACCTGCTGGCCGCGGTCGCCCGCCAACGACGCATCGTCGGCGCCGACATCGTCGAGGTCCGTCCCGTCCCGCCCTCGACCGTCACCGAATACCTCGCGGCCCGGCTGGCGTACCGGCTGGTCGGGCTCGTGCGGGAGTGAAGAACAACCCGCGGGAATGATGCCGCCGACAGCGGCAACGCGGCGCAGAAACACCGCTCGCCGCGGACTTGTGCGCCGCGAGTTCTCGCCGCACTTCTTCAGGCGTTCTTGCACGCAGACGGTACGCCCCCCGGACGTGTCCGAACCGGCAGACCGGGCGCGCGGGCTACGGCGC
Source organism: uncultured Planctomycetales bacterium (assembly GCA_964428275.1). Classification (GTDB taxonomy): domain Bacteria; phylum Planctomycetota; class Phycisphaerae; order UBA1845; family Fen-1342; genus JALSRY01. Next base: position 3,264 of record CAYRXN010000252.1, on the reverse strand, counting down.
CGGCTGCGTATCCGTCAGATAGCCCAGCGAACGCAGCCGGGCCTCGTCCTCGGCGCTCATCGCTTCCGTGCCGGACCGGCCGCGGGGGAAACAGCCGCGGGCTCGCAGCGCCGCCCGCATCTTCGCCGCGATCTCGCCATGGCTGTCGATCAGGTTGACCGCTTCGTGCGGGTCGGCCAAGAGGTCGTAGAGTTCGCTGGCCGCCGGGCGAAGCAGGTGGTGGATATACTTCCAACGCCCCTCACGCAGCACGAAGAGCATGTCGTTCTTGCGGTCGGCGGTGCCCGCCGGCGTCTGGTACGTCAGCATGTTCAGCGAGTCGGCGTACGCGGCCCGGTGGGGATCGACCGCCTGCGGCTGCCACAGATCGACCAGGCTTCGCCCGTCCATCCGCGGCCGCCGTCCGGGCGCGACTCCCGCCAGATCGAGCACGGTCGGCATGATGTCCGTCGTGCGCGCGAGCACGTCCACCTCGCGTCCCGCGGGAACGCCGGGCCCGCGGAAGATCAGCGGCGCGTGAACCTGCTCCTGGTAGAGGATGCCGTGGGTCCACCAGTCGTGGTCGCCGAGCCCTTCGCCGTGGTCCGAGGTGACAACGATGATCGTGTCGTCGAAGCGGCCCGCGCCGCGCAACGCATCGAGCACGCGGCCGATCTGGAGGTCCATGTAGAGAATCTCGACGTCGTAGAGATCGCGGAGCTGCGCCTCGGGCGTATCGCCCCCGCGGGCGTGCTCGCGTACAAACGCGCGCGGCGGCAGGAGCTTGATGTCGTGCGGATCGAAGTAGTGCAGCCAGAGGAAGAACGGCTCACGCGCCCCGCCGAGCCAGCGGATCGCCCGGTCCGACGTTCCGTCAGCCCGCCGCTGGTTCTTGTTCGTGTTGACGACGCCCGTGCCTGAGACGATCGCTTCGGGGGCATCGATGATGAACTCCTGGTCGAACGTGGCGAACCCCTGATCCAGCCCGAAACGTCGCGTGACCGGAAAGGCACTCACGAAAGCGGCCGTCTGGTAGCCCGCATCGCGCAGCATCTCCGCCAGCGTGACGCACGACTTGCGCAGGCGGTTCTGCCTGCGGCCGTGCATCACGCGCAGCCCGTGTCGGTAGGGGTTCTGCCCCGTCAGGATCGACGCGTGCGAAACCGGCGTCACCGCGGCCTGCGTCATCGCGTCGGTGAAACGCGTCCCCTCCGCGGCCAGGCGATCGAGATTGGGGCTGGTCGCCCGCGCGTAACCGTAGCAACCCAGGTGATCCGCCCGCGTCGTGTCCAGCGTGATGAGCAGCACATTGGGATGCGGCCGACGACGCGGTGAGTCGCTGCGCTCGCAGCCGGCCAGCACGACGGCCCCGAGGACGCCCGCCGTCAACAGCAGCAAGCCGCGCCAGGTATTCGCAAACTGCGCCATCCGACCTCGATCCAACCGGCGGTCCCGGCCGCCCTCTGTCCCGTCCCCCGCGACGACGTTCATTCTACGCGCCGTCACGGGCCCGTGGCCAGATGCCTCGCGAACGGGAGATCGCTCAGAGCCCCATCGTCCCGATGGCCCATTCGATCAGTTCCGGGGCGTCCTGGAGCCCGAAGGGGAAAACGCTGTCGTCCAGCGGCGAGAGCTTGAAGACCTGCCGCGCCAGCAGGGCGTCGTTGGAACAGGTCGTGTCCATCAGACCGGTGCAGTCGCGGGTGTGCACGAGCCCGAGCAGGTGACCGATCTCGTGGGCGGCCGTGTTGCCGATCGCCGTGGCCATCTGCTCCAGCGAGGGCACGCGGCTAAACGCGCCGCGAAACCCGTCGGTGAATATGATCGCGTCGTCGGAGTGGTCCGCGTCGAACGTGTCGATCTGCTCGGAAATCGCGAAGGCCCGCGGGTTGTTGCCGCCGAAGTACACCGTCGAAAACGGTTCGGTCGGCACCGCATCGTCGTCCGAATTGCGCAGCGTCAGGGCGTAACCTTCGAACCGGTCGGCGATCACGGCCTCGATGGCATCCTTCATCTCCTCGGTGCGCCCGGCGAACGGGCCGAGATCGGCGGCGTCGAACGGGTCGAGATCGAAGATGCCGACATTCTCCACGCGAATGCCGCTGCCCCCCGCCCAGTTCAGGTAGACGATCTGCGGCTCGGGGTCGAGCAGCGTGTTGCCGTGCGTGATCTCGACCGAAACCCGGTACTGCCCGGTGGTGCCGTCGTCCGGAAACGGCGCGATGCCGAGAAAATAAGAGTGCCCCTCGCCACGGATCAGCACGTCGATCCGCGGGTTCAGGTCGCTCGCGTCGGGCTCGCGGTCATCGTTGAACGCGTAGAGATACTCGCGCTCATCGAACACGGCGGCAACCGGATCGAGCCCCGCGGTGACCGCCCGGACATCGACGATCAGCCGGTCACCCGGCTCCAGTGCGCCGAGCTGGTAAACGTCCACGTCGCCACTCGTGGCGAGCTTGGCCGTGAACTCGGCCTTGCCGGAGGCATCGAAGTCCACCGCAGAGGCGGTCGCCAGGGTGTCATTGCTCCCGGTTTCCGATGAGCCGCCCTCGCCGCCGACCGGCACGAACGGACAGCCCCCCAGACTCAACGCCCAGAACAGCGCCAGACCCACCAGCGCAAGGCGCCGGCAGCCGCGAGTGCTTTCGCGCCGATCGGGGGGCAGCGTGTACCCCGCGGCCCCTCTGTCCGATAAACGGGCTGTCGCCATCGTTGTCGCTCCTACCGCGTTCCAGACGGTGCTCGTCCGCGATCGCAGGTGCCCGGCCCAGCACCCGGGCGGCGCAGTGGGGCAGCCACTCCGCCGCCCGCCGCACGACCTTCCGTTTACCATCATATCGGCTGGTCAAGGGGCGCAACTCCGGCCCGCTCGGCGGTGCGGGGGGAATTCCCACCCAGTCTCCTGCCTCGGCGTCTTTGTGAATGGCGAATGCCGAATGGCGAATGCCGAATGGCGAATGCCGAATGGCGAATGGCGAATGGCGAATGACCGTTCGGTGCCTCATCCCCCTCCGTCCCTGCGTCCCTTGGCCTCCGTCCCTGTGTCCCTTGATCCCTTAGTCCCTGAATCCCTGTTCCCTCCTCGCCTCCGTCCCTCCGTCCCTTCGTCCCTTGGCCTCCGTCCCTGCGTCCCTTGGCCTCCGCCCCTTCGTCCCCTCGGCGGCGGCTGGGGGCGCGGGCGCCTGGCCGCAAGCGGCGGCCGCGAAGCGCTGCTACTGGAAGCTGTAGGTGAACTCGCCATCCTTGACGTCGATCACGAGCCGGTCGTATTTCGCTTCGCTGCCC
>CAYRXN010000251.1:0-7590 GCA_964428275.1 uncultured Planctomycetales bacterium | reverse complement strand
CCAGGACCAGATGGGTCATGGCGTGCCCTCGCCGGCGCCGGCGGGCGGTTGCAGCACGGTCAGCCGCTGGCGGGCCAGGTCGGCCCAGCAGGTGTCCGGGAACCGGCGCACGATCTCGCGCAACCGCTGCACGCCGCGGCGGAGCATCGGTTCATCCTTGGCGGCCAGGGCCTGTGTCTCGATCTCGGCGAGGCGGTAGAGCGCTTCGGGGATCGCGTCGCCGTGGACGAACGTGCGCACGCACGCTTCCAGATCGGCGACGCGCTGGTTGAGGTCGGGTTGCGAGGCGGACCAGCGGACGATCAGATTGTCGTAGAGCCGGGCGCCGGCGTACGCTTGCGCCAGCGCGAGCAGTTGGACGCGGTAGCGGGAGCGCCGCGGGTCGAGCCGGGCCAGCTCCGCCAGCGGCTTGTTCCCGTAGCGGGGGTCGTCGCGGTTGGCCTCGATCAGCTCCGCGAGCTGGCAGGCCTCCTGCCGATAGGGCTCGGGCTGGAAATCGAGCGTGCTCTCCGGAGCGGCAGGTTTCAGCAGCAGATGGGCCAGGCCGCCGGTCTGAGGTTGTGCGGTCGGCGGCCGCGGTGCTGTCCCCGGGCGCATGGCAAAACGCAGGTACTGGAGCGCTTCGTCCACCTTGCCGTCGCGCAGCCGCAACTGCCCCAGGCGCAGGGCCGCTTCGACAGCGAACGGTGAGCTGGGGTAGCGTCGGAAAAGCGTGAGCCACGCTTCTTCGGCGGCAGCGTGCGGAAAGCCCGTGTACAACTCGCGCGCGGGTTCGACGTCGGCCAGTCGGGCCTCGTCGAGCCGCGTGTCGAGGATGCGGCCGAGCATGTAGAGCACGTTGGGGACATAGCGGCTTTCCGGGTGGTCGGCGATGAACTGTTCGCAGGCCTGGGCCGCGCGGGCCCGGTCCTCGAGGAACGATGCGAGGAACTTGCGGCTGACCGTGCGCTTGATTTCCCGGAACTTCTCGGGCCGCAGGCTCCACAACCCGAGCAGGTCGGAGCGCAGCTGCCCCGGAATCGATCGGTTGCCGATCGCCTTGTAGATCAGCGCCCAGATCGCGTCCTGGGTCTCGCGCGACTTGAGCACCGGGGCGAAGCACTTCGAGCGCGGGCCGTACTCCGCTTCGAGGATGCGGTAGGCCAGCTCGTCGCGGCCGACGCCGAGATGAAACAACACCACCGGGACGGCGAACATCACGCCCAGCACCGGCGCCACCGCGCCCGGGCGGTACCGGACGAGTTTCGCCAGCAGCAGTACGATCCCCGCCATCACGGCCGCACCCAGGATGGCGATCACCCACGGGGCCACCAGGAGCATCTTCTGGACCGGCGAACCGTAGTTGGCCAGCAGTTCCGGCGTGCCGCGGGTCGCCAGATAGAGGTACACCAGCACCGGCAGCAGCCCCAGCAGGGCCGAGCCGTAGCGGAACTTCATGCGAAACGGCCGCACCGCCGCCAGAATGCAACTGCCCAGCAGCGTGATCGCCATCCAGGGCATGTGCGCGAAGACGAACAGCGCCAGAAGAAACGGCAGGGCGTAGACGAAACGGTAGAGGATCGCCACGACGATCGGGACGGCGATGATGACCGCCAGCACGAGTCCGAGCACGCCGGCATGGACGGGCACGTCCACGACGTTGATCGGGGCGAGGATGAAGTCGTTGAGGTTGGGGGCGCCCGCGTCCCAGAACTTGAACGGCAGATAATAGCTGGCAGGAGAAAAATCGAACGCCCGGGCGAAGTGCAGCCAGTGGGCGAACGTGCACAGCCCGCAGAACAGCACGAAGTTGATCGCCAGCAGGATTACCGCGCGAACGCGGTACTTGGGCTGCGTGCGGGACCAGACGTCCACGATCTCGGGCTCGGAAGGGCGGCCCGGTTCCGCCGGCGCGTTATCGGCCGTCGCGGCCCCGGGGCTGGCGGGAACCGGAGCGGTTCCCGCGGGGGGGCTCGGTCCGGTGGGCAGATCCGCCGAACGCGGGGCGTCCGCAGGCGAATGTTCGACTTCGACACCGCTCATGTGCAGTAATGCTATCACGCCGCCAACGGGTTGCAATCCGGGGCCCGAGTCTGCCGAAACTGCGCCCCGGCCCCGCCTGCTCGCGGGGGCGGTTCAACCCCCGCATCCCGCGGCCCCGATAACACTTCTGGATCGACAGGACGCACAAACGCTTCGGTGGCGGCCAGGGCGGTCAGCGGCGGAGAACGTTGCCGGCCCGGTTGTTCGGTGAGGTTGGGACCAGACCCATGGCGGAAGTACTCGACCAGAACGAAATCGATGCCCTGCTCAACGCGGTGCAGGCGGACGAGGCGGAGCCGGCGCCCGCGCCGAACGGCTCGGGCGGGGCCGCGACCCCGGTGGTTGCGCCCCGGCAGACGCTGTTCACCGACATCGAAGCCCACATCTACGATTTCAAACGTCCCGAACGCGTGAGCAAAGACCAGATCCGCGTGATCTCGTCGATCCACGAGGTGTTCGCCCGCAACTTCGGGGCGACGCTCTCGGGGATGCTGCGCACGATCATCGACGTGCGCGTGGTCGGTGTCGAGCAGCTTACGTACAACGAATTCATCCACTCGCTGCCCAATCCCACCTGCTTCATGGTGCTCCAGGCGCCGCCGCTGGAAGGGCAGATGTGCCTGGAGATCAGCCCGCTGATCGTCTATCCCTTCGTGGATCGGCTGCTCGGCGGTGACAACAGCAATCTCTACATTCCTCAGCGACCGCTGACGTCGATCGAGTGGCGGCTGATGGACCGGATCGTCGGGCGGGCGCTCGAGCAGCTCTCCGATGTGTGGCGCAACCTGATCGAGACGCGCTTCGAAGTCGTCGAGCACGAGAGCAACCCGCAACTGGTACACATCGTGGCGCCTACCGAGGTCGTCGTGTTCATCACCTTCGAGATCAAGCTCGGGCGCACCGCCGGCACGATGAGCCTGTGCATTCCGTTCAACACGATCGAGTCGGTCCTGACGCACATGACCAGCCAGTCATGGTTCTACAAGCCCAAGCCCGCGACGGAAAAGCAGCAGAAGCGGTTGTTGCGGAACCTGGTCAAGTCGCCGGTGAACCTGACCGCCTATCTTGGGCAGACTCGCGTTCGTTTGAGCGACCTGCGCAACCTCCAGGTCGGCGACCTGCTGCCCCTGGACAAGCGCGCCGGCGCCGAGCTGATTCTCCAGATCGCGGGGCGAAACAAGTTTGCCGGCCGGCCCGGCCAGGTGCGGGGGCAGAAGGCCCTGCGCATCACCCGCCGGGCGGACATCGACGAGCTCCTGTAGTTCGCCCTGGGGCGGCCCGGGTGGTTGCGTCGGAGACGCCCGCACGGCCGCGCACCGTGGTTATCGGAAGCGCCAGCGCTGTCGGCGGCCGCCGGATCGGGTGCGTTGACCTGTGCCGTGGCTTCCTTTTGCGGCGTCGTCTGGTTTTGGGGAATCTGCCCGGGGAATGTTGACGATAAAAAACACGTCACCGCACACGCTGCGGGTCTGGACGGTTCCTGTTTGTCGGCCGCACGCCGCCACGCCTTGGGGGGCGGTTGGCCCGACCGCTGAGGAGTTACGGAAATGACATTGCAAAACCGCTTCCTGCTTCCGGTTTGCGGCGTCACGATTGCTGCCAGCGTTGGGGCATTCCTGCTGGCCAATACGCTGTTGACGCGCCTGGTGCAGCAGAACACGCAGGAGGAAATCGCTGCGAAGATCACGGAGATCGAGGCGTACCAGAAGCAGATCGAGCAGCGGTGCCTGTCGCACGCAGCGCTGTTCGGCCGGATGCCGGTCGTTCAGCAGGCCTACAAGCTGGCGCTGTCAGGCAACATCGACGACGAGCAGGATCCCAAGGCCGAAGAGGCCCGCGAGTTGCTGCGCAAGGAGTTCGTGCCGATCGCGCAGAACTACCTCCGCGTCACCGGCGACAAACGCTACGGCCTGCATTTCCACCTTCCCAACGGCCGCAGCCTGCTGCGCGTCTGGCGCGGCAAGCAGCACGCCAGCGACGATATTTCCAGTTTTCGCAAGACGGTGCTCGACATCAACAAGGGCAAACACGACCCGATTACCGGGGTGGAAGTGGGGCGCGGAGGTTTTGCGATTCGCGGTCTTGCGCCGGTCGTGGGGCCGGATGGCGAACATCTCGGCTCGGTCGAAATGCTCTCGGCCTACACGCCGCTGGTCTTGGCCGCCAAGACTTCCGAAACCCAGGATCTGGGCGTCTACATGAACGTCAACCTTCTCAACGTGGCGACCAAGCTCACGGATGAGAAGAAGTACCCCCGCGTGGGCGACAAGTACGTGCTGGTGGCCTGCACGAACAAGGATACGGTTTCCCGGCTGGTGCCCGACGAACTGCTCGACGCGGGAGCGTCGGGAACGCATACGCGATCCGTCGGGAACTACGCCATCACGACGTTTCCCGTTCGGGACTACGCCGGCAAACAGATCGGTGTGATCGCGTACGCCCTGGACAACAGCGCGTCGCTGGCTCAACTGGCGACCGCACGCTGGTCGATCGGGCTGGGGGCCTTGGCGCTGCTGGTCGTGCTGACGATCACGACCACGATCGTGGGGCATCGTGTGGGTCGCAAGCTGGACCACATCACCAGCGGCCTGTACGACGGCGCGGGGCAAGTTCAGGGGGCGGCGGAGCAGGTTGCCGGCGCAGCGCAGAACCTGGCGGAGCACGCCAGCCAGCAGGCGTCGTCGCTCGAGCAGACCAGCAGCGCGCTCCAGGAACTCGATTCCAACGCCGGCGCGAACTCGCAGAATGCCGAGCAGGCCTTGACGCTGAGCACCGAGACGCTCGAGGCCGCCGGCAGCGGCAACGAGATCATGAATCAGCTCAACGAGGCCATGGGCGGCATGGACGCGGCCTCGAAGCAGATCAGCCGCATCATCAAGGTCATCGAGGAGATCGCGTTCCAGACGAACCTGCTGGCGCTCAACGCCGCGGTCGAGGCCGCCCGGGCCGGCGAGCATGGCAAGGGCTTCGCGGTGGTCGCCGACGAGGTCCGCAACCTGGCCCAGCGCTCGGCTGAGGCGGCCAAGGAAACGACCGCCCTGATCGAGGAAACCGTCAAACGCTCGCAGGAAAGCACCCGTGTCGCCGGCGAGGCCGGCAGCACGTTCAGCGAGATCATGGAGAAGATCGCCAAGGTGGCCGAGCTGATGAAGAACATCTCCGAGGCCAGCCGCACACAGGCTCAGGGCGTCAACCAGATCAGTGCCGCCATCGCCCACATGGACCAGATCACGCAGCAGAATGCCGCGGCGGCGGAACAATCCGCCAGTGCGTCCGAGCAGCTCAGTGGAATGGCGATCGCACTGAAGGACCAGCTCGTCGCCGACCTCGTGGCGCTCGCGCGCGGTTCGCGCCGCAAACACGAGCGCCGCGTCGTGACAGCCCCCACCCGGGTCGAGACGCCCACGCACGGTACCGTCGAGGCCCAGACACACGATGTTTCCGCGGGCGGCATCGGCCTGGTTTCCAACGAGCGTCTCGAGGTCGGAACCACGGCCACCGTGGTCGTTCCCGATGAACATGGCGGGCGCAAGGTGACCGGCACCGTCGCGCACTGTACGCGCAAGGGTGACAAGTACGCCGTCGGAATCAAGTTTGCCAAGAAGGCTCCCAAGCCGCCCCGATCGCCCAAGGCCGGCAAGGATGCGGGCAAGGCCGCCGCGGCGGGGAAGGCCAAGACGCCGAAGAAGGCCGCTGCGGCGGCGGAGGCCACCACGGGCGCGGCATCGAGCAAGAACGACAAACCTGCACCGCTTGCGCCGTCCGATCCGACCGGCGATTCGCCGGGCTATGATTGGAGCGAAGCGGAGGAAGCCGCCCTGAATGAGGCCACGCAGGACCTGGCGGATTTCTAGGGGCCGGCGGCGCCACCTGAACCGGCCGGCCGGCGCGGGAACACCACCCGGGGCCTTCTCGCGGCGGCCGGTCGGCCGAGAGCGGTTATCTGCCCGGCCGGGCTTGGGGGATCGCTGAGATCATTTCGCGTGTTGCGTCTCGCCGGAGCCTCCCGGCCGACACACCGAGCGAGCGGCTGGTTCCCGGGGCGGTTGGTTGCGGTGTTCCGCAGAAACGCTGATCTTCTGGCTCGCATCAGATCGGGGGATTCGCGGGGGGTTGCGCCGCGCTCATCACTGGGCGAGGGACTCTGCCCAATCGTACCGATCCGTCGTGGCGTCGTTGTCGGAAATGAAAGCGGGATCGACTCGGGGGCTCGACGGTTGGGCGGGCAGGAAAGAAGGAAAAAAGAAGCGGTCGTCGGCGTTAACCAGTGATTGTCGTTTTCTGACTGTGCAGCGATGACTCGAATCCAATCGCCGACGACCGCGTGTGACCTGTTTGAACGGACCGGCAAACGAACTTCCCCGGTGCCGGCGGCCGGGCCGATGGGCCGGCCACCGTTGGCGGCGCCTGTGCGGGCGGACGCAGCCGGGGTGAACGCTTGAAGACAGGAGGAAATGGCGGGCGCTTGCCGGAACCGGCGGGAGCGACCGCGGCGGTCGGCCCTGGCACCAGCGATGCGGACTCCCCCGGCCACCCCGACGGCGGAATCTCACACGTTGCCTGGGCCCCGGTCATGCTCAGGCTCCCACGAAGGCAGGTGGCGGACCCACGCGGGGTCCGCGGGGACGTCCGTAAGCGGTTCCGGCGGTCACGCTGGGGTCCACGCGGACCGCAGCGCCGCCGCGAATCCGCAGACGGCAAGACCCGTTATCTCTGTATCGGCCGTTTGACCGGCCGGCTTTGGGTGGATTTGCAATTGGTCTGTGTCAGGAACCGTCGGGGTTTGTTCGTGGACGGAGCTCTCGCTTGCCGGGCGCAACAGACAAGCCCCGGACGGTGCGCGGACGCGCCCGGGCCAGCGGGATGGCTGATCCGGACGGCGACTCAGACGGTGGTTCCGCCGCTGGAGAACAGCGTGCTGATGAGGTTGGTCAGGAATGCGTTCATGGCAGTTCCGATGGCCGACTGCAAGATGGACGTCAACTGGGCATCGGAAAGCGCGTTGCACCCGCCGAGCAGGAACAGGCTGCCACCGGGCAGGAAAATCCGCCAGAACACTTTCGAATAACGCCTTTGTTTCATGTCGTGCCTTCCTTGCTTGTGCAAACCCGTGTGCTCGACTGGCCTTGATTCTAACGGCTGTCAGGGCAAGGGGCGAGGCCCAACGGGATGGAGCCCGATGACCGAGGCTCGGGCGGCGCGCAGGATGCGCACGCCCACATGGGACGCCTCCTGCCAATGCCCCGCGACGGCCACGTACTTCCCGACGCTGCGCGGTGCCTCGAACCCGATCTCCGGCGGAAACTCGACATAGGCACGAATCCTTCCGGAAATCGGGTCGCGAACTTCGTACCGCAGTCCGTACGGTCCGGCCGCCAGATCGAAACAGGCGCGCAGCACGCCGCGCACGACCACCAGCGGCTCGGTGCTGACGCGCGGGGCGGGACGCGCCACCGGCGCGGCCTCCCTTGCCGCCGTTGCGGGCTTGGCGGGGTGCGCCCGAGAGGGTCGTGTCGTCGCTGCCGTCTCGGCGGCGCGGGTGGTCGTCGCGACCGGGGGCGCTCCCAC
>CAYRXN010000250.1:0-9745 GCA_964428275.1 uncultured Planctomycetales bacterium | reverse complement strand
CTGGAGCAGGCCAAGTGGGGCAAGAACGCCAATCCGGACATGGCCGTCCTGCTGCCGTTTACGCGCATGGTCGTGGGACCGATGGACTACACGCCCGGCGCGATGGTGAACCTGCAAAAGAAGAACTTCCGCCCCATCTTCAACCGTCCGGCCAGCATGGGAACGCGGGCCCAGCAACTCGCCATGTACGTGGTCTATCTCAGCCCGCTCCAGATGCTGGCCGACAGTCCCACGCACTACCGCGCCCATCCAGACTGCCTGCCGTTTCTGCGGGACGTTCCGGTCACCTGGGACGAAACCCGCGTGCTGGCGGCCAAGGTCGGCAGCCACGTCGTCGTGGCGCGCCGGCACGGCGACACGTGGTACCTCGGAGCCATGACGAACTGGTCCGCGCGCGATCTGTCGGTCCCGCTCGATTTCCTCGGGGCCGGCGATTACCAGATGACGGCGTGGGCCGACGGCATCAACGCCGATCGCTACGGAAGCGACGTGCGCGTGACCAGGCGCCCGGTCACCGCCGACAGCAAGCTGGAAATCCGCATGGCCCCCGGAGGCGGTCTCGCGGCAATCCTCGAAAAATGTGAATGAGAAGACACCGCCGTTGCGCGGCCATATGCGTCTGAGGTTAGGTATGCTGACTCGAATTCGCCGTTTCTTCGCCCCGGCTCCTCCCATCGAACGACTGCCCGATTCCGAAGTGAAGCGGCTCTATCCGCACTACCGCTGGCGGATCCTGGAGTCCACGTTCCTCGGCTACGGGATGTTCTACCTGGTCCGCAACAACCTGGCGCCGGTGAGCAAGGAGATAGAGCACGCGCTGCACTACAGTCACTCCCAGATCGGGGACATCCTGGCGATCACGGCGATTTGCTACGGCCTGTCGAAGTTCCTGATGGGCTCCGTCTCGGACCGGTGCGATCCGCGGAAGTTCATGTCCGTGGCGCTGTTGCTCACCGCCTGCTGCAACTTCGCGTTCGGCAGCGTGACCAGCTACCCGGTGCACCTTGTGTTGTGGGCGCTCAACGGATTCGTCCAGGGAATGGGCTGGCCGCCCTGCGGGCGGTCGATGGGCCACTGGTTCAGCGAGTCCGAGCGCGGACTGACGTTCAGCATCTGGAATACCTCGCACAACATCGGCGGTGGAATCGCCGGGTATCTGGCCTCCTGGGTGGTCGATGTCTACGGCGGCTGGCAATACGCCTTCTTCGTGCCGGGCGTACTTGCGGCAATCGGCGCGGTCTACCTGTTCCTGCGCCTTCGCGATACGCCCCAATCCGTCGGGCTGCCTCCGATCGAAGAGCATCGCAACGACTATCCGAAAGGCGTCCAGGACCGGGACTCGCTGGAACGCACGCTTACCGCCAAGGAGCTGTTCTTCGATAAGGTCCTCAAGAACAAGTTCATCTGGATCCTGGCGATCGCCAACTTCTTTGCCTACATCACCCGCTACAGCATGCTGGACTGGGGGCCCACCTATCTGCGGGAAGTGAAGGGAGCAACGCTCCAGCAAGGGGGCCTCGCGGTGCTGGTCAATGAGTTCGGCGGGATACCGTCAACGATCCTCCTCGGATGGGTCTCCGACCGCATTGGTGGACGCCGGGGGATGATCGCCGCCCTCTGCATGGCACCCATCTTCGGCGCGTTCGCGACGATTCTGATCACTCCCGAAGGATATCTCTGGATCGATATGACCATGCTCACGTTGATCGGGTTCTTCATATACCCCGTAATCAACCTGATTACGATCGCGGCGCTGGACTCCGTTTCCAAGAAGGCGATTGGTACCGCGGCCGGATTTATCGGCTTGTTCGGCTACATCGGGCGAACCGCGCAGGCCAAGGGGTTCGGCTGGATGGCGGATCACTACACGGCAATCTACGGACAAGAGACGGCGTGGCACTTCGTCCTGTATGCGATCCTCGCCAGCGCCGCCATCGCCGGCGCACTGCTCGCCCTGACGTGGAACGCGCGGCCGAAGGCATAGCACGTGACGTCTGCCGAGGCAGCCGAAGGGCCGCCGCGGCGGTCGGCACCGCCGACTGCGCTCGCGGCGGGTTGAAAAGAGGCGGGAGACATGCTCGGGAAACCTCGCTCCCCGCTTATCGAGGTCTGGTTTTCTCTCTACAAGGAGCCGTGGATACCATGAAGGCTATCACTTGCATCGTTCTTGCACTGGCGGCGTGCGCGCCGAACCTGGCCGACGAGACGATCCTGCGCGAGGACTTCGAAACCGTCGCCGACGGGAAGCTTCCCGCCGGCTGGGTGATCGACGGCGGTCAGTGGAGCGTAACAAACGGGTGGCTGCGCGGCGCGGCATCGAAAGGCGAGGCGACGGTGTGGTTCGGACTATCCGACGCACGCGATGTCGCCGTCTCCGCGGACATCCGGTTTGTCGAGGCCCGGAAAGATACGCGCTGGGCTGCCCTCGCGCTGCGCGACGCGGGCCCCGAAGCGCCGGGCGTGCAAATCAAGGTGCGCCAGGACGCCACGCGTCGCAACGGCCTGGAACTCGCCGCGCGACGGCCGGCCGGGGCGGGCAAGGGCTGGCGCGTCTTTCAGACCGCGGCCGCCGCGCGGCGTTTCTCGCCGGGCAAGTCGCACCACTTGCGGATCGAAGCCCGCGGCGACTGGATTCGCGTCTTCTTCGACTCCCAGAAGGTCATCGAATGCCCGCGGGGCACCGATGTGAGCGACTCCGGCCGGGTGGGCTTGCGCCTGTGGGATGCGGTGGTCGAGTTCGACAACGTCGTCGTCGCCCGGGTCGATCCGCTCAGCGCCGACGAGCTGCGGCGATTGCGCCCGCGCCCCCTGGTGGTCGCCCATCGCGGATTCTCCGAGATCGCGCCCGAAAACACGCTCGCGGCGTACCGCCTGGCGATCGAGGCCGGCGCCGACATGGCCGAGTGCGACGTCTACCTGTCTTCCGACGGCGTTCCCGTCCTGCTGCACGACGCAAACCTGAAACGAACGACCGGCCGGGACGCACCAATCACCAGCTTGCCCTTGTCCGAGATCAAGAAACTCGACGCGGGTTCCTGGAAATCACCCAAGTTCGCCGGCGAGCGCATCCCCACGCTGGTCGAGGCGCTCAAGCTCGTTCACAACCATCTGCGCTTCGTGATCGAAATCAAGCAACAGGGCATGGAGCAGGAGGTCATCGCCGCGATTCACGAGGCCGGCGTCAAACCGGAAGACGTGATGATCTTCTCGTTCCACCGGGACGTGGTCGAAAAAATCGCCAAGGCCCAGCCGCGCCTGCCCACCACATGGCTCATCAGCGGGATGCCCTGCGAGGCCAGCGCCCGGCGAGCGAAGATCGCCCAGGCCCTGGAGGCCCGCAGCACCGCGATCGGGCTGCCGCTGGACCGCGTCGACCCCGCCATAGTTCGCCTGGCACACGAGTCGGGGTTGCTCGTCTTCGTCTGGACCGCCAACGACCCGGCCGACATGCGTTACCTGCGGCGCATCGGCGTCGACGCGATTATCACCAATCGCCCGGACGTGCTGCTCAAGATCCTCGAGCAGTAGCACCCGGCTGCTTCCGGCCACAAGCAGCGGGCCAAGGGAGCGAGGGTTTGAGGTATCCGAAGAGCGCGGCGTTTGCTACGCCGTGCCGGCCGGCCGCGTGGTGGATCATCGGCGTCAGTCGGATTCCCGGCGATCCGCGTCGGCAGCCCGGAGATCCAGGAAACGCGCCCCTTCCATGCAGTCGTACAGGGCCTCTACGGCCAACTCCGGCAGGTCGGTCTCGATAACGTCGAACCCCAGGCGGGTCAGGCGGCAATACACCGATGACGGATCGTCGATCGCCTGCCGATCTCCAAGTCCGGAGCCGCCCGGCCCGCGGTCCAGGCTGCTGATCCACAGCCGGACCCCCACGGCGCGCAGCGCTTGCACACGCCGGGTATCGGTCGGCTTCCACGAGCCGGTGTTCATATTCACTTCGAACAGTCGTGCCCCCAGCGCGTCCATCGCCTCCCGCAACTCGGCCTCGGAGCTGACGAGCGGCATGAAGATCAGCTCCTTTTGCTGCCTGATCCAGTCGCGGTCCTCGGGACGCAACTGCGACCACTCCGCCTGTAACACGCAGTGGCCCAGTCCCTCGATCTTGCGCAGCAGGTTGATGACCTCGAACAGATCGCCGGCCCGCAGGTTGATCTCGAGCACGATCCGCCCGCGGGAAGCCTGGACGGCCTGGAACAGCGTCGGTACGCGCTGCCGCGTCGGCCTGCCTCCGTGCATCAGTCGCACTTTTTTCAGTTCTTTCAAAGGCTGGTCGGCCACACGGCCTGATCCCGTGGTGGTTCGCTCGATCGACGCATCGTGCATCAGCACGTAGACCCCGTCGGCCGTCTTGCGCACGTCGATCGCGACCAGGTGCGCCCCCACGCGCGCGGCGTCCACGATGGCCGCGATGGAGTTCTCCGGATACCGCAGGTGGTGCCCGCGGTGCGCCGCGATCAACCCGCCCGGCCGGCCGGGCTCCAGCAGGCGTTTCCGGATCTGGGCCACGCGCTCCTCGCCGCGGCTTACTTTCAGGCCGAGCCCCGGCGGAACCAGATCGCCGAAGATGTCCTCGCCATGCTCGTGGGGGCTGGTCACGCGCGCCGGCGTGACGCGAATCGAGGCCGCCGACTCCACCAGGCCCGGCTCCGCCCGGGACGCCCAGATCAGCGCGTTCCAGAAGGCCAACTGCGGCCCGGGATAACACTCGCAGTGCGGCCCGAACGCCACCACGCGACCATGCCCCACCGCCGCCGCTACGATCGCCGCGGCGCCCTTGAGCTTCAGCGTCTGTTCGCCTTCTCGATGCAGATCGTCCCCGTAAGTGGCCCACACCTCGCACGGCGGCGCGATTCTGGCGGTATCGAACACCGGGCCGGCCGAAAGTCGCGCGGCATGGACCCCGGACAGCCCCAGCGGCGTCCTTCCTGCCGCAGCGATCACCAGCGGCACCACGCCGCTGGCCGAAACGCCCGTCACCGGAGCGTCGATCAGCCCCGGCCGCTTGTCGTCGCCGGCGCGGACCAGCGCGGCGCCGGCGCCGACGCCGACGGCACCGCCGCCGGCCCGAACGTAGTCACGCAACGCCCGCCAGCCGCGCCCCCCCAACCCTGCGTTCAGTTCCCCGGCATCGCCCCCGCCGAACACGATGACGTCGAACTGGCTGAGCGCCCCGTCGGCGATGTCTTCGGGATCGATCAGGCACCCCTCGCAGGGAAGGTTGGCGAGGGACTGCAATATCCACAGGGGGCCGGGCGCGCGGGCGCCGTCCGCTCCCGGCCCGTCGTAGACCGCCACGGTCGGCCGGCGCCGACTCGATTCGCCCACCAGCGGGTAGCACTCGACGCCCTCCGCCAGCATTCGCAACTCGATGAGCCAACGCGCCGCCGCCAGCCGCAACTGCCGCGTGCGACGCGCCAGCCGCTGCTTGCCCCGCGCGGTTCTCGTGGAAGTTGTGACAATCACCGGCGAGGCGTGGCCCAGCACCCACTCCGGCCAGTAGGCCAGGCGCGGATGCGGGGTCAGCCGCATGTTCAGCAGTTGCCAGCGCTGCTCGGTATTCGCTACGCCCGCGTTGAGATCCTCTGCCATCCGCTGGGCCAGGTGCACCAACTGGGCATCGCCGGTCCAGAGGCTGATGGTGCGCCCCAGCGCAGCCGGAACGGCGCCGTAGCAACCGTAGTCTTCCGCCAGCACCAGGACGAATTCCGGCCGGTGGGTCTCCAGAAACACCCGCGAGTTTCTGGCCGAGTGGGGCCAGTCCGCCGTTCCATCGAACGCGCCGCGGGCCACCGTCCTGAACCGCGGAGCGGCGACGAGCAAGCGCCCATGCGTGATCGGAAGCCGCGCGATTTGCTCAAGTGCGAAACGAACGGCGTCATCCGGACCGCGACCCAGCCCGAGCACGGCGACCGTCGGCCCGGGCCGCCTGGCCTCAACGACCGCGTATCTGACTTGGCCGAACGCCGCCGACGCCTGGAGATATCCGCACACCAGGGCCGGCAGCAACAGGTAACGTCCGGGCACGGCACAACTCCAGCTACTCGACGTTGAATCGCCAGGTTGCGCCGGTGGTTTGGCCATTGTGATCCTGCACCGTCACATACCACTCGTAGCGCCCGGTGCCCAGCCCGGTCCAGTCCAGGTCGGCCACGTCGCCGCTATCGACATCGCTCACGACGCCGATCAGCTCGAACTCGGTGCCGCTCATGTCGTAGGGGAGCACGAACTGGCTGTCGCCGTCGAGCTCGTACTGCCCCAGTGTCGGCGAGTAGGTTCTCGCGACGATCAGGTTGTCCGCCGGATGAAACTCATAGTAGCGCAACCAGCCGTCACCGCCGTTGTCGCGGGACTGGTAGTCGGTCAGGATCGAGTAGATCGTGTGGCCGTCGAAGACGTCGGTCCGTTGTCCCTCGCCGCTTACGTGCCCGCCGGTCATCAGGAAGAGGTTGGCGTGGTGCTTCAGGGCCTCGTAGATCATCCGTCCCTGATCGCCGAAGGGGGCCGGATTTCCGGCACTGACCATGTAGTGCGTCACAACGATCGCCCGCCGATCGGAGTAGGTCGTCAGCAGTTGATCGGCCCAGGCGAGCACAGCCGGGTTGGCGGCGGTGTCGAACTCGAAGTGAATGGCGATGAAATCCATCCCTCCGGCGCTGAACAGGATATAGGAATTGTCGTTATCCGATCCGTAGTGGCCGCCGTACCAGGGCGAAACGCCCTCATAACGCGTGTAAGGGAAGAAGAGGTTGAAGTTCTGCGTGCCATCGGGGTTTCCGCCGCAGCAGGGCTCCTCATCGTGGTTGCCCACCGTCAGGCCGTAAGGCAGGCTCGGGATCGAGTCCATAATGCTGATCGCATCGTTGGCAACCACCCATTCCCACAGCCTGTCTGCACGTTGAACAATGTCCCCCAGGTGGGCGACATAGACGATGTTCAACGCCTCCTGGTTATCGACGATCCACTGGGTCTGGGCGTCGAACGTGTCGGGGTAACTCTCCGAGTAATTCTGCGTGTCGGGCAGCATCACCATCGTGAAAGGATCCGCCGTGTTCAACTGGCGTCCGTAATAGGACACCGTCATCGGCCCGCTGCCGTCATTGGTCACCTGGACCGACAATGTCACCGGCGAACCCGAAACCGTGCCGCCGTTGGGCGGCGCCACCAGAACGGGATCATCCGGCCCGGCCGCGCTTCCGCAATCGGCGCCGGCGACCTGCTGGAGCACCGCAAAGTCGGCCATGTCCACCTCGCCGTCAGCGGTCAGGTCGCCGTCGTCATACGCGGCCTCGGCCAGCTCCATGCCGGCAAAGAGAACCTCCGCATCCGCGATGTTGATCAGGCAGTCATCATCCAGATCGCCAAAGCACGTCGCGCAGCGGTTTTCATAGGCAACGTACGCGAACATGAAACCGACCCGCCCGACGGTCTGGCTCTGGCAGTCGAACCCCGCCACGTGGAACGAGCCATCCGCGGCCGGCTCCCAGGCCATCGCATACGGGCCGTCGGTCGCGGTCAGCAGAAGAATGCCGTCCGCATCGGCGTCGATCCCCGGGATCGTGATGGTTGTTACGTCATAGCCGTCGCTCGAGACGCCCGACCCGATCGTGAAACGCCCTACCCCGGACAACACATTGCCGGCGGCGTCCACGCGACCGGCCACCAGCCCCGGCAGGCTGTAGGGCAGGTACACGTACCCATACTCGGCCGAGCTTGTCGCCACGGCGCCGCTGTCGGCTTCATACACCGTCAGGTCAAACGCCGATCCGTCGGGCTGGGCGGACACGATTCGGTTGTTGTTGTCCCAGTTTACGGCCATCAGCACGCCGTCGCTGGCCGCCTCCCCGCTGACCCTTACCACAGCCTGCCCACCGGAGGCCGGGACGTCCGCGCCTTGAAGCAGCCCCAACCCGGCCGGGAACAGCGCCACGGCGAAATCACTGTTGATTTCATCGCCCGTACTCGCCTGATGGGTCCGCGCGAGGCCGTCGTCGAAGCTGAACGTGGACCAGCCGCTCACGCCGCCGGTCGCGCTGTTGTCGCGGTAGAGCTGCATCGGGCTGCCGATAAACACGCCCTCCGCCGCGTCCTCACCGTTGTTCAAATAGGCCGCCGGCCGGGCACTCAGGTAGCTGATGCCCACGTCGCCGCGATTGTCGGCGAACACGTCGAGCGCATCGCTGCCGGCGACGCGCTCGGCACGCATCTCGCCCAGCGTGTTGCCGGGCGTGTACTCGGCGACGCTGAAGCGTGCCGCCACGATATCGTTCAGCCGCTCCTCATAGTCGCGAACCGGCTCCACCGGATAGATCTCCGTGTTGTTCGGGAAGAACACGAAGTGGAACGCCACGTCGCCGGCCGGCAGGTCCTCCAGAGACAAACCCGCCGGAAGCGGCTCGATGTCGTACGTCTCGATGCGCCACGAGGGCAATTCCTTCGCCACGACGATGATGTTGTCCTCGGACGGCCCCCCCAACTCGCTGTGCGCCACGGCCAGCAGGGTTCCCGACATGTGCGACTGCCCCGGAATCGTGATGCGAAACACACCGTCGCCGCCGGGTTGGCCGACCATCTGCACGCTGAAATCACCCTGCGCGAAGAGCTTGCGGCCCGAGGCCGTGATGCGCCCCATGACCACGCCCGGCGTACCCGCCGGAATGAACGCGAACGCCACGGGATCGTTCTCGCCGCCGGTCTCCACGCCGTTGTCGATCACGCACAGCGTGGCCGTGCCATCGGCGCCGATGTTCACCGCCGCGCGATTGTCTTCATTGCTCGCGGCGCATGCCAGCAACACGCCGTCGCGGCGAAGATCGTAACCCTCGAAGGTAAGACTGTACCAGCCGGTGCTGTAGGTATGATCGGTCAGCTCCAAGCCGGTACCGGTGAACGTGCTGTCATCGCGAAGTTCGATCGCCGGATTCCCGACGAACTCCGTCAGCGGGCCGTTGTTGGTGCTGTTGTACGCCGCGCCGGTCAGCCAACCATCGCCGATCGGAAAGAAGGCCAGCGCGGGGTTGTAATTGACCTCGTCGCCGGTGGGAGACTCGTTCGTGGCGCAGAAGTACCAGTTGCCGGTGCCGCGGGCCGCCGACGCGGTCGCGTAGTAGGGATCCTGGTCCACGCTGGGCTCGCTTCGGCCGGCCTCGTACACCGTGAAGATCGGGACCCCCAGGGCGACGTCGTTTCCGGTGGCGAAATCGACCACGTAGTCGCCACGATTGCTGGACCCGGAGACGATGCTCCAGGCCCCGTAGCCGCCAACCCGCGTCAGACTGACCGAAGCCGGCGTGTTCTCGCCGTCGTTCTCCACCACCAGGATGGAGCCGTGCTGAACCTGGCCGGCGGCGACGCCGCCCCACATCGCCAGACCACACGCCATCGCCAGAAAACACGCCCTGCCGGCACAGCGGTATCCCGTCTTCATATCCGCAACTCCCTCCTCATGCACGATCCACGAATCGGCGCACCTCCACGCTCCGAGCGCAGCTCCCGTCGCCCGTCGGGCGAGCGCCCGCGCCGAGCCGTTCCGGCAACGCACGCGAGCCGCCAGCGCAGGACGCCGGCGGCTCCGCCTGCTTCACCGTGGTCATCGCGGTCGGCGGGCCGAGTACACCCGGCCACTTCAGACCACAGCCGCGATCCCGGTCACCCCGCCGCCGCATGTCACGACGACGCGCCGGGGCCTTGCTTCGCCCCCGCGCCCGCACCGCGCGGTCGCGGCCGGGCGGCGGCGCAGCGG
>CAYRXN010000249.1:0-5180 GCA_964428275.1 uncultured Planctomycetales bacterium | reverse complement strand
CGCCGGTGATCGTGAAGCCATCGAGGATCGAATCGGGCCCTTCCTGGTCATGGATGTAGAAACCCCAGCCACCGGCCTGACTGTCAACCACGCAGTGCGCGGGGCCGTTTTCGCTTCGCACCGCGATCGCCTTTCCGCGGAACTCGATTCG
Source organism: uncultured Planctomycetales bacterium (assembly GCA_964428275.1). Classification (GTDB taxonomy): domain Bacteria; phylum Planctomycetota; class Phycisphaerae; order UBA1845; family Fen-1342; genus JALSRY01. The sequence continues at coordinate 5,029 of CAYRXN010000249.1, read as the reverse complement.
ACAATTGCCTTTGCCACTGTAGGTTCCGTCGGCGACCAGGACGACATCTCCCGGTTCGGCGGCGTCGATCGCCTCCTGGATCGTGGGATACTCCGCCGGAACGCGAAGCGTGTCCGCTCCGACGGGAGCCGCGGCGACCAGCGTCAGCGCCGCCATCCACAGCATCGGTCCTGCCTTTGCGTTCATGGGTCTTCTCCTGGGTAAGTACCGCGCCAACGTCGGCCCATGCGAGCCGGCGGCGGTGCGGAAGAAGGATGAGAATGAAGGACGAAGCCAACGTGAATATCGGTGGGATTGAAGCGCTTCCGCCAGGTGCGCACACATCGGACGAAACACATGAATGAAAAAGCTGCCCGGGATGGTCGCGAAGACGGCCGGGCGAGGGCCGACCAACAGGCGGGGGTACGACGGGGCTATGTTTCTGCAATGAGGCATGATGACCTCGCAGTCTTTCGCGGACGAACCCGGCTTCCGTGTGAGTCGCACAAGGCGTCGTCCCCTCCCTTGCCCCGGGCGGGCGGCGGCCTCGGGGCCAGCGCCACGTCACAGAGCAAGCGGCGCCCACGACACATCCGCCGCCGGATGCGACGCCTTACGCGGTTGCCCGCCGGCCGTGTGCCGGATTGTTTTCCATAGCGGAACATACCTATTCATACGGGATTCCCACGTGTCCGGTCTCGAAGCCGCCTTCTCCGATCGAGCGAAGTGCTTTTCGCCGTAGCGCCGGCTGGAGCGGATGCGGGGCACGGCGGCTATGGACGGGCGCGCGGCGCCGTTTGCAGGTGAAACTGCATCAGGCGTTCCTTGCGGCCGCGGGGCAGGAACGTGATGACACGCGTCTGGCCGTCGCGGCGGATCTTGACTTTGCAGCGCTGGTCGGGATCGGCGTAGAGGTTCCACGCCACGATGCGGTCGCCGCTGCGCAGCCCCGCGCGTTGCGCCGCCGAGCCGGGGACCAGGCCGCGCACGCGGCGGTCGGCCTGCGAGCGCTGCTTGTCGAAGCCGAGCTCGTAGGAATAGAGCGCGGTCGGTCGCCCGACGAACTCCGGCCCGAGCGCGTCGGCGGGAAGGTCGATCGTCTCGGCGCGGACCACGTAACGGTCGAACTCGTCGCCGAACCAGCTTCCCAGGGCGCAGATGCCGGCTTGGCGCACGAGGGCGTTGGAGAGCTCCTCGCCCTTGCGCCCTCGATCGACCAGCGTGATCATCAGGCGGTCGAGGCCGGACGCGACGCCGGCCCGGCGCGCGCGGGCGTGCCAGCGCAGGCCGAGCATCAGCCCGCGCTGGTAGGCCATTTCGCCCACGGTCTGGCGCCGGTTCCAGTAGTCGCGCTGGATGTCGGCGTTGGTCGCGTGGAGCGCCGGGTTGCGGTAGTAGCCGCGGATGTGCTTGTTGATCCACTTGAGATACGTAGCCGGCTGCCAGTAACCGGATTCGTAGAGGATCCGCAGGGCGTAATAATCGGTGAAACCCTCGACGAACCAGTACACCAGCCGCTCGGGCCGGGCCGCGCGCAGTGTCCGTCCGTTCCAGTAGTGGAACAGCTCGTGGGCGAACAGGTGTTCGACCGCGTCGTCGATCCGGGCCTCGGGGGCGACGAACATCGCGAAACTGTGATACAAGCCCGAGCCGGCCAGGCGAGCTTCGCCGGGACCGAGCGGATCGCCTACCGGAATCGCCGTCACGACGAATTCCGGAAAGTCCGTCTCGTGCATGAAGCCGCACTCGGCCGCGATGATCCGCGCGGCCATCGCGGCGAAGTCGTCCGCCGAGAAAGCGAACTGGGGGACGAGCGCGACGGAGACGACGCGGCCGGCACGCTCGCGGCGGGCCGTGCGCAGCCGACCCGCGAGGTAGACCGAATGGCTGAGGTCGGCCGCCCGCAGGCGCGCACCGACGTGCCGCCCCACGCCCCACGAACACGCCGCCTTGCAGCCCGCCGGCAGTTTCCACCGCAACACGACTTCGAACGCGTCAGGCGTGGCCCCCATCGGGGCCGGCGCCAGCAGAAACGCGTTGCCCAACCCGTGAAAGAAACCGCGCGTCGTGATCGGGTAGTGGATCTCGTCGAGGCTGGCGAATCGCCGACGTTGCGGATCTACGGTGTAGTTGCAGCGGATCGTGGCGCCCGGTCGATGCTTGATGATCCATACCGCGCCCTTGTGCCGCACGCGGCCGCCGTCGATGCGCACGTTGTGGAGCAGCCCGGGAATGTCGCGGACACGGCCCACGCGCTCGGAAACCCGCAGCGCCGACTGTGTGCGCCGCCCCGTGTGCCACTCGATCGCCACCCGCAGGACGCCGGCGTCGAAGTCGGGCGCAAGCTCGTAGCGCAGCGTCTCGGGCGGCGCGGCCAACGCGATCGGCGCAAGGAGCGCCACGAGCCACGGCGCAGCGCAGCGGGCAGCGGTCCGAGCTGTCGCAAGGGTATCGTTCATGCGCGTCTCGTTCGTCCCGCAGCGAAGGCGTCGCTGGCGACCCCTGACGAACCGGGGCCGCGGTCTTGCCGGGTGGGCCCTGCCCGCGCGTTCACACCCTCTGTGCCCGGGCTGCGCGCGGGCGAGGCGCCTGTGCTGCGCATCTCACCTTAGCACTTTTTCACCCTCTTACCCACCCCGCGTCCCCGCGGTGCAGCGGCCGGGGCGCCTGCGCGCCGCGGCGCCTGCGGGCCTCGTTCCGTTCGCCCCGCCCTCGCTGCTTGCTCGGTGGTGTTGGTCCTCCGCCTATCCGGCCGGTGTCGCGGGTGGGCCGCGGGGTCCATCGCGGATAAGATGAATAGGCGGCGAGGCGTGGACGGGTTGGGCCACCCGCCGCCCAACCGAGTGTATTCGAGAATCCCCCATGGATGACCTGACTCCGCGACAGATCGTGCAAGCCCTGGACCGGTACATCATCGGGCAGGATGATGCCAAGCGGGCCGTGGCCGTCGCGATCCGCAATCGCTGGCGGCGGCTGCACCTGCCCCCGGACATCGCCGAAGACATCGCCCCCAAGAACATCCTGATGATCGGCCCGACCGGCGTCGGCAAGACCGAGATCGCCCGCCGGCTGGCCCAGCTCATCAACGCCCCGTTCATCAAGGTCGAGGCGACCAAGTTCACCGAGGTCGGCTATCACGGTCGCGACGTCGAGGGCATCATCCGCGACCTGGTCGAGCGGGCCGTGGCGCTGGAGCGCGAACAGGCCGCCCAGAACGTCCGCGAGCGGGCCCAGAAACTCGCCGAGGACCGCATCATCGACCAACTGCTGCCCGACGGGGCCCACTTCGATCCGTCCGATCCCGAACACCTCGAGCGGCGCACCCGCACGCGCGAGAAGATCCGCGCCCAGTTGCGGGCCGGCGGCCTCGCCCAGCGCATGATCGAGGTGGCCATCCCCGAACGCGCCGTGCCGACCCACGTCATGGCCACGATGGGACTCGACCAGATGGGGCCCGAGTTCGAGCAGTTCATGGAACGGATCATGCCCCACCACACCAAGCGTCAGCGGCTGCCCGTTCCCGAAGCGCTCGAGATGTTCGTCCAGCAGGAAACCGACCGCCTCATCGACCAGGACTCGCTCCACGCCGCCGCCGTCCGGCGGTGCGAGGAGGGCGGAATCGTCTTCCTCGACGAAATCGACAAGATCTGTGGCAGCCCGATCGGCGAGATGGGCGGCCCGGACGTCTCGCGCACCGGCGTGCAGCGCGACCTCCTGCCGCTGGTCGAGGGTTCGACGGTCAGCACGCGCTACGGCCTCGTGCGGACGGACCACATCCTGTTCATCGCGGCGGGGGCCTTCACGCAATCGCGTCCGAGCGAACTGATGCCGGAATTGCAGGGCCGCTTCGCCATCCGCGTCGAGCTCAACGATCTTACCAGCGAAGACTACTACCGCATCCTGACCGAGCCGCAGAACGCGCTGATCAAGCAGCAGATCGCGCTGATGCAGGCCGAGGGCGTGACGCTTTCGTTCACCGACGACGCCGTGCGCGAAATGGCCGAGATGGCGTATCGGGCCAACGAAATCCTCGAAAACATCGGCGCCCGCCGGCTCTACACGATCTGCGAGAAAGTCATCGAGGAAATCGCTTTCAACGCCTCCGACGCCGTCAACAAGGATGTCGCCGTCGACGTGGACTACGTGCGCATGCGCCTGGCCGACATCCTCGAAGACGAGGAGCGCAGCCAGTACGAGTTGTAGAGATCGGCGCATTGTCCGCCGCAACGGGCGCGTTCTGGTGGCGGCGCGTCGCCTTGCGCGGCGCGCGACCGCGGCCGGCTGTTTCCTCCGATCGCACGCGCTGCCTCGTCACGCTGCCCTCCGCCACCGCGCTGCCGCGCCGCAACGTCCGATTCCCCGCACCGCCCCCGCAGGCAGCTTCCTTTCTGCCGCATCGGTGTCCCGCCTGGGCCGCACAATCGCGGGAAGAACCGCCGTCCGCGGCGCATCCAATCCCCGTCCACCGGGCGAACAGCCGTCCGGACCAGCGTGCGTTTTCAAAGGAGGTTCCAAAGATGAACAGAGGGATCGTCGTCACCGCGGGCGTGGTCTTGCTCATCGCAGGATGCGGCTTGCCCATGTTCGGGCTCATCTCCGGCTTCGGCATGGGACCGAACCAGGAAGGTCTCGCCAACCCCGGCACGGGCTTCGGACCCGGCACGGGGCCGGGCATGGGCGGAGTCGGCTCAGGAACCGCGGAGAACGGGCCGCAGGAGCTCCCGGACGACGCCGACAACGGCGAACGCATCTTCAGGACCGGTTTCAACGCAGACGGCGAGCGCATCACATTTGCCGGCGGCCCCAACTGGCTCATCATGCACGGCGGAGGCTGCGCCGCCTGCCACGGAAACGACGGCGCCGGCGGCCTGCCCGTGATGCCCTCCAACGTCGTCGCGCCCGATATCCGTTACGAAAGCCTGACCGCCACCACACACGACGGAGACGAAGACCACGTGCCTTACGACGAACGGGCACTCGCACGCGCGATCCGCGACGGCATCGAACCGGGCGGCGAAGAGCTCGTCTGGCCGATGCCACAATGGGACCT
>CAYRXN010000248.1:0-8531 GCA_964428275.1 uncultured Planctomycetales bacterium | reverse complement strand
GGCGAATTATCTTTCGCCGGCGCGTTGTCTCCGTCCCTCCGTCCCTCCGTCCCTCCGTCCCTTGATCCCTTGATCCCTCAATCCCTGTTCCCTCCGCGCCTCCGTCCCTTGATCCCTCAATCCCTGTTCCCTTCGCGCCCCCGTCCCTTCGTCCCAGTGTTCCTCCCCAAGCGCCCTGCCTTCGGCGAGGATTCCGTATAATCCCGGCTGAGAGTCCAGGTTCCCGGGTAGGTGACGATGCGGCTGCTGCGCATATCGCTGGCGATGAAGTACCGGCTGCTGTTCGGGGCGGCGGTCGTTCTGATCATCGGCGCGGCGCTTTATGTGCCCTGGTACATGACCGAACTGCTGGTGGTCGAGCAGGCGTCGTTCCGCGAGGCCCAGCGCGCCGCCGACGATTACTTCCGTCAGGTGATGGCGACGCCGCGCAGCGGCGGCAAGATCGTCGGCAGCGTACACGGCCGCGACATGAGCCTGATGCCCAAGGCCGTGCCGGTCGAGCCGCGCTTCATCCAGCTGACGGCGAACCTGGCCGACGCCGAATCGGTGCTCAAGGAAAAGAAGCTCGATCCGTTCTTGCGCAAGGCTTTTCGCACGTTTCTGGCCAAGCCCAAGCGCGAGGCGGTGTACACGATCGCCCCGCGCAAGGAGGGCCGCCGCTTTCTCTACGCCCATGCCGTCCGCGTGCGCAAGAGCTGTCTGACCTGTCACGGCGAGGGCAGCACCCGGCCGTTCGTCGAGAACCAGCTCGCGGGGGTGATCGCCGTGTCGCTGCCGGCCGACGAGGCCCGGCGGGAGTTGTTTCTGAATCGGTTGTGGCTGGTGGCGTCGGGCGCGCTCGCGGGCATCCTGGCGATCCTGGTGTTCTACGTCATCACCACGCGTTTTATTCTCGCGCCGATTCAGGAGCTGCGCCGCGTCGCGATCAAGGTGGCCGAAGGCGATCTCGACGAGCGCTCGACCGTCGAGACCGGCGACGAGTTCGAGCAGCTTTCCGACAGCCTCAACAACATGCTCGAACGCCTCCGGGCGTCGCAGGAAGAGCTCAAGAAAGCCAACAGGCTCCTCGACGAAAAGCTCGGTCAGATGGCCGAGACCAACGTGGCGCTGTACGAATCCAACCGGCTCAAGAGCGAGTTTCTCGCCAACGTCTCGCACGAGCTGCGCACGCCGCTGACCAGCATCATCGGTTTTGCCGAGCTGCTGCGCGAGGGGCCGCGGGCGGTGGACCCGCGGGTGGCGCGTTACGCCGAGAACATTCTGATTTCCGGGCGCATCCTGCTGGAAATCATCAACGACCTGCTCGATTTGGCGAAGATCGAGGCGGGCAAGGTCGAGCTGCACCTGGAGACCGTGCAGGTGGAGGAGGTCGGCCGCACGCTGGTCGACTTCGTGCGGCCCCAGGCGGACAAGAAACAGATCGACCTGCGGTTCGAGGCCGACGACGACCTGCCGATCATGATCACCGACCGCGGCCGGGTCCGCCAGATTCTGTTCAACTTCCTGTCCAACGCGATCAAGTTTACGCCCGAGGGGGGGCGGGTGGTCTTGCAGGCCCGGCGTGAAGGACGCGAGCGGGTCCGCCTCTCGGTCAGCGACAGCGGTCCGGGCATCAGCCCGGAGGATCAGGAGATCATCTTCGACAAGTTTCGGCAGATCGACCAGTCGGCCACGCGCGAGTATCCCGGCACCGGGCTCGGGCTCGCGATCGCCCGCGAGCTGACGCTGCTGCTGGGCGGCGAAATCGGCGTAGACAGCACCGTCGGGCAGGGGGCGACCTTCTGGGTGATCCTGCCCGTGGCGACCGCCGAAGCGCTCACGACGACGCCGATGTCGGCTTCGTAGCGGATCGCGTAAGGCCATCGCGGCGCCGCGCGACCGGCTGGTTGTGAACCGGGGGCCGCGGGCCGCGCTGCACGCAAGGTCGGCGAGACCTTTCCCGATAAGGTATACGGGCGGGGATGCCCGCGGCGCGGATTCGGTTATGATGCCCCCGTCGGTGTGATTATCGGTCTGATTCCGCCGGGCGGCGCCGCGCCGCGAGGGGGATGGTTTCGGAAACCGCGATGATACGAATCGAAGGACTGACCAAGGTCTTCCCCAACCCCGACGGCACGGAGAAAACCGCGGTCGATGGCGTGTCTTTCGAGGTCCGCGCCGGCGAAATCTACGGTCTGCTCGGTCCCAACGGCGCCGGCAAGACCACCACCCTGCGCATGATCAGCGGGCTGCTGCGACCCACCGCCGGGCGGGTCTACATCGCTCAAGAGGACGTGACCGACGACCCGCAGCGGGTCAAACGCCGCATCGGCTACCTGACGGCGAACACGGGGCTCTATCTGCGTTTGTCGCCGCTGGAGTTCCTGGAGTACTTCGCGGCCCTGTACGGGCTCGATCACGCGGCGGCGCGGGCCCGGATCGACGCGCTGATCGAGTGGCTCGGGATGGGCAGTTTCCTGAAACTGCGGTGCGGGGCGCTCTCGACCGGGCAGAAACAGCGCGTGAACATCGCCCGGGCGCTGATCGCCGACCCGCCGATCCTCATCATGGACGAGCCGACGCTGGGGCTCGACGTGCTGACCAACCGACTGATCCTGGAACTGATCCGCACCCAGGCCGACGCCGGCAAGGCGGTCTTGCTCTCCACGCACGCGCTCGACGAGATCGAGAAGATGTGCCGGCGGATCGGCCTGATTCACGAGGGACGCCTGATCGCCGAGGGCGATCTCGATACGCTGCGCGCACAAACGGGCCGGCAACGGCTCAGCGAGGTCTTCCTGGCCCTGGTCGGAGCCGATGAGCCGGTTTTCTCGAATTAACACCGTCTGGCGCAAGGAGCTGGTCGATACGCTCCGCGATCGCCGCACCGTCGTCGCGATGGTGCTGGTGCCGATGGTGGTCTACCCCGCGCTGATGCTGGGATCGATCCAGGCGTTCGAGGCCCAGGTCAGCCAGCTCGTCAAAGAGAAGTACGACGTCGCCGTGGCCACGGAAAAGTCCCAGGCGTGGCTGCGGCGGCTGATCGACAGCGACCCCGCCCGGCGGGCCGGCCCGACCAGCGCCCCGGCCGAGCAGGTCGTCGAGCAGGCGCGCGGCGAGGGCCAGACCGCCGACGGCGAGGCCGCTCCCTCTGCCGGCGAGCCCCCGATCCAGACCGGCGCGCAGTCGGCCAGGGCCGGCGTGCGCAACGTCCCGCCGGAATACGACGTCTGGGTCGCCCCCGACGTGGTCAAGGCCGTGACCGACGGCGTCGTCCACGTGGGCGTGCTCATCAAGGGGGAGCCGCCGCTGCCGGGCGATCGGGGTTCCACGCCCGTGCTGGTCGTCTTCGACGACAGCGACATTCGCAGCCAGATCGCCGCCGCCGGCATCGAAGGGATCCTCGACCGGGCCAACCTGTTCCTGCTGCGCCAGCGGCTCGACGCGGCGAACCTCACCGTCGATTTCGTCCGCCCGATCGCCACCAGCGAGCTGAACGTCGCTTCGCCGGAGCGGATGGCCGGAGCGTTGCTCGGGCAGATCGTGCCGCTGATCCTCATCATCATGACGATCACCGGCGCGATCTACCCGGCGATCGACCTGACCGCCGGCGAACGGGAGCGCGGCACGCTGGAAACGCTGATGGTCGCCCCGGTCCCGACGGTGGACCTGATCGCCGGAAAGTTCATCGTGGTGACGATCATCGGCATGCTCAGCGCCGTGCTCAACCTGCTGTCGATCGGCGGGACGATCTACCTCGGCGGGCTGGGTTCGCTGCTGACGCAAGGTGCGCAACTGACGATCCCGCTTTCGGCGCTGGGGTGGATTCTCGTCCTGCTCCTGCCGCTGGCGGTGATGTTCTCGGCGATGCTGCTGGCGGTGTGCAGCTTCGCCCGCAGCTTCAAGGAAGCCCAGAACTACATCGTGCCGGTGATGATGGCGGCGCTGATCCCCGGCGTCGTGGGGATTCTGCCCGGCACGCGGCTCGAAGGACCGATCATCATCATGCCGGTTGCGAACATCGTCGTGCTGACGCGCGAGCTGTTCCTGGCCCGCTTCGACTACGCCGCCATCGCGCTGGTGTTGCTGTCCACGAGCCTGTACGCGGCGGCGGCGGTGGCGATTGCGGCCAAACTGTTCGGGCAGGAGGCCGTGCTGTTCGCCGACGCCGGTTCGGTCAAGACCGTCTTCCAGCGGCGGTTCTTCAAGCCGCGGGCGGTCCCGTCGGCGGCGCAGGCGCTGCTGGTCGTCACGATCGTCTATTCGCTCAACTTCTTCATTCAGCAGCAGATCGCCAAATCGGGGCTCAACCAGGGGCTGCGCTACCTCAACGCCATCGCGCTGACGATCGTCGTGCTGTTCGCGATCGGTCCGTGGTTTGCGGCGCGCTACATGCGCGTCAACCTGACCAGCACGTTCCGGCTGCACGCGCCCGATCTGCGCGGCCTCGTGGCGGGGCTGTGTTTCGGCTGCTCGACGTGGATTCTGGCGCTGCGCTGGTCGGCGATCCAGGCCCAACTGCTGCCCATGGACTCGCGGGTGGCCCGGGCGCTCGAGCAGGCGATGGGCTGGATGAACGACGTCAACCCGGTCGTGCTGGTGTTCTTCCTCGCGCTCGTGCCGGCGTTGTGCGAGGAGCTGTTCTTCCGGGGCTATGCGCTCAGCGGCCTGCGCGGGGCGGTCGGCAACACCGCCGCCGTCGTGATCGTCGCGCTGGCTTTCGGCATGGCGCATTACAGCGCCTACCGGCTCATTCCCACGACGGCGCTGGGGCTGATCCTGGGCACGCTGGTCGTGCGCTACCGCTCGATCTGGCCGGCGATGGTCGCCCACTTCCTGCACAACGCGCTGAGCATTCTGGCCACGCACCCGCTGGGGCTCAACGGGTATCTGACCCGCTACGGCTTTCCGGCCGCCGGCACGGACCAGGCGCTGCCCGGCGCGTGGGTCGCCGCCGCGGGTGCGCTGACGCTGCTGGGCGTGCTGCTGTGCATCATCGCGCCCCGGCGCGAGTCCGACCCAATCGCCGACCGCGACCCGCCTTCGCAGCCCTGACCTTCGCGGGTTCTGCGCCGGCTGCGGGGGCGCCCCGTTCGTTGCCTCGGCCTCGCGCGCAATCGTTGGACGCTTCCCCGCGTTGCGGAGAGTGGGGCTCATTGCGCTTTTCTGACGATCATGGGCCTGGCTGGTGCGTCGCGGGGCGTGTGGTGGCTGGTGGGAGCAGGGCTTCGACGCGCATGCCGCCGGCCTCGGCGTAGCGCCGCGCGAAGTCGTCGAGCGAATCGGGACGCACGAGCTCACAGGGGACGATGTGCAGTGGGCTGAACTGGCGGCTCCTGGTGAGGACGACGATGGCCGCGTCCATCGCGATGTGGCCGATGCGACCGTCGATCGGGCCGCACAACGCCGCGGCCCGGCCCGAGCGCAGCAGCGGCCAGAGTCGTGGCGAGGCGCCCAGCGTGGCCAGGCGCGTCTTGTCACGCAGGAGCATGACGGGGTCGTTGTCGAACCAGACGTCGGGCCGCAGCGTGACGACCATGCCGGCGTGGGGAAAAACGGCGAGCATGTCGCGGATCTCGTCCACCATGCCGGCGACCGAACCGGTCCCGCAGCGTTCGTCGAGCAGGTAGACGCCGCTGTGATGGCGGGCGGCCTGCATGAATCTCGCGTAACAGCTCGTGTCGGTGCGCGAGCGTCCCTGGCAGCTCAGGAGCACGTAGCTGCGCCGGTCGCCCAGGATCTCGGGGATATGTGCGCCGAGCAGTTGCGCTCCGCCGGTGAGGTCGATGCGGACATGGGCGACCGACTTTTCGAGTTTGGGGCCCGAGCCGACCGTGATCAGCGGTACGCCGATGTCGAACACCCGCTCGGCGATGTCGGTGGCTTCGCCGGTTTCGAAGACCGTCAGGCACAGTACGTCGGGCTGGAGTCCCAGCGCGCGATCGACGGCATCACGCAACGCGGTGTCGGAACCATCGGACGGCAACAGCGGCCGAAGCTTGATGGCGGGGAAACTCTGGATGGCCTTGCGGGCGCCGCCGAGCATGGCCTGCCAGCGCAGGCCGCCGCCAGCCGGGCCGATAAAAACGATCGTGGCGCCGGTTACGAGCTTGTCGGAGGATCGCGGCGCCGGGGCCTGCTCCCGGCAGCCCGCGAGGAGCCACGACAGCAGCAGCAGGGCGGCCAGTTGCGCAGAGCAAGAGCGCGGCGGGACGCCGGTTCGGCGAGTCCGGGGACGCCGGGCCATGCCCGAGAGAAGTTTCAAGGCCTTTCCTCCGCGATGTTCGGTTTCTGGTGCGGCGCGTGGTTGCCGATTAAGGTATAATACACACGAGCGGTCCTGGCGATACAGCCGCCCGGTCTGAGGAGAGGACGTCATGATGCGCACATTGGCTGCCCTGATTGTTGGCTCGCTTGTGGTCCCCGCGGGGGCGCAGGTACGGAACACCGATACGACGACGCAATCGCTGGCCGATAATCCGCCTGCGGTGAATGTCCGCGGGGGAGCCGTCCGCGAGCGTGCCCCCGGGCGCATCGTGGACGCCGCCCGCAGCCGCCACGTCGAGCTGAGCCGAGAGCGCCTGGCGGCGCAGCGCTCGCGCGACACGTCGTCGCTGGCGACGTTCGATCCGACGGCCGCTGGCGGGAGCTCCTTTTCGAATCTGCTGGGCGGTGCCAGTTCAGGCCTGCTCAACACGCTGCTGGGTTCAGGACTGGCTGGCAGCCTGACGGGCGGCAGCGGCGGGGGGCTCAGTTTCGGCAACCTCGTCGGCGGAAACCGGGGAACCACCGGCGGAAGTTCTGCGGGCACCTCGGGTACCACGGGGGGAACGTCGAACCTGCCGCCCGAGGTGATCCAGATGCTTCAGGCCTTTGGCATCGATCCCGGAAGTCTGAACATGAAGGCCAACAACGCCGCGACCGCGCAAAGCAAGAACCCTGTGCTCACCCGACAGACGTCCAATCCTCCGATCCAGGAAGAGCCCCGGTTCGTCGTGCGCTGGGCGGACGCCATGCTCTCGACGCTGTTTACCGCGGTCACCGTGGGCTTTGCGCAGCAGAGCTTCATCGATCTGCTCAAGAGCGGTATCAAGGCGATGATCGAACCGTTCACCGTGCCCACCGGCGCCACCGATGCCACCGCCGATTCGAACGGCTCCCAATCTGACGGCGAGTCGAGCGGCGGCGACACGGCGTCGAGCGGCGATACGGGCGGTGATTCGTCGGGGGGCGACACCGGTGGCAGCAGCAACCCCATCATCTGACTTGCGCGGGAATCCGACGTGAATCGTGAAATGCTCTGCGCGCGCTTCCGGGCGCGGTTCGGCGCTCAGTGCGCTGTCGTGGCCCGCGCTCCCGGCCGCGTCAACCTCATCGGAGAACACACCGACTACAACGACGGCTTCGTACTGCCGATCGCGACGCAGCAGGAAACGTGGGTTGGCCTGGCGCCGCGAGATGACGATACGGTGTGCGCGTTTTCGGCCAACCTGGATGAGGAGGCAGCGTGGCCGTTGGAGGGCTGCGGTTCGCAGCCGCACTGGACGACCTATATCGCCGGCGTGATTGCGATGCTGCGCCGGCGCGGCGTTCCGGTGGGCGGCTGCAACCTGTACGTCACGAGCACGGTTCCGCCGGGTGGGGGGCTGTCCAGTTCGGCGGCACTGGAGGTGGCTGCGGCGCTGGCGCTGGTCCGTCAGGCCGGCGCTGTGCTGGAACCGGTCGATCTGATCGACGTATGCCGGGCCGCGGAGCATGAGTTCGCTGGTGTTCCGTGCGGCCTGATGGATCAATCGGTTTCCCTGCTGGCGCGGGCCGGGGCGGCGCTGTTGCTCGATTGCCGATCGCGGGCGTTCGAACACATCCCCTGCGAGATCAGGGGGCATGCGTTCGTCATCGCAGACACCGGCGTGCGTCACAAGTTGGCGGCAGGGGAGTATGCCCGGCGTCAGGAGCAGTGTGCGGCGGCCGTGGCGTGCTTGCAGAAACGGGACCCGCAGGTTCGATCGCTGCGCGACGCCACACTCGATCTGCTCGCGGCGGTCGGCGACGAGCTGGATGGTGTGGCCGCGGCGCGGGCCCGGCACGTCATCACGGAGAACCAGCGCACGCGGGCCGCGGCCGAGGCGCTGCGTCGCGGGCGGCTTGAGGAGTTTGGCAGCTTGATGGACGCCTCCCACCGCTCGCTGCGCGACGACTACGAAGTGTCCTGCGATGAGCTCGATCGCCTGGTGGAGATCCTGCGCGGCGTCGAAGGCGTGCTCGGAGCGCGCATGACCGGTGGCGGCTTTGGCGGGTGCGTCGTGGCGCTGGTGGCGGATGACGCCCGCCCCGCCGCGGAGCGCGCCGTCATCGAGCGCTATGCGCCGCCTGATGGTACGGCTCCGCGTCTGATCGTCACACGCCCTGGCTGTGGCGCTGCGCTGGCAAGCGAATGAGTGCCGCGCCGGTGCACGGCCCTCGGTAGCCGACGCATGACGTCATCGACACCTTGGGGGGCGTCGGCGTCCTCGGCAGCCGGTGCGGCGTTACAGGGCCCGGTCCAGCCGGCG
>CAYRXN010000247.1:0-12463 GCA_964428275.1 uncultured Planctomycetales bacterium | reverse complement strand
ACAGGTGCCCCACCTCGGGAGGGAAATACGCGGACATCAGAAGAAAAGAGCCTCCGCGGGCGCCGGCTCCCTTTCGAGGGCATCCGCGGGCTACTGCCCCAAGGCAGCGAGGATTTCCAGCGCCTTGCGGTTGGCCTCCTCCAGCAACGCGGTCGTGTACGTGTGGTTGTGTACGCCGCCGCTTTCGTCCGACTCGGCGAAGAACAGGTTGAACTGCGCCTCTGCGAGCTCGGTCCGCAGGTCGGGATCGTTCACCCCCTCCATCGCCGCCGCCGCGGCCGCGACGTTCGCCGCGACCACAGCGTCGAGGCGGCTGTAGCTGGCCTGCCACGAGCCGATGATGAGCTCGGCCTTGTCGGCGTCGATCGTCTCATGGCACTGCGTACACGCCGAAATGCGGCGGCCACCGTCCTCGTCGACGCAGACCGCGAACGTGTGCCCGTGGAACATCGCGGAGTTGCTCTCATCCTCGTCGCTGACGAACATGTGGCAGTCCGTACAGGTCACGCCGGGCATGGTGAGCTGGTCATCCACGCCGAAACCGCCGGTCCCCGTCTCGATGTTGTAACTGAGGTGGTCCGTGTCCGGGAACCGCAGGTTGCCGTGGCACATGCCGCAAAGCTCGGAGCTCTCGGCCATCGTTTCGTAACTCTTGCTGGCGGAGTTGAAGTACGCCGGCGCCTGGGGGGCCATCGGATCGTGACACGCCGTGCAGGCCACGCTCGGCCACTGGTCCTCGTGCTCGGGAGCGGTTGCGGGACCGAACGCGCCCCCGGTGGTGGTGAAGAAGTAGTCCAGGGCCTCGGCCTCGGTCATCCCACCGTTGGCCAGCACCGCCGTCGGGCCGTGGCAGGCGATGCAGTTCTCAGGATCTTCGCCCGAAATCACCTGCTCGGGCGTCTCGCCGGCACGCTCTGCGGCCAACTCCTCGGCCACGTCCGCCTGCGTGTCGGCGTGCCTGGTCGTGTACCAGGCGTTGTAGGTACGGTGGTCCGTGTCCGGGAACCGGAGATCCCCGTGACACTGCCCGCAGAGCCGACTCGCGCCCGCGACCGAAACGTGTGCCGAGGCGGACGAGTCGAACAGCGCCAGCGCCGCCTCCGATTCGGGGTGATCGCTCGGAACGTCGTGGCAGGTCGTACACCCCAGGCTGGGCCAGTCGGCCTCGTGTCGCGGCGAGGTCGTTCCCGTGAACGCTCCCGATGACGTGGTGAAGAAGTAATCCAGCGCCTGGGCCTCGGTCATCCCACCGTTGGCCAGCACCGCCGCAGGACCGTGACAGGCGATGCAGTTCTCCGCGTCGGGCCCGTGGATGAGTTCGTCGGGCGTTTCGCCGGCACGTTCGCCGGCCAGTTCCTCCGCCACGCCACCCTGCGTATCGCCGTGCGGACCGGCCGACCACTTGGCAACGATGTCGCTGTGGCAGTCCTGGCAGTTGAGCGTGGGCGTGACCGGAGGCGTCGGCGTCGGAGGCGGCGGCGCAAACGGACAACCACCCAGACACACCCCGAGCGCGATGGCTACACCAGTGAAGATCAATCGGCTGCGATTCATGTCAGTGTCCCCATTCGTGCGATCGGCCCGACCGCCGAAGTGGCGTCAGGCGCCTCCCGCACGCGTCAAACCTTCAGCCCGGGCGAGTCCGCGACTCGTCACCTGGGTCGTTTCCGGTCTTCGTCGCGGCCGCGCACGTGCCGCGCCGTCGTCCCCGCGCCGCGGCAACCGGCTCGTCCCCCTCGTCCGAACGGGGCGCGCCCGCCTCGTTCGTAATCAGGCGCTGGTAAGCGTGGCCGTCGCCCAGACGTGAACCCGGCCGATCTTCGGGATTGGCCCCGGCTCGGCCGGCACCCCCGACCGACACCACCGGCACGACGGAGAACGGGCGCTGCGACGCTCACGCGTTTCTCCGGGATGAGCTTGTGGCTTTGATGAGCTTGCGGCTTTATCGTATGATGACATACCTACACCTGCCTACGGCGTTTGTCAAGCCGCGGCACACATCTGCCTTGTTTTTGCCCATGAAAACCTATAGTTATAGGTGCCTGTATGCGTATGTATCCGTATATCCACATGAGCACATGTGAACGCGACGGGGCGCCTCCGCGGCCCGGGTGGCCGGGCGGCGGGGCGCGGCGGGTGGCGCCGAATGCGGCCCTGCGCGTTGCTGGAAGTGGCCGGGGAAGGGGGGCGCGCACCGGAGGCAAGCGTCTGGTCGGGCGGCGACGGCGGGTTTCGGCCGATCGAGCCGGCGCGCGGATTCGGCCGCGTCGGGGCGTATGGACAAGCGTAATTCGAGGGTTTCGACGTGCGGCGGCGGAGGCTTCGCTCTCGCCTTGTCCGGGCATGGTCCCGTGAATCCGGGTCATGCGGGGTATTGGGCGCGCGCGCCACAAACCACCGGGCTCCCCAATACGCCTATAGCATTACGCAGGAAACGCTCCCGGTCAAGCGAATCTGACAAAAACATGACGATCTACCGTCATTCCCTTATTACGCTAGCGATAACCCCCTCGCGGTGACGTTGATCCGTCACCTTATTGTAGCGGCGTGCCGCGAGGGTGTACGACCCGATCACGTCGATGCCACGCGCCGGCCGGTGGCGAACAGTCTGATCGACCGCCAGCGCCCGCGCTTCCACCGCCACCGTAAAGCCAGGCCCAGTAAGACGATATACACCGCGCACATGCCCCACGGCCCCAGCACGCCCAATCCGGGCAGAAAACGACTCACCAGCACGCCGCCCCCGACGAAGATCCCCCAGCAGCATACGAACACGACCATCGCCGGCCAGCGCGTGTCGCCGGCCCCCCGGAGCGCGTTCATGTAGGTAATGCTCATCGCGTCGAACACCTGGAACACCGCGGCGCCGATCAGCACCAGGCGTCCGGCTGCCACCACGTCCGGGTCGGTGTTGAACAGGCGAATCAGCGGCCCGCCGGCCAGGACGAACAGCAATCCGACCGCCCCCATGAACGTTCCCGTCATCCGCATGGCGACGCGGCTCTGAAGCTCGGCCCGGTCGGGGCGTTTCTCGCCGATCGCGAACCCGACCTGGGAACATAGCGCGATGCCGATCCCCACCGCCGGCATGAATGACAGGTGCATGAACTGGAGGCCGATGTTGCTGGCGGCCACCGCCTTGACCCCCAGCGGCGGCATGATGACGGCCAGGAACACCAGCCACGAGCCGATGTCCATGAGCCACTGGAGCGCCGTCGGCCCGCCGACGCGCAGCATCCCCATCAGCCGATGTCCCGACCACGACGGCCGGCGCCGCGTGTGATACCGCCGATCGAACTCGGGCAGGAGCATCGCGACGCCGAGAATCGCCCCCCGCACGGCCCAGCCGATCACCGTCGCGATCGCCGCCCCGGCGATGCCCAACGCGGGAAATCCGAACCTGCCGAAAATCAGGGCGTAGTTGCCCGCCGCATTGACCACCAGCGACGCCACCACCGCCGCGAGCGCTACCCGCGGCCGCTGAATCCCCATGAAAAACGAGTTGAACCCCATGCTCAGGACCGCAAACGGAACCGACCACAGGGCGATCCGCGTGTACGCGATCTCCATCGCGGCCATCTCGGGGTCGTGGTGGGCGAAGGCCGCGACCCAGCCGTACCACGAGGACGTGGTCAGGACCAGCGGCGTTACGGCCAGGGCGCTGAGCCAGCTCACGTGCAAGGTCTGCCAGGCGTAGGCGCCGCACTCGTCCGACTCGCCCCGCCCGTCGGCCTGCGCAACGAACGTCTGCACGGCGTTGGCCACCCCCATGCCCAGGCAGGAGGCCGTGAACACCAGCAACGACGCCGGTGAGATCGCCGCCTGGGCGGTCGTCCCCAGATAGCTGACCATCCAGAAGTCGATGAACCCCATCAACATCCGCGAGACCATCATCGCGATGATGGGCAGCGCCAGCGCCAGCAGCCGTACCGTCAACTGACGGGTATCGACGTCCGCGGAAGGGTCTGGTTCACCCGAGCAAGTCACGATCACATCCACACGAACCCGAAAAGGAGGGTGGCGGCGGGCTATCCGCCCCGGCCAAACCGCGCCGCCTGGCCGGGGATTCACCCCATTGTACACCGGTGACCGAACAACAAGCTGCCTCACCGCTCTTCGAACAAATGTTGCGGCCTATAATGGCAGGGAACGGCAATCAGGCTATGGTAGGGAGGTGATGAAACACGATCGGTGCGGATATGGTTGGCTCAGTCGCCTCGCCGTCCTCGCGGGGCTCAGCGCGGCCGCGGCACCAGCTCCGCTCGTTGTCGCCCAGTCGATTCAGGCGGACGTCGTCTCGGTCGGTTTTCAAGCCTCCACCGGCGGCGCACGCTACGCGATCCGTTACGGGCAGTGGTTCCCGATCGTCGTGCAGATCAGCAGCCAGGGAACGACTCCCGAAACGATCCGCCTGCGGTGTGAAATGACCGACCGTGACGGCGACCGCGTGGCCTACGTCACCGAGAACGTCGTCGCCAACCCGGGCAGTGTCCGCCGGGTGTGGTGCTACGCCGTCGCGTCTCGCGGGGATTCCGCCCGTACCCTGAGACTCGACGTGCTCGGCGAGGATGGCGGCCTGATCGGCAGCACCCCCCTGCCGCAAATGGAACCGATCCACAACGACGCCCGCATCCTGCTCGATATCAGCAGCAAACGCGTAACAGCGATCGACGGCCTGGCCGATCCGGTGAGCAGCATCAACGAGGCCACCCATCCCGGGCGCGCTCACTACCGCCCGATCGTGGTCGGCACACTCCCGGCGCGCGACTTGCCCGACCGGTGGTTCGGGCTCGAAGCCGCCAGCGTGATCTTCTGGGATGAGCCCGCCCCGGACGAACTCGCTCCCGAGCAGCTGCGGGCGCTGATCGACTGGGTACGCAACGGCGGCCGACTGGTACTCGGGCTTGGGGCAAGCTCGCTGCGCGTACAGAAGAGCGCCCTGGCAGAGATCATGCCGTTGGTCGGGACCGAAGTGCCGGTCGCCGTTCACCGACTTCCGCTGCTCCAGCAACGGTACGGTCTCTCGCGCCCCACCGCGTTCGAGAACCCCGTGCTCGTCGCCGTCGGTGAACCCGCCCGCGACGCGATCGTCACATTCCGCGACCGCCTGCCTGACAACCGCCCGCTCAACCTGATCGCGATGCGCTGCGTGGGCTCCGGGCGGGTGATCGCCGTCGCAGCACGCCTGCGCGACCTCAAGCGTCTGCGCTGGCTTGGCTTGCGTGATCCCTTCATCCGGCAACTGGTGGATCTGAACCCGCTCGATACGGACTTCATGAGCAAGGAAGTCGAGTCGGCCTGGACGCTGGGCCTCCGAAGCCTTTTTTCCCCAATTGTCTCGGTCACCGACTTCCGCCGACTGGCCAGCGCGCGGACCTTCGCGGCGTTCGCATTCGTTGCGGCGTACGTGCTGCTGGCGACCGTCGGAATCTGGACGTGGCTCAGGCGCCACCAACTGCCCCACCTGAACTGGGTCGTCTTTTCGATCTTCGCCATCGCCGCCAGCGCCGTGAGTCTGGCGACGGTGCGGTTGGCTCACGGGTTCCGGCGCCAGTTGCATACCTACGCCTTCGTGGACATGACCGCCGGCTCGCCGGAGGCCCGGGTACGCACGTATTACGGCTTCAAGAGCCCCCAGCGCGCGCGGGTGGACTTCAGCGCCCCCGGCGACGGCGGATTCCTGCGTCCGCTGGCCGACGGTTTCCACGTATCCTCGGCGCGGTATGCCACGCCGAGCCGGTACGACGCCGTCCCGGGCAACGGGCGCCTGCGCCGCGTGCTCGTGCGGGCGACGCTCAAGCAATTCGAGGGGTTCTGGCGCGGCACGCTCCGCGACCGCGTCGGTGCGGCCGTTTCCATCCGTGGCCACCTCACCGCCGACCGGGCCACGGGCGAACTGGATGCCACGAGCTGGATCGAAAACGGTCTGGAGACGCCCGTCCTCGGCGGTTACCTGCTCTATATCGATCCGCGCCTGCGCGAGCTGGACGGGGTACCGTTCCGCGTCGCCGGACTCACACGGCGCAACGACCGTCCCGGGATGGAGAACAAGTACTGGGGCAGCGATACGGTGCCGCCGGCGGTGAACGTGCTGGCGGTACCGATCCCGGCGATCCGGCCCGGGGCGAAGGTGTCGCAACTGTATCAGAACGAGTATCGCCGCTACGAGGCCCGGCACCAGGCCTGGCGGCAATCCATCAAGCCCGACCCCAAGAGCGAACCCATGCTGCCCACGCTCCACAGCGTGCAGCTCGATACCTGGACCCGCAGTTTCGGGTTGCTTTCGACGAAGATGACGCCGACCGATGCCGCCGCCCTGCTGGCCAGCACGCGCAACCTGTACCTCAACAACGAGACGGTCAAGGATTTCGGCTCGGTCGGCGCGCCGGTCACGATCGACGCGTTGCCCGACCTCGACGTGACCCACTGGCTGACGCGCGGGCAGGCCGTGCTGCTGCTGATCGTGGAATCGCCCGGCCCCGCACCACTGGCCATCGACGGAAAAACCGATCGCGTCCACGCCTCCGGCGGACGCGCCTTGTACCGCGTGCGTCTGCCCATCGCCTACACCGGAACTCCCCCAGCGAGGAAAAAGGAGTGATTGTTCAGACGATCAATCTGACCAAACGCTACGGCACGCTCGTCGCGATCAACAACCTCCACCTCAACATCGAGGACGGGGAGTGCTTCGGGTACATCGGCCCCAACGGCGCCGGCAAGACCACGACGATCCGCATCCTGGCGACGCTGCTCCAGCCGACCTGGGGCGAGGCCCGCGTCTGCGGGCACGTCGTGGGTTACGAAAGCCGCAAGATCCGCCCGCTGATCGGCTACGTGCCCGACTTCTTCGGCGCCTACGAAGACATGGTCGTGCAGGAGTATCTCGAGTTCTTCGCCGCGGCGTACAACATCACCGGCCGCAAGCGCACCCAGATCGTCGGCGACGTGCTCGAACTCACCGACCTGACCTACAAGCGCGACGCCCTGGTCGATTCGCTCTCGCGCGGCATGAAACAGCGCCTCAGCATCGCCCGCGTGCTGCTCCACGATCCGCGCATCCTGTTCCTCGATGAACCGGCCAGCGGCCTCGATCCGCGGGCCCGCATCGAAATCCGCGAGCTGCTCAAGGAACTGCACCGCATGGGCAAGACGATCCTCATCAGCTCGCACATTCTGCCCGAGCTGGCCGACCTGTGTACCAGCATCGGCATCCTCGAACAGGGCGAGCTCGTCTACCAGGGTTCGGTCGCGGAGGCCCTCCGCCGCGCCCAGGCCGGAACCACCGTCCACGTCGTCACCCCCGACGACCAGGAACGCGCCCGCCAGGTGCTTTCCGCGCTCCCCGGCGTCCAGACCGCTCACGTCGAAGACGGCATGCTCGTGGTCGATCTCGAGCAGGAAACGACCGATTTCACCTTCCTCGCTCGGGCCCTGATCCGGAACGACCTGCGCATCACCGAGATCAAGCGCGAGGAAGTCAACCTCGAAACGGCGTTCATGCGACTGACCAAGGGGATCGTACAGTAATGCGAAGGCGGCGCGTCCACAGCCCTGATCTCAGCCACGTGGGGCCCCCGCCGCGCGGCGTACGCGCATCGCACTCCTTGTCAGGACCGCGCGGACGCCGGAAGCGGCCCGGCCCGGCACGTGCGCCAGGGGCGGAAAAGACGCCGGGGCCGGCAGCGCCGCGGCCCCGGGCCCGGGCGGCCTTCCGCCGGCCGGCGTTTCCCACGCGCTTGCGGGGTCTGCCGGGGGGTTGGGCATGAACGTCCTGCGCGATCTGGGCAAGTGGCTCTGGCGGCTCCTGCCGGCCAACCCGATCCTCGTGCGGGTCGTCTCGGCCGGCGGGAAACGCACCCGCCATCTCTGGGCGCGCCTGGCTTACCTGGTGGCGCTTTTTGTCGTCATCCTCGCCGCCGGCGGCGGCGGGATCGGGGCCCAGTCCGCCTCGCTGGCCGAGCTCGCCAAGCAGTCGAGCAACACGTTCATGTGGGTCAGCATCGTCCAGTTGTTCCTGATGAGCTTCATCGCGCCCGTGTTCATGGCCGGTGCGATTACGCAGGAAAAGGACGCCAATACGTTCCACATCCTGCTGACCACCCCGCTCTCCAACGCGCAGATCGTCTTCGGCTCCCTGCTCTCCCGGCTCTACTTCGTGTGGGCCCTGCTGCTGGCGGGCTTGCCGGTCTTCTGCATCACGATGCTCTACGGCGGCGTCACCTCGACCGAGGTCTTTCTCAGCGCCGCCCTGGCCGCCGCCACCGGACTGCTCACCGGCGCGCTGGCCATCACGATCAGCGTCATCCGCGTCGGCACCCGCCGCACGATCTTCTCGTTCTTTCTGGGAATTGCGACGTACATTCTCGCGGTCGGGGCCTACGGGCTGTCGCGCTACGGCTGGGTGCCCGAAGCACCGTTCGAGCCGGGCCAGACGTGGGCCATGAGCTGGGCGGCGCCGTTTCACCCGTTTCTCGCGCTGCTGGTCGTCACCGGGCAGACGCCCGCGCCGCCGATCTCCGACGTCTACCACTACGGCTGGCCCTGGCGCTGGCTGCTGGCCTATCCGCAGTACGGCTACCTCGTCATCACGTCGCTCGCGTCGATCGTCATGGTGCTGCTGAGCCTGTTCTTCGTGCGGCGTGGCGCCCGCGAGGGGGAAATCACCTGGCTTACGCGACTGGTCGGCCTGTTCGGCAGCCGGCGTGGAAATGGCGAGCGCCGGCGGGCGCCGCGGCGCGTGTGGAAAAACCCGATCGCCTGGCGCGAAGCGGCCACGCGGGCCTCGACCGCCGGCCGGTCGGCGATGCGCTGGGTATTCATCATCGGGGGCGCCCTCGGCGGCATCCTGCTGCTGATGGCCCACGAGAAGGGCTGGGCGGGGCTGAGCAACACCAAACCCGACCTGACCCGCGCGTGGCTCACGGCCGTCACCTGGATCGAACTGGCGGTCATCCTGCTGGTGGTCACCAACACCGCCGCCACGACGCTGACGCGCGAGAAGGAATCGCGCACGCTCGAATTACTGCTCACGACGCCGCTGACCAGCCGTTACATCATCGCGGGCATGTTGCGCGGGCTGGTGAGCTTCGTGGTCCCGCTGATCGCCGTGCCGGCGTTCACGCTGCTGCTCTTCGTGATCGCGGACCTGCGGCACGGGTCCACCGTGCGCGTGACCACGCCCGAGGCGTTCGTCCTGGTACCGGCGGTGATGACCGCGTTCGCCGCCGTCGCCGCGATGGTCGGGCTCCAGTTCTCGCTCACGTCGCGCCGTACGGTCCAGGCGGTCATGATTTCGACCGCCGTCGTGCTGGGGGGCTCCGGGCTTCTGGCGGGCTGTGCGCTGGCGATGTCGCAGGCCGGCCCGACGGTGGCCTCGATCGTCCTGCCGTTCACGCCGTTCCACGCGGTCCAGGCCCTGATCGACTACAAGGTCGCGTTCCGCGACGCCACCACGGCCCCCAGCGTTGCGGCCCGCGCCTCGGCCCGCGGCGTGCGGCTGGTGGCCAGTCTCGCGGCCATCGCCGTCTACGCCGCCGTCACCTACAGCCTCTACCGCAACCTCGTGCGCAACTTCGACATGACGATCCGCCGGCAGTCGGCCTGATCCCCCCGCGGCGGTTCCAGTCGGATTACTTAGGTACACTTAACACGACGTGCGAGCAATGATATGATCTGGTAGCCGCCCGCCGGAACGCGGGCGCTGAGGCAGGCCGATGCAATCCGCCTCCCCGCCGCGAACCGAGCGGCCATCGGAGGCGGCATCGTGCAAGCGGGGCCAGGCAACACGGGTTCGCGGGGGCCGGAGCGGTCACAAGGCCGCAACCAGTGCGTCCCTGGACCGACCGTATCGGATTTCGATACACGTGCGAAAAAGGCGGGGTGAGCCCATGAAGGCCAAGAAAACGAAGCCGAACATCGTCAGCGTGCACCTGTCCCCCGAGGCCAAGGCCGCGCTCGACCGCGCCTGCGCGGATCGCGGCATGACGATCAAGTCGCTGCTCGGCCGACTGATCGACTGGTTCAACTCGATGAACAAGACCGAGCAGTCCATCATCCTCGGGCAGGTCGAGGAAAGTGACGTCGAGGCGCTCGCGGACCTCATCCTGCGGCGCCGCACCAGCGGCAAGACCGCCCGCACCGGACGAACCAAGAAGCGCAGCCGGAAGTAGCGCGGCCACGCGCCCATCAGCATCGGCTTTCCCCGGCGCGACCGCGGGCCGGGCGGGGTGTGCCGACGGCCGGATACCGCCATCACGAGGCGAAAAACTCCGACCGGCCGGGGAAAACGCTTGCCCCGCAAGCCGCGGCGGCCATAATCGTTGCCCGACGGCCCCGGCCTCCGCCGCCGGGAGGATCGCCCGCCTTCCAAGAGGACGCGCCGCCGTGGCAACCGCCCCCGACACCCGCCGGCCCGACGACGACCACGAGCTGCTCTCGCCCGAATTCATGACCAGGCTCGACCGGCTCGAAATCCTCTCGCGCAAGATCTTCGCCGGCCGGATGAAGGGCGAACGGCGCAGCAAACGCAAGGGCGAGAGCGTCGAGTTCGCCGACTACCGCAACTACGTCCCCGGCGACGACCTGCGCTTCCTCGACTGGAACATCTACGCCCGGCTCGACCAGCTCCTGATCAAGCTGTTCATGGAGGAGGAAGACCTCAACGTCTCGATCCTCTTCGACGTTTCCAAGAGCATGGACTGGGGCAAGCCCAACAAGGCCATGTACGTCAAGCGCGTCGCGGCGGCGGTGGCCTACATCGGGCTGGTCAACTACGACCGCGTGAGCCTCTACGGCTACGCCAACACGCTCGTACACGAGATGCGCGCCGTCCGCGGGCGGCGCATGGTCGCCCAGGTGGTGTCGTTTCTCGAACGGATCGAGGCGGGCGGGCCGTCTTTCTTTTCCGCCGCCGCCCGGCACTTCGCGTTGCGGCACAAGGGCAAGGGCGTCTGCCTGGTCCTGAGCGATTTCCTGGACAAGGGCGGCTACGCCGACGGCTTCCGCTACCTGCTCGGCCGCGACCTCGACCTCTACGTGATCCAGGTGCTCTCGCCCGAGGAGATCGACCCGCCGCTGGCCGGCGACCTCAAGCTGATCGACGTCGAGGACGAGGACGTCGCCGAAGTCACCGTGAGCAGGCTCCTGCTCAAGAAATACAAGGCGATGCTGACGGCCTACTGCACCGACCTGAAGGACTACTGCACGCGCCGCGGCATGACGTACCTGTTCACCAACACGCGCGTACCGTTCGACACGCTCGTGCTCTCGTACCTGCGCCAGCGCGGGCTGCTGCGTTGAACCCGCTCGCGGAGCGCGTTCCCCCCGCCGTCTCGCGCCGCGCTTGCGAGTGGTTTGCTGTTTCCGCCCGGAAAATGGCCGTTACCATACTTGCGAACCGTACCGGCGATCGGTAAACGCCGACGGCCGGCAGAAGCAGGATCGGCAACCCGACTGATCGACGAGGGTCGTCCCTTTGAGCTTCCTTGCTCCGATCGCATTCTGGACCGCGGCGATTGTCGTGCCGGCGCTGCTGCTGCTCTACTTCCTCAAGCTGCGCCGCCGACGGGAGATCGTCCCGTCCACGCTCCTGTGGCGCCGCGCGGTGCAGGACCTTCAGGTCAACGCGCCATTTCAGAAACTGCGCAAAAATCTCCTGCTGCTGCTGCAATTGCTGATCCTGGCGGCGGGAATCGTCGCGCTGGCCCGGCCGGTCATTCAGAGCAGCGTCGCCCAACAACGCACCGTCGTCGTGCTGATCGACCGCTCCGCCTCGATGAAAACGCTCGAAGCCGGCGACAAGACCCGGTTCGAGCTTGCCCGGGAACAGGCCATCCGCACGATCAAGACGCTCAAGGGCACCCGCGACCGCTGGTGGTCGTTCTTCGGCAACCAGGACAACGTCGCCCGCGTGATGGTCATCGCGTTCGCCGAGCGGGCCGAGGTCGTGGTGCCGTTCACCACCAACCTCGACGAGGCGATCCGCCGTATCCGCGCGCTCGAGCCCACCGACGGCCGGACGCGCATCGGCGAAGCCCTCCAGCTTGCCGAGGCCTACATGACGCAGACGACGCTCGAAGCGGCCCCCGAAACCGCCGAACAGGCTCCCGCCGTCGTACTCTTCTCCGACGGAGCCATCCGCGGCGCGCAGGACGTCGTCCTCCACGCCGGTCGGCTGACGCTGATCCCCATCGGCACGACGCGCGACAATGTCGGCATCACGTCGTTGCGAATCCAGCGCAACTATCAGCAGCCGGAAAACCTCGACATCCTGCTGCAGGTCCAGAACTTCGGCCCTCAAGCCGTGACGACCGACGTTTCGCTGTACGTGGACGGCGTTCTCCAGACCGTGCAAACGCTGTCGCTCGCCGCGGCCCGTCGGTCGGAGACCGGCGGCGACGCCAGCCAGGGCAAGCCCGCCAAACGCGGCGGGCCCGGCGACGGCAACGACATCGCCTCGGCCTCG
>CAYRXN010000246.1:0-2514 GCA_964428275.1 uncultured Planctomycetales bacterium | reverse complement strand
GACCGCCGGCGGACCCCAGCCCGAAGAGACGGTAAGGCACGGGGAGCATGCGAATGTGGAACGGGCAGGCGAAGCGGATTGAAGGGGCAGTGATTCGGCAAGGGAGAATCGGCATGCAGAGATACGTGAGAGGTACCGTCGCAGCCGCGGTGATGCTGGTTGCAGTGGGCGTCGGTGTCAGGGCATACGCGGGTGAGGTTGCGATAGCGTGGTGGAGCATAGATGCCGGCGGGATGTCTTCGTCACGCAGTGGCTGGCAAGTGGTGGGCACGATCGGACAGGCGGATGCGGCGAGCGAAGCAGCGACTGGAGGAGGTTTCGAGCTCGTGGGGGGCTTCTGGGGTGGCGTACGCGGCGCTGCAATTCCCGGGGATCTCGATGACGATGGCGATGTAGACCTCTCCGACCTTGCGATCCTGATCGTTGCCTACGGAACCTGCGAGGGTGAGCCGTTCTTCAGTCCCGAGGCCGATGTTGATGGAAGTGGATGCGTCGATGTGGCCGATCTCGCCATCCTGCTGACAAACTACGGCGTGGGCACATAGCTACGGGGGAACGGACCGCAGCGTCGCCGGGCCGCGGGGGGCTCGCGCGGGTGACAGGGGAGAATCCCATCACGCTGGCAGGGAGACGACGACGGTAACGCCGTTGCCCGGCGGGCTTTCCATCCTGATGCGGCCGCCGTGCGCGGTGGCGATCGTGTGGCAGATGGCGAGCCCGAGGCCGGCGCCGCCGCGGTGCCGGGAACGGGCGCCGTCCACGCGATAGAAGCGGTCGAAGACGTGGGGCAACAGGTCGGAGGGGATTCCCGGACCGCGATCGGCGATTCGCAGTTCGGCGCCGTCAGCGGTGCGGTGCAGGGTTACCGATACCTGTCCGCCGGGCGGCGAGTACTTGATCGCGTTGTCGATCAGGTTGCCGACCAGTTGCCGCAGGCGTCCGCCGTCACCCTCGATCCAGGCTTCGGCCCGCTCCGCGAAGGCCAGCTCGATGCCGGTTTCTTCGGCCAGCGGCCGGTACAGGTCCACGACGTCGGCGATTGCCGCATCGAGCCGCACGCGTTCGGTACGGAGGATATCCTGCCCGGCGTCAGCGCGCGCCAGGAGCAGCAGGTCCTCGGCAATACGCGCCAGACGGTCGTATTCTTCGATACTGTCGGCGACGACTTGTCGGAGGTCGTCGGCCGACCGTCGGCGCGAAAGGGCCACTTCGGCCGCTCCCCGCAGCGCCGCCAGCGGCGTGCGCAGTTCGTGGGATGCGTCGGCGGTGAATTGCCGAACCTGGCGCACGTGATGCTCGATCCGGTCGAGCATGCGGTTGATCGTCTCGGCCAGCAGATCCAGCTCATCGCCGCTGCCGGTCAGCGGGACGCGCGCGCTGAGGCGCTTGCCGTCGATGCGCTGGGCGGTTTCGGTGAGGGTCTGGATGGGGCGCAGGCTTCGCCGGGCGATGATCCGTCCGCCGGCCAGCGACAGCAGCAGCGCCAGGCCCAGGGCCGCCAGGCAGATGCGGCGGAACATGCCCAGCGAGGCGACCATGTGGTCGAGCCGGTAGCCGGCCTGGGCGGTGCACGCACGTCCGCCGGCGGTCGTGACGCGCAGGCTGCACACGCGGTACGGGTACGGCAGCGCGGCGACGCGGACCGTTTCGAACCGGACGCGCGGCGGACTCGTCATCCAGCCGGCCGGTGGCTGCCAGGCACCGGCCAGCGGGTCGTTCGGTTCGCTGGAAACCAGCAGGCGGCCGCCGGCGTCGTACAGCCGAAACGCCAGGTCGTGGTACAGGCGGCTGCCCAGTTCGGTCCGAATGTCCCGTTCGAGTCCCCGGTCGTCGCGCGGATGGAGGCGGACGGTGACCATGAACTCGCGGACCTCGCCTTCGAGAAACGCATCCACTTCGTGCAGGAGCGAGTAGCGCAATCCGGCATAGAGTGCGGCGCACAGCAGCGCCGCCGCGACAAACGTCACGCCGGCGCTCCAGAGCGTCAGCCGCAGCCCGATCGAGGCCAGCGAGCGTCTACGAGTCCTGCGATTCTTCGTGCCGGAGCACATAGCCCACTCCGCGAATGGTATGGATCAGCGGGGGTTCGAAGCCCAGATCAACCTTCTTCCGCAGGCGGTTGATGTGAACATCGACCACGTTGGTCATCGGGTCCTGGTTCATGTCCCAGACGTGCTCGAGGATCATCGTGCGCGACAACACGTGCCCGGCGTGGCGGATGAGGTATTCGAGCAGCGCGTATTCGGTGGGGGACAGGTCGATCCGCCGGCCGGCCCGGCGGACCGTGTGGGCGACGATGTCCACCTGGAGATCGGCCACGATGATCGGGTTGGTGTTCAGGTCCTGCCCGCGCCGCAACAGCGCCCGTATACGGGCCATCAACTCGGAGAAGCTGAAGGGTTTGAGCACGTAGTCATCGGCGCCGAGGTCGAGTCCCTTGACGCGGTCGTCCACCGCGTCGCGCGCCGTAAGCACGATGACCGGCGTGCGAATCTCCC
Organism: uncultured Planctomycetales bacterium; assembly: GCA_964428275.1. Lineage (GTDB taxonomy): Bacteria > Planctomycetota > Phycisphaerae > UBA1845 > Fen-1342 > JALSRY01. The sequence goes on along the minus strand of CAYRXN010000246.1, from coordinate 16 downwards.
GTTGGCGAAGCTGACG
>CAYRXN010000245.1:0-2592 GCA_964428275.1 uncultured Planctomycetales bacterium | reverse complement strand
GCGGGCGCGCAAGATGATGGAGCAGGTGCTCGACAGCCCCTGGGGCCGGCTGTTCGAACACTGGGAGCAGGCCGCGGCCGACGAGAACGGTTATCCCGACGTGGGCAACGTGCCGCACAAGCTGCACAAGAGCGGCTGGAGTGCCTTCACGCGCTCGCTGGGCATCCTGGGCACGTGCATCAAAGAAGCGCCCGAGTTCGGCAGCCGGAAGCGCAAAGTGGCACCGCCGCCCGCCGGCGGCTAGCGCGGCGCAGCCAGCTTCTGCTCGACGCTGCGGATCTTGTCTTCCATGCTCTGGTCGCGGTCGGTGCGCGTGCCGACCCGGAGCGTGGTACTGATGCGCGGGGCACCCATCTCGTGGACGACTTCGTGACAACGCCGGATTGCGGCGAACACGTCGTCCCACTCACCCTCGATGTTCGTGCCGTAGGCGTGCAGCCGAATCTTCAGCCCGGCTTCACGCAGCACCCGCTCGCACGCGGCCACGTAACGCGACACCGATGTCCCAACTCCGATCGGAACGACGCATAGATCGGCAATGACTTTCATGGCCTTGGCTCCCTGATCGTGTCGATTCTCTCGGCAGAGGGCGGCCTCTGGCGGCAGCCGTCGGATGACTCCAAGGCTCGGCCTCCCTGCGCGACCCCGGACGCTCCTTGAGGGGGCCGGGCACGGTGGCGGCTTCGGGCCGGAGTCGAATGCCACGGCAAACCTCCGGGCAATGTATCATATACGATACGACATGCGGATCGGCGAGGCGGCCGGCGGGGCAGACGGACGGCCTTGTGGCCGCTGTGCCGGGGCGGGGACGCATTGGGGAGACCTGTGGCGGTGGATCACGAACAGGGTAAAGGGGGAGATCGGGCTGGCTCGGCCGGTCGCCGCGGCGTGCGCTACCCCAACGCGTATACCTGGTTCGTATTCCTGGCGGCGCTCGACATCATGCTTACGTACCTGATCCTGCACCCGCTGCTGTTTCCCCGCGATGCCGCCATGACCGAATCACGCGGGCGCGAGGTCAACGGCGTCGCCCAGCGCATCATCGAGCACTGGGGGGTGCCCGGCATGGTGGTGTTCAAGTTCGTGCTGGTGCTGATGGTGATCTTCACCTGCGAGTACATCGGCCGGCGGAGGGCCGAAACCGGCCGCCGACTCGCGGAGTGGGCCGTCGCCATTACGACCATCCCGATCGTCGTGGCGATCGTGCAGATGGTGATGGATGTCTACACGTGGTTTCACCCCATCAGGTAGCGCCCGCTGCGGGCGCCTGAGGCGAGGCGGCAAACCGTGAATCGAGCAGTGTTTCGCATTCTGGATGCCAACGCCAACCGGGCCCGCGAGGCGCTGCGCGTCATCGAGGAGCACGCCCGCTTCGTCTGCGACGACGCCGAGGCGGCCGCCGCGACGAAACGGGCTCGCCACACGCTGCGGCGGCTCGTCGAGACGCTCGGGGCCGACCGCCTGCTGGCCGCCCGCGATATCGAACACGACGTGGGCCGTGACCTCGCGACCGCCGGCGAACTCCGCCGCCGGCAACCCGACGACGTGGTCGCCGCCGCGTTCGCCCGGCTCACCGAAGCCGCCCGCGCGCTGGCCGAGTATGCCAAGATCGTCTCGCCGGATGCGGCCCGGCTGGCCGAAGCGCTGCGCTACGACGCGTACGCGCTCGAGCCGCGCATTCGACTGCGGGCCGCGCTGTGTCGGCGGCTGCGCGATCTGCGGCTCTACGTCCTGCTGACCGAAGCGTTTTGTGCGCGGCCGTGGCGCGAGACCGCCGAGGCGGTGCTGAGCGGCGGGGCCGATTGTCTGCAGCTGCGCGAGAAATCGCTCGCTGACGCGGATTTGCTCGCGCGGGCGCGCGAATTGCGCGAGATGACCGCGAGCCACGGCGCGCTCCTGATCGTCAACGACCGTCCCGATATCGCCCGCCTTGTCGGGGCCGACGGCGTCCACGTCGGCCAGGACGACCTGCCGGCGGAACAGGCCCGGCGGATCCTGGGTTCGGCCGGGCTGGTCGGCGTCAGCACGCACTCGCGCGCCGAACTCGACGCGGCGATCGAGCAGCAGCCCGACTACATCGCCGTGGGCCCCATGTTTGCGAGCCCGACCAAGCCCGACGTTCCGACGGCCGGGCTGGAACTCGCTCGCTACGCCGCCGGGCGCAGTCGCCTGCCGCTGATCGCCATCGGCGGGATCACGAGCGAAAATGTCGGCGACGTCGTTGCGGCGGGCGTGCCGCGGGTCTGCGTGTGTTCCGCGGTCCTCGGTGCGTCCGATCCCCAGGCCGCGACGTGCGTGTTACGCGAGCGCCTCGAGTCGGCGGCCCAAGCGATTCAGAGAGGGGCGAAGGGATTGTGGGAATAAGGGACGCAGGGACGGAGGGCCGAAGGCTGCGAACAAGCGAAAGACAATTCGCCATTCGGCATTCGCCATTCGCCATGCACAAAGGCAGTGAGGGATTCAGGGATTGAGGGATTGAGGGACCAAGGGACGCGGGGGCGGAGGCCAAGGGGCCAAGGGGCCAAGGGACGTAGGGACTGAGGGACACAGGGACGGAGGGCCGAAGGTGGCGAACAAGCGAAAGACAATTCG
>CAYRXN010000244.1:0-8559 GCA_964428275.1 uncultured Planctomycetales bacterium | reverse complement strand
ATGAGCAAGCTGCGCAACATCAGCAAGCAGTTGCTCCAGTCGCTGGGCCGCGACCCGACCATCGAGGAGATCGCCCGGGCGGCCAAGATGCCGGTGGCCGAGGCCCGGCGCGTCATGAAGATCAGCCGCCACCCGATTTCGCTCGACCGGCCCGTCGGCGAGAGCGAAGACTCCTACTTCGGCGACTTCATCGAGGACGACAAGGCCGAATCGCCCGTCTCGACCGCCACCGGCGAGATGCTCAAGGATCGCATCGAAGCGGTGCTCAAGACGCTGACCTACCGCGAGCGCGAGATCATCAAACTGCGCTACGGCATCGGCGACGGGTACACCTACACCCTCGAAGAGGTCGGCAAGATCTTCAAGGTGACCCGCGAGCGCGTGCGCCAGGTCGAGGCCAAGGCGATCCGCAAGCTCCAGCATCCCGTGCGGGCCCGCAAGCTCGAAGGCTTTCTCGACCAGTTGTCGTCGTCATCCTGATCTGCGGGTTACGCCACGGGAGCAGCGATGTCCGGCGGACAGGATCCCCCCGAGCCCACAGACGGCGGCGCGGTCACGGAAGAAGCGCCGCCGCGCCGCCGCGGCTGGGGCTGGCGGCTGAAGTGGACCGTCAGGGGGCTGTTTCTGCTCGCGCTGGCCGGGGTGTTCGTCGTGGGGCTCGACCGACTCTTCTACCTCCCCGACAAGCGGATCGAGGCCACGCCGGCCGACCTGGGGCTGGCCTACGAGGAGGTCACGTTCACGACCTCCGACGGGCTCGCGCTGAACGCCTGGTTCTTGCCGGCCATCGGCGCGCCGCGCGGCACGGTGATCCACTTCCACGGCAACGCCGCCAACATCGGCAACCATGTTTTCGCCTCGTACTGGCTCGTCTACGCGCGGTTCAACCTGCTGGTGTTCGACTACCGCGGCTACGGGAAGTCGCAAGGGAGCCCGACGCGCGCCGGGACGATCCGCGACGGACTGGCCGCGGTCGATTACGTGCTGTCGCGCGAAGACGTGGATCCGCAGCGCGTCGTGGCGCTGGGGCAGTCGTTGGGCGGCGCCGTGGCCGCGGTGGTCGCGGCGGAGCGTCCCGAAATCCGCGCGGTGGTGCTCGATTCGACGTTCGGAAACTACCGGCACATCGGGGCCGCCCACCTGCGCGGCGTCATCCGCTGGGGCTGGCTGGCGGACAAGCTGGCCGCGGCGTTGCTTTCGGACGACTACGAGCCGGTGGATTACGTGGCAAGGATTTCGCCGCGGCCGGTGCTGGTGATCGCCTCGCCGGACGACGAGGTCTGCTACGCGCCGCTGGGACGCGAACTGTTCGACGCGGCGGCCCAGCCCAAGCAGTGGTTGCTGGTTTCCGGCGGGCGGCACCTGGAGGTCGTGGCCGACAACGTGGACAACGTGCAGGCCCGGATCGTGGCATTCTACGAGGACGCGCTCGACCGGCCGGCGGAAGAAGAGCCGTGAGAGCCGCGCCGCCGGCTCGCCCGGCCCCGTGCGCCCAGACGGTGGCGACGGACGACGAGCGGCGCTCACCGCGTACCGGGGCAACAGCGCGTCCCGGCGCGCCGCGGGCCTCGAGCCCGCGCGGTGAAGCGATTCCCACACGAGGAAACGCCGGCACGGGCGGGCTGGGGGAGTTCCGGCCGGCTACCAGCGCCCGGGCACAAACGCATCGGCGAAGTGCGTGACCTCCGCCGGTCCGCCGGGCGGAAGGACGACCGCGACCACGTCGAATCGGCAGGGGACGTCGTCGAGGCGGCGGTGGTGCAGATACCACCGGGCGGCCCTGATGAGCTTGCGCTGCTTGGCGGGGGTCACGCGCAGCTCGGGGTCCTGAAATGCGCGGTCGCGTTGCGTCTTGACCTCGACGAACACGATCGTTTCGCCGTCGGCCATGACGAGGTCGATTTCGCCGACCGGCGTAGAAAAACGCCGCGCCAGCGTCTTGCAGCCGGCGCGGCGAAGGTGTTTTTCAGCGAGGCGCTCACCCCGCAAGCCGAGTTCGTGCCGGGCGTCGGACACGGGGCGCGGCGGCGGCTATGCCGTGGCCGGCTCGGCCGCCTGCTGGTTGGCCGTCTCGGCGGCGGCGGTTTCGGCGACCTGCGCCGCCTCGGCGAGCTTGCGCTGCTTCTCGGCACGGGCCTCCTCGGCCGCCTTGCGCTGCGCCGCGGAAATCACGCGGGCCTTGAGCCGGCGGGCCTTGCCGACGCGATGCCGCAGGTAGTAGAGCTTGCAGCGCCGCACCTTGCCGCTGCGCTTGGTCTTGATCGAAACGATCTTGGGCGAGTGGATCGGGAAGATGCGCTCGACGCCCTGGTCGGCGACCAGCCGGCGAACGGTGAACATCTCGTCGAGCCCCTGCCCGCGACGGGCGATGACGGTGCCCTCGAAGTTCTGGAGGCGTTCCTTGTGCCCTTCGATGATGCGGAGCGTCACGACCACGGTGTCGCCGATCTCGAAATCCAGTTCGCTGGGGCGCTGGTACTTCTGTTGCACTACGTCAAAGAGCGGGTTTCTCATCGGGACGCCTCACTTTCTTGCTTCTTACGCGATGCGCTGCACCGCGGGTGTTGTTTTCGCCAGAAGGTCCGGGCGTCGCTGGCGCGTCCGCTGTTCGGACTGCGCCCGGCGCCAGGCTTCGATGGCGGCATGATCGCCGGAGAGGAGCACTTCCGGCACCGTCAGCCCGCGAAACTCACGCGGGCGGGTGTATTGCGGGTATTCCAACCGAGACCCCTGGAACGATTCGCAGTCCGTGGCCGCTTCGTTGCCGAGCACCCCCGGCAGCAAGCGCACCACGGCGTCGACCACGGCCAGCGCCGCCGGCTCTCCGCCGGTCATCACGAAATCGCCGAGGCTGATCTCCTCGGGCGCCAGCAGCGCGCAGATGCGTTCGTCGTGGCCCTCGTAGTGCCCGCAAATAAGAAGCAGCCGCTCGCACGTGGCAAAGCGGCTGGCGGTTTCCTGCGTAAAACGGCGGCCCTGCGGCGTAAACAGCACCCGCAGGGCCTTGCGCGGATCCATGGCTTCGATCGCCTCGACGGCGTCGCATACCGGCTGGCACGCCAGCACCATGCCCGGACCGCCGCCGAAGGGTCGATCATCCACTTTGTGATGCGGGTCGCGGCTGTAGTCGCGGAGCTGGTGGGTGTGGATCTCAACGGTTTCCGACGCCTGCGCGCGCCCGAGGATGCTCGCCGCAAAGTACGGCTGCAAGACCTCCGGGAACAGCGTCAGGACGTCGATGCGCATCATGGTGTCCGGGCATGAACCGTGTGAAACTCACTTCGTGGTGATGTTGTGCTTCTTGAGCAGGTTGCGGACCGTCTCGGTGGGGACGGCCCCCCGGCCGAGCCAGTGCCGAATACGCTCGGCATCGAGCCGCACCTGCTGTTCCTTGATCTTGTTCTCCGGGTCGTAGATTCCCAGCTCTTCGAGCACGCGCCCGTCCCGCGGGCAGCGCGCTTCCATCGCGGCGAGTCGATAGTACGCCCGATGAGTTCGACCCATGCGTTTCAGCCGCAACTTAACCGCCATCTGACTCTCCGCTCGTGATGTCGGACGATATCCTTCGCCCCCGGACGCTATTGGCCGGCTACCAGGCTCACCTTGCCGCCCCGAATTGACGGCGAGCTACGTACTATAAGCGGAGTTGGGGGGGCTGCCAAGCCGAAAACCCGGCCGGATGACGGAAAATCTTGCCCGCCCGGTCCGTGCGGCGCCGGTTTCCGGCCGGCGGCGAAACGCTCCCGCCCCTGCGTGAATACTGTTCACGCCGGTTCGGCGCGCGAACCGGGCCCGAACGTGACGTTCGGGCCCGGAGACGGCGGTGACCTTCGGCAATCCGCAACCGCGGTGTCGTCAATGTGCGCTGTGGATCCCGTTCGGCTGGCGCATGTAGCTCTCGACGAGCTGGTTCACCGCCTGTTCGAGCGTAAACCGCGGCTCCCACTCGAATTCCGAACGCATCTTGCCGTAGTCACCCCAGAACCAGGACACGTGTCCTTCGTCGTCCTCGTCGTTGGTTTCCAGGTCGGCGATCTCGACGTGCCGGCCGGCGGCGCGGGCCATCATCTCGACGATCTCCCGCACCGTATGCGTCTTGCCCGAGCAGATGTTGTACGCCTCGTTCGGGCGGCCCTCCTCGAGCAGGTACGCGTAAGCCTCGACCACGTCGGTCACGTGCAGCACGTCCCGCTGGAATCCCAGGTCGGGCAGTTGCAGCTTGTCGCCGTGCACCGCCGGGTCCCACTCGGCCAGCCGGCGGGCCACCGCTCCGAAGAAGAACGCGTCGGACTGGCCCGGTCCGGTGTAGTGGAACGGCCGGGCGATGGTCGCATTCGTGTGGTAGTTCATGAAGAACGTGTGGGCGATCGATTCGGCGGTCGCCTTGAGCGCCCCGAACGTATTGGCCGGGTTCAGCGGCGTGTCCTCGCCGATCGGCCGCGGCGTGCCGGCGTCGCCGTAGACTTCGCACGAGCTGGCCAGCAGGATGCGGGCCCGCGGCACCACGCGCCGGGCGGCGTCGAGCACGTTGGCCCACCCGGTCACGATCGACTGGTACGCCGTCAGCGGTTCGGCGTTGGCGACGTGGGGCTGCGAGACGCCCGCCAGATGGATGATACCGTCGGGCTTGACGCTGGCGATGGCCCGGGCGACGTTGATGGCGTCGCTGACGTCACAAACGATCGCTTTGCCGAACTTGCGCTCGAAAGCCAGCTTGCGCGCCCGGTTGCGCACGCCGCCCACCACCTCGTAGCCCCGCCTCCGCAGGTATTCCACGAGATGCTGACCGGTAAAGCCCTCGGCGCCTGTGATGAACAAGGTTTTCACGGTATTCCTCCAGCGGGGACACAGCTCCAACGTGTCTTTTTCGTGGCCGCGTCTTCCAGCTCCGCGGCACCGCGGGGGTGATATCGGCTCGCGGGCGGGGGGGGTTTCGTAAGCGGGGCCCGCGCACCGCCGGCGCCGGGCCGCGTCCCATAACCAGCCGCGTGGAACATCCGGCGCCGTACGTCCGCGGTTCCAGCCCGCGGACACGCGGGCCCGCCCGTCGTCGCGCCCCCGCAGCGACGGTGCCCGCCGGCGGCGCTGGACCGCGGACGCGCCGCGGCGGCGGCGGACGACGGATGGCCCCCTGGACGCCCGCCGGTATAATGGCTTGCGCGGGAGACGGTCCGGCACGACCCGTCCCTCAAGGCGGGCCGGTCCTGAGAGCCCCCCGATTGCGAAAGGATAACCATGACGAAACGCAAAGGACTTCTCGCGATTCTGATCCCCGCCGGCCTCCTGCTGGCGATGCCCTTCAGCGGATGCGTCGAGCAGTTCGGCATTCTCTCGGGCGAGTCCGCCCAGTTGCAGCGTCAGGCGATCACGCAGGCGCTCCAGGCGATCCCGGCCCCACCCCGGGACGCTGACCACGACTGAGCCGACAACGCCGCCAGCGTCTTCGGCCGGCAGCGCGCGGGCCGGAGCAGCCGGTCAATCGCGGTCGTGGTGTGTGTGCGTTGATGTGTGCGAATTGCGGGTGGCAAAGCCCCCGGCAACGTCCGCGACTCACTGCGGCGCGTGGCTTATGCGCGGCAACAGGCGGGAGCTGGCCACGGGACGGGGTTCGGGTGCCCGGGCTGAATCGGTTGCACCGGGCCGGTCCGTTCGGGGTGGACTTCGCTAGCGCATCTGCCAGCGGGTCAGGCGGTACTGCCGATCGGCCAGCCAGAGCGTGTCCCAGTCATCGACGAGCTGGCGCATATCGGTTTGGAAGGTTTCCTTGTACGCGTTCTGTCGCTCGGCGACCGTCTTCACAACGCCCGGGCCGCAACCCGCGATCAACGCCAACCCAACCAGCAAGCCGAAGAACACGCTCTTACGCATGCGATCACCTTCGCGTCCAACCGTTCCTTGTGTCCAGTCCGTAGTGTCGCGCGTCCCGGCTGACCTGTCAACCGCCGCGCAGCTCGGTCCCGCCCGGCCCGTGACCCTGTGGAAGCGGCCGGCGCCGTCGTTTACGATGGGCCGATGAGCGGGCAGGAAGGGGCCCCAGCCGGATACCGAGGCAGTTGATTGAAAGCACACGTCCGCTACGAGGCCGCGTTCGAGGACTTCGTTCGGCACCGGGGCTTTCCATGCGTCCCGGTGGATCAAGCCAAGCGGGCGGCATTTCGCGATACCCGGCTGAGGAGTTTCGATTTCATCGTTTCTTCGGGTTCCGGAACAAGGTGGCTCGTGGATGTGAAGGGCCGGCGCTGGAAGAGTCGCAACGGCCGCAAGCCCATCTGGGAAAACTGGCTCACGCAAGCGGACCTCGACGCAATGAGGCAGTGGCAGGAGCTCTTCGGAGGCGACTTCCGGGCGCTGTTCGTCTTCGCCTACAGCCTCGACCCCGGCGACGATCCGCCACGGGAGATCGTGTACCCGTTCAGGGGACGGCGTTACGTGTTTGCCGGGGTGCCGCTCGATGACTACGAACGCCACGCGCGGGTGCGCAGCCCGAAATGGAAGACGGTGAGCATGCCGACGGCCGAGTTCATCCACCACGTCCGGACGATCGACGAATGGCCTTGAGCGGGCGGTGTGCCGTCGGACGGGACGGACGTCATTGCGCCGACTTCAACGGTGAACCGACTTCGACGCGCGGCAGCTCGACCCGCGCCCGTTCGATCTGTTTGAGCCAGCGAGGCCGGTGCCGCTCCACGTCCGCTTCCAGCAGTCGCACGCATTCGGGGTCGAACTGTCGCCCCGACTCGGCCCGAAAGACCTCGAGCGCTTCGTCCAGCGAGCGGCCCAGGCGATGGGCGCGGTTGCACGTGATCGAGTCGAACGCCTCGGCGACCGCCAGCATGCGCGAGCCGATGGGAATGCTGCCACCGGCCAGCCCGTCGGGAAACCCGGAGCCGTCGTAGCGCTCGCGCAGGTGCCGAATGATGAGGATCTCGGTTTCGAAGACCCGCAGCGGCTCCAGGATCTTGCAGGTGATCAGCGGAACCTGGCGGACGAGGGCCGCTTCTTCTTCCGACAGTTCGCGCGGGTTCAGCAGCAGATGGTCGGGCAGTCCGATCTTGCCCAAATCGTGCAGCATGGCCGCGTTGGCCGTTGCCAGCCGCAGGGGTCGGGCCCAGCCGGCCGCGTTCACGAGCCAGTTCGTATAGAGCATGACGTTGCGCGAGTGCCAGGCGCTGTAGCCGTCGCGGGCCTCGAGCGCCTGGATCAGCGCCCAGATGCTTTGCAGGCTCAGGTCCTTCGAGCGCATGGACAGCGCGACGACTTCCTTGCGCAGCCGGTCGATCATGTCCGAGCACATCTCCGGCCGTCCTCGCTCGGTTTCCGGGATTTCCACCGTCACGCAGTCGCAGCCGGTGACGCGGTTGCGCCCGTTGCGTTTGCTCTCGTAGAGCGCCTGGTCGCAAAGGGTCACCAGGTCGTTGACCGAATTGACGCGCACGTCGTCCGTCCCGGCGACGCCGAAGGACGCGTGGATGCGCAGTTGCGGATACTCGCGCAACCGTACGCGCTGCGACAACGTCCGGCGGATGCGCTCGGCGAAGCGGGCTGCTTCGGCCAACCCCGTCTCGGGGCAGATCACGCCGAATTCCTCGCCGCCGTAGCGCACGACCGTATCGACCTCGCGTGCGCAGCGGCGCAGGTGCGAGGCGGTCAGGCGCAGGACTTCGTTGCCGACTTCGTGGCCGAACGTGTCGTTGACGGCCTTGAAGTGGTCGAGGTCGAGCATGACCAGCGCCATGCGGCCGCCGAATCGGCGGGTGCGCTGGAACTCGCGGTCGAGAATCTCGCGGAACTGCGTGTGGTTCCAGAGCCCGGTCAGTCCGTCGGTCAGCGCGGCGCGTTCGAGCCGCTCCTTGAGCCGGTTGAACCGCAGTCCGTTGCGGATGCGGGCCTTGAGCTCATCCACGTCGTAAGGTTTCTGGAGGTACTCGTCGACGCCGGCGTTGAGTGCGCGCTGTTTCTGGTTCTCGCGGTCGTAGGCGGTCACGGCCACGATGTAGATGCCGTCCATCGTGGGATCGGCGCGAAGCTGGCGACAGATCTGAATGCCGTTGAGGTCGGGCAGCATGATGTCGCAGATCAACACACGCGGGCGGTGCTTGTACACGAGCGACAGGCCCTCGCGGCCGCTGGAAGCATCGACCACGGCGTAGCCCCATTCGCGCAGCCGGTTGACCAGCAACCTGCGCTGCTCCAGATCGTCTTCGATGACACAGATATCCACGCCGCTTTCGATCATGACTCGCCGCTTTCGACGCGTGCCCGCATCGCGGGGCGCGCAGCTCTCGTGTCCACCTCACATTCCCAACGCACCCGGGCGGTTGACCGACGGCTTCGCGCACCGCCCGCGCGGTCCTTTCGCCGGCACGTTCCGGCTTGCGGTAGAGAAGTTCGCTGCCGCTGCGCGCAGCATCCTGCCGCGCCTCCCGCAGACGTGCCGGCGGCCGAAACCGCTACACAAAGCATTCAAAACATTCGCCGCTGCGGCGAGAAAACTGGACGAATCGCATTCAAACGTGCCTCTGCCGTCGACAGCGCATGAAACCACCCGGTGACGCGGGT
>CAYRXN010000243.1:0-2610 GCA_964428275.1 uncultured Planctomycetales bacterium | reverse complement strand
GCACATCTACTGGGTCGCGGACGACGACTGCCAGCCGCCGGCGGCGTGGCGGCTCTATTGGCGGCGCGGCGGTGGAAGCTGGCAACCGACGACCGACCGCGGCCGCGCGCCGGCCGAACGGGCCGGCTGGGACACGCGCGTTTTCGACGAGGTCTGCGCCGACGAGATCAAGCTGGAAGTACAGTTGCGGCCCGGCTGTTCGGCCGGCGTTTTCGAGTGGATCTTCGGCCCGCAGAACCCGGCCTGAGCCGCTCGGCGTGTCGTCTGCTGTGGCACCGGTTCTCAGCCGGTGGTTTGCCGAAGCGCCGCGGGCTTGAGCCCCACGCGGTCATTCGCATTACGCGGTCCTGCGCGCTTGGGAGGGGGGGGAAAAGACGTGGGTCGGGTGTCGCGGGTTTTCGTCGTTGGGCGGGCCGTACTCGACCTGCGCGGGCTGTGTTGCCGGCTCACGACCGGATCGGTGGCTGGCTGGCGGGGCGTGCCTCGCCACGCGGCGGGGCAGAACGGTTATGATGGTTTCCCGCCGAGCGGCGGGTGCGAGACGAAGATGGCGAAACTGTCACTGGATATCTACCTGAACAAGCGGGTCGTGCTCGACACGGCGGGGCCGATGATCTACGTGGGCCTGCTCGAAGCCTACGACGACCGCGGCTACTGGCTGGCCGAGGCCGACGTTCACGATCGCAGCGACGGCCACAGCACCAAGGAGCAGTACATCAACCAGTCGTGCGAACTGGCCCGTGACGGGACCATCCGCAGCAACCGCCGGAGGGTGTTCGTGGAGCGTGCCGCGGTCATCAGTGTGTCGGCGCTGGAAGACGTGGTGTGAGTGGGGGGCGGGGCGCGCAGCAAGACCGCGCGCGGCGGGTTGGCGGGTTGCCACCGGAGGAGCGCATGAGACTCGATCACTATCGGCAGACCTTGCGGCCGCGATACGCGTTTGTGACTTCGCAATTCGCGGTCGAGGAGAAGCAGACGATCGTCGTCACGCTCGAACACGAGGGCATCACGGGCTGGGGCGAGGTCGTTTCGTCGCCGTTGTACGATCAGACGCCGGAGGGCGCCGAGGCGGCGCTCGATGCGATGCCGGCGCTGCTGGGCGACGACCCGTTCGCGATCGAGACGATCGTGCGCCGGCTCATCGAGCACCACGACGCGCACCGCGACGCGATCGCCGCCGTGGACAGCGCCCTGTACGACTGGGTCGGCAAGCGGCTCGGCGTGCCGGTGTGGCGCCTGCTCGGGCTGGATCGGCCGCGGGTCAGGACGACGTTCACGATCGGCATCGCCGAGCCGGACGAAATCCGCGTCAAGGTACGCGAGGCGCTCGAGGCGGGCTACGACGCGCTCAAGATCAAGGTGGGCGTCGAGCACGATCACGATACGCTCGGCTACATCCGCGAGCACTTCGACGGCCCGCTGATCCTCGACGCCAACCAGGGCTGGACCCCCGAGCAGGCCCCCGCCCGGATCGAGGCGCTGGCGCCGTACCGCCCCGCGCTGATCGAGCAGCCGCTGCGCAAGGAAGACTGGCGGCACATGGCCGAGCTGCGCCGGCTCGGCGTCGCCCCGATCTTCGCGGACGAAAGCTGCGAGCGCCCGGCCGACGTGGTGCGGCTCCACGGCTGCGTCGATGGCGTGAACATCAAGTTCAACAAATGCGGCGGCATCCGCGAGGCGCTGCGCATGGTCGCGCTGGCGCGCGGGCTGGGGATGCAGATCATGCTCGGCTGCTTCGTATCGAGCAGCCTGGCGATCGCCCCGGCGCTGGCGATCGCGACCCTGGTGGACTACGTGGATCTCGACGGGGCCCTGCTGCTGGCCGACGACCCGTTTTCCGGCATTGGCAGCGAAGCCAGCCTGCTCGAAGCGGCCGACGCCCCGGGGCTCGGCGTATCGGCTGCCACGGCATCGTAAGCGGCCGCGCGCCGCGTCTGCGATCCGGCGTTCCCACAACAGGAAAAAGCCCGCGCGGAGCGGGCTTGGGGTCGATCGGGTCGCTTGTCGTCACGCACCGAGCAGGTTCTGCTCCGTCAGGTAGTCGATGATCTGCGCGGCACACTCCTGCGGCGAGTGGTTGGCGACGTCGAGCACGATTTCGGCCTTGAGGGGTTCCTCGTACGGGGCCGAGATGCCGGTGAACTCGGGGATCTCGCCGGCGCGGGCCTTCTTGTAGAGCCCCTTCGGGTCGCGCTGCTCGCAGACCTCCAGCGGCGCGCTGACGAAGATCTCGATAAACGTCAGCCCGGCCTCTTCGTGGATCTTGCGCACCTGGTCGCGATCGGCGCGATACGGGCTGATGAAGCTCGTGAACGTCAGCACGCCCGTGTCGGCGAACAGCTTGGCGACTTCGCCGATACGGCGGATGTTCTCGTTGCGGTCCTCGGGCGAGAAGCCCAGGTTCTTGTTGAGACCGTGGCGGATATTGTCGCCGTCGAGCACATACGCGAGATGGCCGCGTTCGACCAGCGCGTGCTCGGCGGTGAATGCCACCGTGCTCTTGCCCGAGCCGCTGAGGCCGGTCAGCCAGATGGTTGCGCCCTTTTGTTTGAGAAGCTTGAAACGATCGGCCCGCTCCACGTGCCCTTCGTGCCAGGTGATGTTCGTCGC
>CAYRXN010000242.1:0-2881 GCA_964428275.1 uncultured Planctomycetales bacterium | reverse complement strand
TGCTGCTCGACCGCTGCGACGGCTACGATCTCGTGCAGGCCGGCGACGGCTATTGGGGCTGGGTGCGCCAGGACGCGGTGAAGTCGCTGACACCCGCCGAGTTCGACGCCTACGTGAATCGGCCGCGCGGCGTGCTGCTCGAGGACGTTACCACCGGCCAGTGGATGCTTCCCCGCGGCGCGGGGCTTCCGGTGACCGGCCGCGACGGCGACCGTTGCACGGTGCTGCTGCCCGATGGCACGACCTGCGCGATTCCGGCGGCGGCCATCCGCCTGACGCCCGGGGCGCGTGAAGCCGCCGCGGAGCGTGTTCGCGCGGCGCTCGATTTGTTGTACACGCCGTATGTCTTCGGCGGACGATCGCCGCTGGGGCTGGATTGCAGCGGGATGGTGACGAACGTGGTGGGCCGCGCGGGTCGCCGGCCGGCGCGCGACGCGTGGCAGCAGGTGCTGGCGGGACGGCTGGTGGCGACGGCGTGGCACCGCGGAAACATCCGGCCCGGCGACCAGGTGTTCTTCATCAATGAGTACGGCAAGGTCTATCACACCGGGATCGCGCTTGATGCCACGCACGTCATCCACGCGTCGCCGCCCTGCGTCCAGATCAACAGCCTCGACCCGAATGATCCGCTGTATGACCGCACGCTCGACCGCTGCTTCTTTGTGGCCAAGCGACCGTGAAGGCGGCGCGGGGGCGCAATTCGCCGCCGCGCTTCGCACCGGGTACGAACAACAACGCCGATGCGGCATTCTGCGAACCTGCCGTTACAGTACCGCATCAGGGGATGGAGAACTGGGGCAGCCATGATTTCACTGACATCGGCCCAGCGGCGCGCGCTGGCCGCGCGCGGCAACCGTATCAAGGCAAGCGTGACGATCGCCGACACTTTATCGGACTCGGTCGTGGCCCACGTCCGCAAGGCCTTCGGGAAGCGCGATCTGATCAAGGTACGCATCGCAACCGAGGATCGCGAGGTGTTCGCCCAGACCGCGGCGGAACTGGCTGAACGCATCCCGTGCGTGCTGGTGCAGCGCATCGGGCGTATTGCTTTGCTTTATCGGCCGATCGAAAATGCCGATGAGGATAGTTGAAGCGGCCCCGTCGGCAGCGGCCCGGACGCACCTGCGACCCGGGCGGGCAATCGCGGCGCATTCGGAAAGGGCTCAGCATGCAACGGTATCGACGAATCGGTGTGTTCCTGACGGGTTCGCCGGCGGACGAGACCGCCATTGGTTTTGCCGGCCTCGTGGCCGATGTGGCCAAGTCCGAGAAGCTGCTGTGCGTTTACGTACACGGCGGAGGACCGGAGATCGGCGAGACGACTGCCCCCGACGTGATCCAGCCGGACGCGTTGCGTGAGCAGATTCTCCAACAACTGCCCGACTCGGTGGCGGAGCACGCGGACATCGAAGTGCGCTCGGGCAGCGGAGTGGTGGAAATCCTCCAGGCGGCGTGCGAGCTCGACCTCGACCTCCTCATCAAGGGACGCCGCCTGCCGGCCCATCAAGCCGCGGTCGGGTCTGCGTTCACGCGACTGGCCCGCAAGGCGCCCTGCAGCGTGCTCGTGGTTCCCAATTACTGCCGGGCGCACCTGAGCCGCCTGCTGGTGACGGTCGATTTTTCCGAACATTCGCGGCTCGCGCTCGAGACTGCCGTCGAGATCGCCCGCGCCGCCGCCCAACTCGGCGAGCGGCCGCAGATCCTCGTTCACAACGTGTATTGCGTCGGCTACGGCTACCACAAACTGGGGCTCGATTTCCAGGAAGCGATGGCCAAACGGGGCGAGCTGGCCCAGCGCAAGCTCGACGAATTCGTCGGTGGTTTCGATATGGCGGGAATCGAGTTCGACACGGTCTGCACCTGCTCCGAGGACGTCGCCGGGGCCGTGCTGGCGCTGGCGGCCGCCCGCAAGATGGACATGATCGTCGTGGGCAGCCGCGGGCTCAGCGCCGCGGCCGCGGTGGTTCTGGGCGGAACGGCCGAACAGCTTCTCGTCAATGCCGCGCAGCCGCTGCTGATCGTCAAGAAAAAGGGCGAAACGATCGGCTTGCTCAAGGCGCTGCTCGGGTTCTGAGTGCTTGCCGACAAGACCGCACGGCGACTTGTGGCAGAGCGCGAGCCACGGGCGTTGCGGCGTCTCATTCCGTTCAAATGCGCCAGGCACCGCGCCTGCGCGCCGCGGGGACTTCACAGGCCGGATGCCCGTACCACCGCGGTATCGCGGGCGTACCCGGCCTGAGCTACTTCGGCTCCTTCTCCGGCAGCCCCTCGGACAACCGCCACGCCGCGCGGCGGTAGCGGCGGGCGAACTCCTTCGGCTGCATCTTGGCGATCGCGGCCAGTTTGCCGAGCATCTCGGGGTTTTCGAGATCCTCGCGTTCGAGCCGGATCTGATAGGCCCGGGCAACGCGATAGGTGTCCGAGTGGATGTCCACGGTGCGCACGCGGATGCGGTTGGTCTTGGGATCGATCAGCTCGTGCAGGTCGATCGGGTGCAGGTTGCCGTTGACGATCGTGGCCATCACGCCGGGCGCCAACCCCTCCTTGAGCAACAACTGGATCGCGAAGTAGCCCAGGCTGCGGCAGTAGGCCATGTCGCGCGGAGTCGGGTCGGCGCAGCGCAGCTCGTAGCCCAGCTCGTGATCGACCAGCGTGATCTGCTGGTCCCGCTCGGCGAAGCGTTTCTCGATCTCGGCGCGGATGATGCGGGCCAGGTCGACCTCGGAAAGACGCGGGTGGCCGGCGGCGTCGAGCGGCACCTTGCGTCCCAGGATGCCGGTGAGTTCGTCCGGATCGCCGAGCCGGTACGTGAGCCCTTCGGCGACGATCGCGACGCCGTCGGGCCGGCCCTGCACGCGCCGCTTGAGCATGGCTCCCTCGA
>CAYRXN010000241.1:0-16404 GCA_964428275.1 uncultured Planctomycetales bacterium | reverse complement strand
ATGCGCCGCGCGCGGGCCGGCGGGTCGGCTGGGCGGGTGGTTTCGCGGGCGGGGGACGATTCGGTCCGGGGCGTGCCGTCAGGGAGTTCTTGCCGCGGCGCGCCCCGGCGCTGCGGCTATCGAAGCGGCACGCCGCGGCTGCGATGTTTGTCTCGCCTTCGTCGCAAGACAATAACGCCCTGGGGGCGACCCACGCAGCGTTCCGACTCGTCTGGAACGCGCTGTCGGGCCGGTCGGCCGGCACGTTCTGCGAGTCAGGACTGCGCGAGTCGCCCCCAGGGACGACGTTGCGAAACCGGATCGTGCGATCGACGCTCAGATGACCGCCCCGCGGCGATCCGATTCAAATCTGCGCGGGCGCCTTAGCACCTGCGGCAGGATTTGCGTTTCGCGGTTTTCTTCTTGGCAGCTTTCTTCTTGGTCGTCTTCTTCTTGGCGACCTTCTTCTTGGCGGCTTTCTTCTTGGTCGTCTTCTTCTTGGCGACCTTCTTCTTGGCGACCTTCTTCTTGGTCGTCTTCTTCTTGGCGACCTTCTTCTTCGCTACCTTCTTTTTGGCAGCTTTCTTCTTGGTCGCCTTCTTCTTTGCGACTTTCTTCTTAGCCATGGCGCACCTCAAAAAAACAAGAAACGAAAAACCACTACGCCACTACGGGCGTATCCACTCGCTCTTCGAACCGGACCGACACGCGCTTGCTCACGCCCGGTTCCTCCATCGTGATGCCATAGAGCACGTCGGCCGTCTGCATCGTCCGCTTGCTGTGCGTGATCAGGATGAACTGCGACCGCGTCAGAAAATCATGCACCATATTATTGAATCGGTCAATGTTCGATTCATCAAGCGCCGCGTCCACTTCGTCGAGGATCGCAAACGGCGACGGCTTGCGCTTGAAGATCGCAAACAGAAGCGCGACCGCCGTCATCGTCTTTTCACCGCCCGAAAGCAGCGAGATCGAACGCGGCTCCTTGCCCGGCGGCCGCGCGATGATCTCGATGCCGCACTCGAGCGGTCGCTCCGGATCTTCAAGAATGATATCGGCTTTTCCTCCGCCGAAAAGTTTACGAAACAGCTCGTGGAAGTTCTCGCGCACCTCCTCGAAGCACGCCAGAAAACGCGTACGCGATTCCTCGTCGAGCTCGGCGATCAACTTGTCCAGCCGCTCGATCGATTCGAGCAGGTCGTCGCGCTGCGCGACCAGGTTCTCGTAACGCGGCGTCAGCTCCTCCAACTCCGCGATCGCATCGAGGTTCACGTTGCCCAGCCGCGTGATCTTGCCGCGCAACTCCTCGATCTCCGCCCGAACCGCTTCCCAGTCCTGTTCGGTGTGCTCGTAGCGCTCGTACAGCGCCGCCAGGTCGATGCCGAGTTCATCGGCCACGCGCGAGACCAGACTCTCCTTGCGCACCTCCGATTCGCGCAGGGCGACCTCGATCTCGCGCAATTGCGCGTCGGCCTGTTCGATTTCGCCGTGCAGGTCGCGCACCGAGGCCCCACACGCTTCGAGCTGCTGGCGCACTTCCTGGCGCCGTTCGCGCTGCCGCAGCACCTCGCCCCGCTGCGACTGCAGCGCCGCGGCCAGCTCCTCGCGCCGCTGCTCGCTGGCCCGGCACTCCTCTTGGGCCGCCGCGATGCGCTCTTGCGCTTCGCGCGCCTCGCGCTCGGCCGCCTCGCGCTGCGCGTGCAGCGTCTGGAGCTGCTGCCGCTGCGCCTCGAGCGCGCGTTGCCGCGCGCTGCACCGTTCGGCGGCCCGGCCGGCCTCGACCCGTGCCGCGGTGAGCTCCTGGGAGGCCGCTTCGAGCCGCTGCTCCATCTGGCGGACCTGCCCGTCGAGCGCCTCGATTTGCGATTCGTGGGCCTGCTGGTCCTGGGCGCACTCGCTGTGCTCCGCCTCGACCCGCCGCAACTGCTCGCGAAGCTGCTCGGCCGTGCGGCCCAGCTCGTCGGTCTCGCCGCGCAGGGCGGTGATTTCGCGCTCGAGCCGCCGGCGCTCGTCGTCGAGCCGCACGAGCTCGGTCCGCGCCTCGGCGTGATGCTTCTGCGTGGTGGCGATGCGTTCGAGCAGCGCTTCCCGCTGGACGCGCTGGTCGGAGCGCTGCGCTTCGAGCTCGGCGCGGGCGCGGGTGGTCTGTTCGAGTTGCGTTTCGATCTCGTCGATTTCGCCTTGCAACTGCCGGATCTGCGCCTTGCGGCTGATGAGGCCGACCAGCCCCTTGGCCGCCCCCAGCGTCAACCGGCCGTCGCTTTCGACCGTGTCGCCGTCGAGCGTGACGAAGGTGTACCCGGCGGGCGCGCCCTGGGCGAGCGCCATCGCGCGTTCCATCACGTCGACGACGATCGTGCGTCCCAGCACGAACTCGGCCAGCGGGCGGTAGGCCTCCTCGCAACGCACCCAGTCCGCCGCCCGGGCCACGAACCCCGGCGCTTCGCGGTAGTCCTGCGACGCCGGCGGCTGCCGGCCGACCCGGTCGAGCGCGATCACCCCCAGCGAACCGGGCTGCTCGTCGCGCCGGCCGAGCTCGGCGAGGAACGCGTAACCGTCGCGCACCACCACGAGGTTCTCGAATCGCGCAAGCACCGCCGCCAGCGCATCGACCCGCGGATCGTCGATCCGCAGCACGTCGGCCACCAGCCCCACGACGCTGCCGTCGTGTTCGGGACCGTCCTCGGCCCAGCGCAGCACCGCGCGGGCGCCCTGCCCGACGCCCTCCTGGCGCTGCTCCAGGTCTTCCAGCAGGTTCAGCCGCGAGAGCGCGGCGCTGTGGCGCTCCTTGATGCCGGCCAGTTGCTGGTCGTGCTGTTCGATGCGCGACTGAATCTGTTCGAGCTGCGCATCTTTTTCGCGAATCTGCGCGGCAAGTTCGCCGGATTGCGCGTCGAGTTCCTCGCAACGTTGCCGCAGCCCGGCTTCGCGCACCGCGAGGTCGCCGCGCTGCGACTCGGCCGCCTCGCGGCGCTGCGTCAGCGTGGCCAGCCGACTCTCGATCTGTTGCGTCTGACGTTGAAGATTCTCGTGCTCGTTGTGCAGCCGGCTCGTCCGCCGGGCGGCCTCGAAGGCGGCCGCCCGCTGCTGTTCGAGGGCCGACCGGGCCGCTTCGAGCTGCTCGGCGGCCTGCTCCCGCTGGGTCTCGAGCGCGCCGATGTGCTCGGCCTGGGCACGCTGGGCCAGCGTGAGCGCCTCCAGTTCGCGCTCGTCGTCGGCGAGCCGGGCCGCGAGTTCCCGGGCCTGCCGGGCGGCCTGCTCGGCGTACTCGGTTCGCCCGCGCTGCGTCTGGGCCAGCTCCTCCAGCCGCCGGCGGCTCTGCGTGATGCGTTCGCCGACGGCGCTGTCCTCGGTTTCCAGCTCGCGCAGTCTCTCTTCGGCCTGCTGGATCTCTTCGTCGAGCGCCTGGACCCGGTGCTGCAACTCGGCCGCGTCGGCATCGAGCCGCGCGAGCGCGACGCGCTTGCTTTCGAGCATCTCCCGCTGGGCGCGGACGTCCTCGCCCTGCCGCGCGAGCGTCTGCTGCAGGTCGTGATACTCGGCCAGCGAGAACGACGACCGCAGCTCGCGCAGCCGCGCGTCGTATTCCTGGAAGCGTCGCGCCTTGCCCGCCGCCAGCTTCACGCTGCGCAACCGGCGTTCGAGTTCTTCGATCACGTCATTGAGACGCAGCAGGTTGTTCTGCGTGCGTTCGAGCTTGCGTTGCGCTTCGGCCCGGCGGACCCGGTAGCGACTGACGCCGGCGGCTTCCTCGAAGATCTCCCGGCGTTCGGCGGGGTTGGCCTGGAGCAGCGCGTCGACGCGTCCCTGCTCGATCACGCTGTACGCGTCCACCCCCACGCCCGTATCGAGCAGGAGGTCGCGGATGTCCTTCATTCGGCAGCGTTTGCCGTTGATGCGGTATTCGCTGTCGCCGTTGCGATAGAGCACGCGCGTGACGGTGACTTCGTCTTCCTCGCTGGCGAGAAAGTGCGTGGAATTGTCGAAGGTAAGATCGACCTGCGCGAAATTGGCGGGTTTGCGCGTGCGCGAACCGGCGAAGACGACATCGAGCATCTTCCGCCCGCGCAGCGTGCGGGCCGACTGTTCGCCGAGCACCCAGCGCAGCGCGTCGAGGATGTTGCTCTTGCCGCACCCGTTGGGGCCGACGATCGCCGTGCGTCCCGAACCGAACTCGAACTCGGTCCGGTCCGCGAAGCTCTTGAACCCGTGCAGAACGATTCGTTTGAGATACACGCTGGTTTACTCACCTCTGTATCGCTGCGCAACAAAGCCCGCGTGGCCCATTCATACCGCAAGATATGGTACCGGTCGCGCGTGCGCAATACAAGAAATCACGCGATGTTCGGGCGCGTGAGCAGTCCCCGCGAATCGCGGGGCTCGACACCGCTTGGAGTGGTTATCCGTGGGGGTGGCTCTCGGCAGGCCGCCGGCCCGGCGGGTGCGGGTCAGAACCGCTCGCCGCACTCCGGGCAGCGCGGTTCGGTCAGTTGCCAGAGCAGGTACCCGCATCGCGCGCAACGCGGTTCCTCCACTTCGATATGAAACTTCAGACCGCATTGGGGGCACGTGGAATCGCCGACGCAAAGCGCGTGCATCCCGGCGCAGCGCGGACAGCGCAACTCGATGACCTTCGCGCTGCTCTCGAGCCGGGTGACGCTGCGCACCTTGCCGATCCGACCGAGGATCAGGAGGGTGAGTCCGCCGCAGATGCTCAAGACCCCCAGTGCTCCGATGAAGCGGGCCGCCAGCTCGGTGACGTCGTGGACCCAGACGCACACCGACACCACCATTGCCAGCAAGCCGATGCACGTGATCGTCGCTCCGCGAACCATCTTGGCCACGGTTTCGCTGGGCCCGCGCACGACCAGGCTCGCGAACGCCCCGGCGCACGCCAGCGTGGCCAGGATTCCCGCGGGACGACCGAGCGTCATGTACAGATCGTGGTAGAAATAGTCCGCCCAGATCGCCACCACCGCCATTGCAAGACCGATGGCAGAGACGATCAGCGTGGTCAGCGCCAGCCCACGCTGGCGACCCTGGTCGAGCAGCGACGCTGGTGGAATCGCGACGAGGTAGTAGCCGGTCAGAATCAGCATGACGCCGACCGCGCGCCCCCAGGCGTCTTCGCGGCTCGTGCTCCACCAGACCGCCGCGAACGCGACGAAATCGATCGCCAACAATACCAGCCCCACTCGGCTGAGGTCCGGCCACAATCGCCTTTCCAGCGTCTCGGCACACGCGATTCCCATCCCGCTGTGCAGCGCGAGCGCGATCAGCGTGATCAGAATCCGAACGGTCAACTGGTTGAACTGGCCAAAGAGCAGCACCGCGCTGGCCAGCACCGCGCCCGCTCCCAGCGAGCCGATCAGCGCCCACAACATCGACCGCTTCAGGCGCAGCCGCGATTCGAGCGCCTGGCCGGCGTGCCCGATCGCCTGGTTGACTTCCTGCGTGGTGGTCATGGTGGCGGCTCGCGTTCTCCGGGGGCTTCCCCGGCAGGGGCGATTGTAACCCTCGATGTCCGCGGCGCCAGCATGACGCGGCCCGCATCCGGCCGCAATCGGCCCGGCCGCCGCCGGTTTGAAGCCGTGGCGGCGAGCGGGTAGCATGGTCGCTGCTTGAGGCGAAGGCTGGGCCGGTGCAGTGCGCCGGTCGGGCAACGGGTCAGGCCCTGACGGGAGCAGCCCACCCGGTCCGGTCCACGTGCATCGTTCACCTGGCCCGAGCCTCAGGCCTTTTTCCGGCACGAAACCGACCGCTTACGGCGACCGCGACCGATGGCCTACACCGTACTGGCACGCAAGTACCGCAGCCGCACCTTCGACGAGGTGATCGGGCAGAACCCCATCGCCACCACCCTCGTCAACGCGATCAAGGCCGGCCGCATCCACCACGGCTACCTGTTCACCGGCACGCGCGGCGTCGGCAAGACCAGCATGGCCCGCATCCTCGCCAAGGCGCTCAACTGCCTCAAGTACGACGAGCCGACCGCCACCCCCTGCTGCGAGTGCGACGCCTGCACGGCCATCGCCGAGGGCCAGGACATCGACGTGATCGAGATCGACGCGGCCAGCAATACCGGCGTCGACAACATCCGCGAGCTGCGCAGCAACACCGCCTATCGTCCGGCCCGTTCGCGCTACAAGGTCTACATCATCGACGAGGTCCACATGCTCTCGACCGGGGCGTTCAACGCCCTGCTCAAGACGCTCGAAGAGCCGCCCGAGCACGTGAAGTTCATCCTCGCCACCACCGAGATCCAGAAAGTTCCCGCCACCATCCAGAGTCGCTGCCAGCGGTTCAACTTCCGCAACATCGGCCCCGACGAAATCGCCGGCCGGCTGGCGGAAATCATCGAAGCCGAGGGCGCCCGGGCGGAAGAAGCGGTCGTGCGGCGGGTGGCCCGACTGGCCAACGGCTCGATGCGCGACGCGCTGAGCATCCTCGACCAGCTGCTCTCGATCGCGCCCGATCAGCTCACGGCCGACGTGCTCGAGGAGGTGCTTCCGCCGACGCACAGCGAGCAGGTCTTCACGCTGCTCGAGCACGCCGCCGCCGGCGACGTGGCCGCGGTTCTGGCGGATACCGACGCCATTCTGGCGTCGGGACGCGGGCTCGAAGTGTTCTGCCACGACCTGATCGAGGTCGCCCGCACGCTGATGCACGTGCGGGCCTGCGGCATCGACGCGCAGATCGTGGACGTTCCGGCAGCCGCACGCGCGCAGTACCAGACGCTGGCCGGGCAATTCGAGCTCTCGCACTATGTGCAGATGATCGCCATGGTCGAAGAGCTGCGGCGTTCGGTGCGGTTCAGCGGCGCCGGGCGGGCGCTGACCGATGCGCTGATGGTTCGCCTCGCGCACATGCGCCAGTGGGCGTCCGTCGAGCAGCTTCTCGCGCAACTGCCCGACGAAAAAAAAAAGCCCGCATCTGAGACCCACCCGCCGATAGACGCCCCCCGCACCGCGCAGACCTCCCGCGACGAACAGGCTTGCCGCACGGCGCAAGGCCCCCGCGCGGCGCAACCTTCCCGCGCCGCGGAGCGCCCCCGCGCCGCGAAACCCTCCGCCGAAGGGCCGCGGGCTAGCGCCCGCGCCGTACCACCGGTCGAGGCCGCCGCGCCGGGCTACGAAGATCTGCCCGAAGCCGCCGGTTCGGGAGATGCCGAAGGTGTCCCGGCCCCCGGTGCCGACGAGCCGTTGCCGGTCGGCGCTCCGGTCCGGTCGGTCGGCCGCATCCCGGTCACGGCCGAGCAGCGCAAGCGGATTCTCGAAGACCCGCTGGTGCGGCAGGTGCTAGAATTGTTCGATGGCGCGGTCGTGAACCTGGAGCGTCAGGCTCCCGCCGTCGCCCGGACCCCAGAGAACCCGGAGTAGTCTCATGCTCGGAAACCTCGGCCAGCTGGCGGGCCTGCTGCGAAACGCAGGCCAGATCAAAGAGAACATGCAGGCCATGCAGGAGCGGCTCAAGGAAGCCCGCTACGTCGGCGAAGCCGGCGGCGGTTGCGTAAAGGCCACCGTGGACGGTCGCGGCGAGCTGCGCCAGATCAAGCTCGATCCCGAGGCGGTCAGGGGTAACGACCTCGAGATGCTGGAAGACCTGATCTGCGCCGCCGTCAACCAGGCGGTGACGCTCAGCCGCGAAGGCGTCCAGAAGGAGATGGAAGCCGCCACCGGCGGACTCGACCTCAGCGGCATGATGGACATGTTCGGGAAGTAACCGCCCGGCGCGGCCGCGCCGCCCGAAAACGAGGCCTCGCATGACCGACGTGCCGCTCACCGGACCGCTCCAGCGTCTGATCGACGCGCTCACCCGGCTTCCCGGCATCGGCGCGCGCTCCGCCGAGCGCATCGCGTTCCACCTGCTCAAGGCGGACAAGGCCGAGGCGTTGGCGCTGGCCGAGGCGGTGCGCGATATCAAGGAGAAGGTCCGGCCGTGCACGCGGTGCTTCAACCTCGCCGAGGGGGAGCTTTGCCATATCTGCGCCGACCCGCGCCGCGACCGCTCCCAGATCGTGGTGGTCGAGCAACCCAAGGACCTGATCACGCTCGAAGCGACCGGCCTGATCACCGGCGTCTACCACGTCCTGATGGGACGCATCGCGCCGACCGAGGGCATCGAGCCCGAGGCGCTCACGATCGGCGCGCTGATCGAGCGCTGCCGCGACGAGCAGGTGCGAGAGGTCGTCCTGGCGACGAATCCGACCGCCGAGGGGGACACGACGGCCCTGCACATCGCCAACCTGCTCGAAAGTACCGGCGTCCGCATCACGCGCCTGGCCCGCGGGCTGCCGCCGGGGGCCCAAATCGAATACGCCAACCGCACCATGCTCGAAGAAGCCCTCCGCGGCCGGCGCGAGATGTAAGCGTTCGGCAAGTCAACAAGTGCGGCGACAGGGCGTCTGGTGGGCTGAAACGCGGTCTGCCGGCGCGCGGCTCGGCCGGCGGCGCCGCGATTCCAGACGGACCCCGGAACGTGCCGAGGGCCGGGAACACCAGTTTGCGCCTCCCGTTTGACCCTGCTTGATCGCTCTCCGTAGAATGCGATGCGGGGGCTTGTGCCGGAAACGTGAGGGAGCGGACGGCATGCTCAACCGCTGGATGGGTATTCTGGCATTTCTCGGCATGGTCACGGTCAACACGCTGCTTCTGACGCGCGACGTGCTGCCCGGCTGGCTGGCCGGCGACCCGCCGCGGTCTGCCGCACTGCAACTTGCTGAGGGGCAAAGACTTGCAGAGCAGGTCGGCATCTTCGATGCCCGGGGCCATCGCATCGGTTACGCGTGGTCGTTGTGCGACCGTGACCTCGAACTGACGACGATCCGCAACTACACGTACCTGTTCCCGCTGCGTCTGCCGCAGGACGTTTCCACACCTGCGCTGCGTATCGACACGGTGCTGCGCTACCATCGCAACAATCGGCCGGACCATCTCCAGGTGCGGGTGCTTGGTCTGGGAATCCCGATCCGGCTCGAGGGTGAGTTCTATCCGCCGGACGATTTCGGCTGCGAGTGGCAGGTTTCTGAGCAGCGGGGCAGGTTCGTGCTTCCGGCCCATCGGATCCAGGCGTTGGGAGACGTGTTGCGCCCGTTCGAAAGCCTGACCGGTCTGCACGTCGGCCAGAGCTGGCATCTGGAGACGATCAATCCGCTGGCTGGGCTGCTTCCCGGCTGGGGCGTTGAGAACATGATGACCACCCGGACGCTGGCGCGGGTCGTCGCCAGGCAGCCGCTCGAAACCCGTGGCCGCACGGTAGATGCGTTTGTAGTCGAGACGGATACGGCCCGGGCCTGGGTGGCCGGGAATGGACGCGTACTCCGGCAGGAGCTTGATCTGCCGGTGTTCGGTCGGCTCGTCCTCATCAGCGAGCCGTTCGACGACGAGACCCGACAAAGTATCTTGCTGAACATGGTGGGACGTTAAGCGGGAGCCGGCCAACGACGGTGCACGAATCGCAACCACAACCTGCTGAGCCGCGCCGCGAGCCGACCTGCGCCGCCGCCCCCTGCGTCGAGCTGGCCGGCGTGTCCAAGCGCTTCGGCGACAAGCGGGCGGTCGTCGATCTTACGCTGCAACTGGCCCCGGGGGAGGTGTTCGCGTTCCTCGGTCCCAACGGCGCGGGCAAGACCACCACGCTCAAGATGACCACCGGGCTGTTGCGCCCGGACGAGGGCGAGGTGCGCGTCTGCGGCCAGAACATGCTGCACAACGGTCGGCTCGCCAAGCAATACATCGCCTATGTTCCCGACCAGCCCTTTCTCTACGACAAGCTTACCGGACGCGAGTTCATCGACTTCACCGGTGACGTCTACGGCATTCCGCGCTCCGCGGTCGCTGCGCGTCTGGCCCACCTCAACGAGCGGCTGGACATGGAGGGGTTTCTCGACCAGATCGCCGAATCGTACAGCCACGGCATGAAGCAGAAGATTGCACTGGCGGCGGCCCTGATCCACACCCCCCGGTTGCTCGTCGTCGACGAACCGATTGTCGGGCTGGACCCGCGCACGATCCGTGCCATCAAGGTGCTCTTCCGTGAGATCGCCCAGGCCGGCGGGACCGTGTTCATGAGCACCCATACGCTCGACGTGGCTGAGGCCGTGGCCGACCGGATCGGCATTATCAACCGTGGTCATCTCATCACGGTGGGCACGCTGGACGAGCTGCGCCGCAGCTCGGCGGCCGGCGGCCGACTCGAGGACATCTTTCTCACGCTCACCGACGGCCGCGAGGAATCCGGTGATGCCTGAGCAGGCGGCGCCCGGCGACCGGCTGGCTGGTGGAATCCGGCTGCTGGCCGGTTGTCGGTTGCGTCAGCTCCGCAACGTGCTCGACCAGCATCTGCGTGAGGCCCCCGGCCGCACCTTCCTGGTGCTCGCGCTGCTGGTGCTCATCTGGGTATCGCTCTACTTCCTGCTGCGTGAGGTCTTGCGGCACATCGAGAGCTGGGGGCTGGTCGGTGTCGTGGCCGACCAGCACCTGTTCGTGCAGTTCTTCGTCGTGCTGGCGATCATGCTCGCGTTTTCCAACGCGATCCTGACTTTCGGCAGCCTTTACGGGCGCGAGGAACCGGGCTTTTTGTTGTGCACGCCGCTGTCTGCCCGCCAGGTCGTCGCCGTCAAGTGGGTCGAGGGGATCGTACTCTCGAGCTGGTCCTTTCTCCTGCTGGGCGTGCCGCTGATGCTGGCGATTGCGCGCAACGCGCCCGTTCAGTGGTACTACTATCCGCTGTTCTTTGCGCATTTTGCCGGTTTTGTGGTGATTCCCGCCTGCGTGGGGCTGCTGGCCGCGTGGGTCGTGGCGATGTGGGCGCCGCGACGGCCGATCATGGTGGCCATCGCTTCGGGCGTACTCCTGCTCTTGGGCGTGATCTACTGGCTGTCGAGCATCTCCGAGAGCGCGCTGAAATCCGAGCAGTGGTTGCGGGTCGTGTTTCGGCAAATGGGGATCATCAAGCAGCCGTTTCTGCCCAGCACCTGGACCGCCAAGGGCATCGTCGCCGCGATTCGGCGTGACGTCGGCGAAAGCCTGTTCTACTTGCTGGTCGTCGCCGCCAACGGGCTGTTCCTCTCGTGGTTGACGGTGAACGTGCTTGGTGCGACCTGGTCCGAGGCCTACAGCCGGGCGCAGCGCGGTCGCTATCACCAGCGCATCCGCCGCGGGTGGCTTACGCTTGCGGTCTGCTCGATCTTGTTCTTCTACCTGCCGTTGCGGCTTCGGCGGGTCATGCTCAAGGATCTGCGCGGGTTCGCCCGCGACGCACGGCAATGGAGCCAGATGGCGATCATGTTCGGCCTGCTGGTGATCTACGTGTTGAACCTCCGGCGTCTGCCGGTGGATATCGACCGTCCTCAGATCAAGGGGCTGATCGCGTTTCTCAACCTGACCACGGTGAGCCTGATCCTGGCGACCTTCACCAGCCGTTTCGTCTACCCGCTGTTGTCGCTGGAAAGCCAGCAGCTGTGGCTCATCGGCCTGTTGCCGGTCAGGCGGTCGGCCCTGCTGCTGGTGAAGTTCCTGTTCGCCGCGACGGTCACGACCCTTTCGGCGGTCGGAGTCATGGGACTGGCCGCAAACGTGCTGAACATGCCGGCTGCTTTTGCATGGCTCAATATCGCGGTGAGCGTGGGGGTCTGCGTGGGGTTGGCGGGGTTGTCGATCGGCCTGGGGGCCCGCTTCCCCGTCCTGACCAACCGCAACCCGGCCCGCATCGCTTCGGGCTTCGGCGGAACGCTGAACCTCATTGCGAGTATGCTGTTTGTCGGCGCGGAAATGGTCGGCGTCGCCGTGCTCACGTTTCACGAGATGAGCCGGCAGGTCGTCTTTACCGGCGTGCTTTCGCCCGGCGGCAAGTGGACACTGGCCGCCTTGCTGGTTGGCAGCGTCGCCGTCGCCACGCTGTCGTTGTGGATCGGCATGCGCCATTTCGAACGACTGGAAGCCTGAGATGACCCCACGGACGGATGCACGAACGAAGCCCGGCGGTGCCGCTGCCTCGCGGTCTCCGTCGGCGGTCGCCGTGGCACCCCTCGGTCTCTGGCCGGCGGTCGCCGCGGCGGCCGTACTGATCGTCGCGCTGGGCGTGCTCTACGGCCTCACGCTCTTTCCCGGTGTGAGCAAGGGCGATTCGGCCGAGCTGCAATACATGTGTCCGCTGCTGGGAATCTGCCACCCGCCGGGTTATGCCTTCGAGGTCGTCGTGGGCTGGATGTTCTCGAGTATCCCGCTCGGCCCCGGCGTCGCCTGGCGAATCAACTTCATGCAGGCCGTCTGCGGCATCGCCGGCTGCCTGGCATTGTTCGGGATCGTGCGGCGGCTGACCGGGCGAACCTGGCCGGGCCTGATCGCCGCCGGCCTGCTTGGCCTGAGTGTCACGTATTGGGCCAAGAGCGTCGTGGCCGACGTGTACGTCTTTTGCGGCATGTTCCTGGCGCTGGGGATCTACGCGCTGCTGCGTTTCACAGAGCAGCGCCGCTCCCGCTGGTTCTACCTCGCCGCCCTGCTGCTGGGGATCACCATCAGCCAACGGCCGGCGGAGCTGTTCGTACTGCCGGCACTGGGGGCGCTGTGGTTTCTGCGGCGGCGCGACCTGCGCCTCGGGTGGAAACGGCTGGCCGCGGGTGTGGGGCTGGCGGCGCTCCCGTTCGCTGCCAGCGTGGGTTTCTACCTGCTGCGCGAGGACCCCGCCCTGCTGCATGCGCGTGACGATGCGTTTCGTGATGCAATCCTGAGCAAGGGCCCGGCGTTCACGGAATTGCCGCCGATGCGCCGCCTGCGGGAGGCCGTGCTCTACTGCATGGGGTTCAAGGCTGCGGGGCGTGAGGACTTCACCGCGTTCTCCTGGGCGCAGGTGGGCTGGGATCTCAACAAGTACGCCTGGCGGCTCAGCGGACTGGGGGCGCTGCACGATCGCTACGACCCCGAGGAGACCGCCGCCAGCGAGGCGGTTGCCTTGCGCCAACGCCAGCAGGGACGCGGTACCAGCATTGGTCTGCTCGGATTGGTGCTCGCAGGGCTGGCCTGCTGGCGCCGGCGGCGTGAAGGCATCGTACTGGGAGCGGGCCTGTTTGCCGGCAACCTGCTCTATTACCTCTACATGCACCCGGTGGACAATCTCGATTTCGTGATCCCCGGACTCATGGGGCTGAGCATTCTCGCCGGGCTGGGCACGGACGCCCTGGGCGCGATCCGCCGGCGGTGGCTGGCCCGCACGCTTCAGGGTGCGTGCCTCGCGGCACCGCTGTTCCTTGCAGTGACGAACTACCGATACGTGGATCCGCGCAACCAGGCCGACCAGATGCACCTGCAACTGTGCAACCTGGTCCGCGTCACGCCGCTGCCAAAGAACCCGGTGATTATCGGTACGTATACGCGCGCGCAGACGCTGCGCTACGTCTACTGGATCGAAGCCGGCCGCACGAACGTGCGCGTACTGATCTACCGCGAGCGTTTCGAACCGACGGCCGCTTATGAGCAGATCAACGCCTTGCGCAAGAAGGGCTATTCGGTCCTGATCAGCAGCGAGGGCATCAGGAGCGAGCAGAAACGGCGCATGCTGGCGGGTTGGTCGCCGCGTGAACTTGTTGACATCGGAATCTACTGGGCCTATCCGCGCCGGCACGGTCCCGTCCGCATCCGGCGATAGGCCGGTCCGGTTCCGGGTTGCCTTCGCTTCCTGCGCTGCGGTCCGCGGCTACCCTTCGAGCGAATCGAACGTACCCGGCGGCGGCGTGGCGGTTTCGTACTTCGGGATCGCCGGCTCGGGGACGGCCTTGAGCAGCTCGCGCACGATTTTCACCGAATCGAACCCCTCGGCCTGGGCCGCGAAGTTCGGCGCGATGCGGTGCCGCATCACCGGGACCGCCGCCTTGCGGATGTCTTCGAGGCTCACCGCGTAGCGGCCGTCCATCGCGGCCAGGGCCTTGCCGGCCCAGATCAGGAACTGGCCGGCCCGCGGACCGGCTCCCCAGTCCACGTACTTGCGCGTCAGATCGGGGGCGCTCGGATCGGCCGGACGCGAGGCCCGCGTCAGCCGGGCGGCGTAGTCGATCACGTAATCGGTCGCCGGGATCGCGGCGATGAGCTTTTGCATGTTGAGCAGTTGGCGGTCGTTGAGCACGGTGCGCACCGGGGCCTGCGTTTCTCGCGTGGTCGTCGCCAGGATCTGCTTTTCCTCGCTCAGCGACGGGTAATCGACCCAGATGTTGAACATGAAGCGGTCGAGCTGCGCCTCGGGCAGGGGGTAGGTGCCTTCCTGCTCGATGGGGTTCTGGGTCGCGATGACGAAGAAGGGGTTGGGCAGGTCGTAGGTCTCGGTACCGACGCTGACCTGCCGTTCCTGCATCGACTGAAGCAGGGCCGCCTGGGTCTTGGGCGGCGTGCGGTTGATCTCGTCGGCCAGCACGATGTTGGCGAACACCGGGCCGCGCACGAAGCGGAACTCCCGCCGGCCGCCGGGCAGCTCGTCGATCACGTTCGTGCCGGTGATGTCGGAGGGCATGAGGTCCGGGGTGAACTGGATCCGTTTGAACGTCAGCGAGGTGATTTCGGCCAGCGTCGAGACGATCAGCGTCTTGGCCAGCCCGGGCACGCCCACCAGCAGGCAGTGCCCGCGCGTCAGGATCGCCGCGAGCATCTGTTCGATGACATCGTCTTGCCCGACCACCCGCCGGCCCATTTCCTCGAGGATCAGGTCTTTCGATCGGCGGAACTGTTCGAGCAACGTCGTAAACGATTCTTTGGCCATAAGCTGCGCCGCCTCGTGAGAAACGAACCGATTGCTAGGCTCCCGTGGCCGCCCGGGGGTCGCCGCCGCCGGCGTGGCCCGTCAACGTATCGTACAACTCGTCGGGCATGGTCGTGGGCCGTCCGTGGGGCCCGACGAGCACCAGCGTGGACGCGCCTTCCGTGAGCAGTTCGCCGGCCCGGCGAAGCTCGTAAGCGTGGTCCACCCGGACGCGCGACAGCCGGGTCGTGCGGGTGGTCAGGGTGAGCAGGTCGTCATAGCGGGCCGGCGCACGGTAGCGAACCTCCATGCGGGCCACGACATAGAACAGCCCGCGTGTTTCCATGTCACGGTAGCGCAGTCCGTTGACCCGCAACAGCTCGGTGCGTCCCATCTCGAAGTAGACGAGATACTGGGCGTGGTGCAGGTAGCCCATCGCGTCCGTCTCGGCGTACCGAACGCGGATGTCCAGATCGCAGCTTTCGACCGGCTGTCCCATCGAAGCCCTCTGTCCCGCTTGCGGGTGTCGTCGTTGCGAGAAACCGTCTTTCCCGCTGGTGGCGGGGGCCAGACGGAAGACGCCGGGGCGCAACCCGCGCCGCGGCACGCAAGCCCGCGCTGGGCGACAGTGTACCGGGATTCGGCGCTCGGGGCAGCGGTGGGCGTCTAGGTCGGGCCGCACTGCTTGCCGTAGTTGGCCAGCAGTGTGGACAGGTCGGCCAGGTCTATTTCGCCGTTGGCGTCGAAGTCGGCTTCCGGCATGAACCCGGGATCGCCGGCGCTTTGGCCGAACGTGCTGAGCAGCAGGCTGACGTCGTCGAGGTCGATCACGAGGTCGTGGTTCAGATCGCCCGGGGGGCAGTGCGACAGCTGGTTTTCCCACAGCCGCAGCGGCGGGTTGCCGGTCCAGTTGCAGCCGAAGATGTCGTAATCGCCGTCGCAACCGATGTCGGCGACGACGCCGTTGTGCAGCCCGGTCGTGTCGATGAGCTGGACGTTCCACGCGGTGGCGCTGCCGTTGGCGTTGTAGAACACGCGCAGTTGCCGCAGGGCCGACGTGTGCATCTGTCCGAGCACGACGTCCAGATCGCCGTCGAGATCGATGTCCGCGGCCTGGAGCGTGTGGCAGCGTTCGAGGTCGGCGACGATCAGGTGCTTGGTCCACGGCCCGGCCGGGTCGCCGGTGGTGGGTTCGTACCAGGCCACGTCGCCGGTGCCCTCGGAATCGGAGTAGAGCACGTCGGCGTGCCCGTCCTTGTTCAGGTCGATCACCAGCGTCTTGAAATCGGGATAGAGCGCGGCGTCGATGCCGTGCGAGCTCCACGACCCGGCGCGCGCGCTGCCGGCCGGCTCGGGGTTCTCGAACCAGCGGCCGCGCAGCACGAGGTCGGCATCGCCGTCGCCGTCGATGTCGCCCGACCCCATTCCTTCGCCGGTGAGGTTCCAGGCGAACTGCACGCGGCTCCAGGTGTCGGGCGCGGTCTGGAAGAAGACGTAGGCCGCCGCGTGCGTGCGCGTGGCGATATCGAGGCGCCCGTCACCGTCGAAGTCGGCCAGCTCGATGTCCTTGCCCCAGTCGCCGATCGCTCCGGGCGTGTGCCGGACCCACTGGCTTCCGACGAGCGGGTCGCCGGCGGGCCGGGGGTTTTCGAACCAGTGCAGGTTGTTGCCGGTCGAGCCGTCGGGTACGACGATGTCGAG
>CAYRXN010000240.1:0-8607 GCA_964428275.1 uncultured Planctomycetales bacterium | reverse complement strand
AATCCCTGTTCCCTCCCCGCCTCAGTCCCTCCGTCCCTGTGTCCCTTGATCCCTTGATCCCTTGATCCCTCAGTCCCTTTGCGCCTTCGTGAATGGCGAATAGCGAATGGCGAGTGGCGAATGCCGAATTGTTTTCCGCCGGCGCGTTACCTCCGTCCCTCAGTCCCTTTCCCCCTTGATCCCTTAATCCCTCAATCCCTGTTCCCTCCCCGCCTCAGTCCCTCCGTCCCTGTGTCCCTTGATCCCTTGATCCCTTGATCCCTGTTCCCTCCCCGCTTCCGTGCCTCGCTGCCGGTTTCTACGCCTTCTCCGCCGCGGGGGTCGCGGCGGCCGCCCGTTCGCCCAACTCGGCCCAGCGGTGCAGCAGCAGCGCCAGCGGCCGGTAGATCGCGTGGGCAAACTTCGTGATCGGCAGCAGTACGATCAGGTCGATCGCCAGCACGACGTGCACGAGCGTCGTGACGTAGGCCACGGCGGACGGCCGCGGCAGGTAGACGAACAGCTCCGACGCGAAGCCGGTCAGCACCGTCGCGAGCATCAATACGAGGAAGAACCAGTCCGAGAACCGCGTGTCGGCATAGTACGGCGTGGGCTTGGTCAGCCGCCGCCACAGGGCCACCGCCAGCCCGTAGAGCGCCGCCAGCCCGGCCACGGTGCCGATCAGTCGGCCGGGATAGAGCAGCGAAACATCCGAACCGATCGGCTTGAACAGAAAGTCCCAGGTCGTCGCCGCCAGGAGGCCGAGGAACCCCCACAGAATCGCCAGATGCACGAGCCACGGCCGGAGGTACCACGGCTCCGGTTCGTCGGCGTCGTCGCACTTGCGATAGCGAAACTGGGCGAGCGATTCGCGGATCGTATAGCCCAGCGCTTGCGGCAGCACGGCGACGGGCAGTTTCACGTCCCCCCCGGCGGCGCGGGCCGCGCCCAGCACGTGCCGCACCACGGAGACGATACCGGCGGCCAGCACGATCCCGATGATGACGAAGACCGCGATGCCGGTGTCGTGGATCAGCTCACCGGGGATGTAGTCGAAGAACGCCATCCGCTGGCCGTTCATGTCGCCCTTGTGCCACAGCAGCCAGATCGCAAAAAACGCCGAGAGCAGTACAAAGACCGCCAGCGTGCCGGCCCACGAGCCGTACATCACGCGGCTGATGCCGGTGGGGTCGTAGCGTGAGATCGCGTAGCGCCGGGCGGCCGCCATGTACTGGCCCGGATCGGCCTGGCGCGGGCAGGTCTGCGAACATTCGCCGCAATAGTAGCAGAGCCACAACTCGCGGCTGGCCAACAAGCGATCCTCCATCCCCACCTGTCCGAAACGGATCAACCGGCGTGGAAAGTTGACGTCGTCTTCAGACAGCGGACAGACCGCGGTGCAGTTGCCGCAGTTGAAGCAGGCGCTCACGTCGAACGCACCATAGCGGCGAAGGCGGTCAAGCAGTTGCGTGTCTACGACGTGTGCCATCGCTGGGCACTCCTTGTCTGAGCGACCACTGTCTGCCCCCGGCAGGCGACGGCCCGGGGCAGCCGAACGCGAATCGTAAGAAGACGCACACGCGGCGAGCCGACATGCACGAAAGCTCCCCGATCCCCGCGTCTCCTCGATCCCTGTCCCTTTTGTCCTACTTCTCTCCGATCAGCTCGTACAACACGTAGTCTCCGTCCTGGCCGGCTTCGCGGACGGCGCCGTACTTCTTCATCGCGGTTACGTGCCAGAGCGCGTCGGCGGGACGGATGCCGGCGGACTCGGCGATCTGGGGGACGGTGCGCGGGCCGTCGGCCAGGGCCGCCCGCACGGCCTTGCGCACGCGGTTGTGCCGCTTGACGTGTTCGCGCAGCTCCGGCTGTGCCGGACCCAGCCGCTCGCGCATGACCTTGAGTTTTTCCTTTTGCCCGGGCGTCAGTTTCGGTGCGGCCATCGTGATACGCTCCAGTCAGTAGAGGCACGCGGGCACGAGGCGTGCAGGCAGCAGGCCCGTGGTCTGGGCCGTGCCGCCGATTCTCCGCGTTCGTTGTGCCGGACAGGGCCCGGCCCACCGACTACCACCACGTCTGCTGGACGATTTGCCACCTGGCATTCGCCGTTGTTCACTCGTTGACGCGATCCTCTCCCGGCCCCGTCCAGGACGGGAAGGGACTCGCCGGGGGGCCGGTTCGCACTTCGCACCTCGCGTTGCGCAGTTTGCATTTCGACTTCACGCTCGGCCCTCATGCCGACACCGGGGTCGGTTCGTCGGCGATCAGGCCGTCCACCATCGCGTCGTACTGTTCGAGCGTGTAGCCCTGCACGTCGATCGCGCGGTTGGGGCACACGGCCACGCAAGCCCCGCAGCCCTTGCACAAGCCGGCGTTGATTTCCGCTCGGCGAACGAGCTGGCCGTCGATTTTCTTCTCGACCAGGGCGATTGCGCCGGGGTACTCGCAGGCGTCGATGCACTTGCCGGTCCCGTTGCAGCGGGCGGGATCGACGACCGCGACGAACGGGTTGAGCTCGACGTGTTCGCCGGCCAGCATGGCGCTGGCCTTGACCGCCGCCGCCGAGCCGGCCGCGAGCGCTTCGGCGATGTTCATCGGCCCCTGGGCGGTACCGGCCAGCAGCACGCCGTCGACCGAAACCTCCACCGGCCGCAGCTTGGGGTGCACTTCCTGGAGGAACCGGTCGTCGCCGACGGGCAGCTTGAGCATGTCGATCAGCTCGGCGATGCGTCCCGGCATCATGCCCACCGCCAGCACGACCAGGTCGGTGGGGATCGTGACTTCCTGGCCGAACGTCAGCCAGTCGCGCACGGTGAGGCGCAGCGCTCCGGCGTCGCCGCGCGGCGACGGGTCGGGCTCGACGCGGGGCGGTTCGTCGGCGTGCCAGCGGAAGAACAGCACGCCCGCCTTGCAGGCCTCGATGTAGTAGTCTTCGTGTCCGCGGCCGTAGGTGCGAATGTCCTGGTGCAGATCGAACACGCGGACTTCGGGGAACCGCCGCTTCAGGTCGAGTGCCTGGGCGAGCGTGGTGGTGCAGCAGACCCGCGAGCAGTAGGTGTTGACGTTGCCGTCGGGTTGCGGCGGGTTGACGCCGTCCACCTGTCGGCTGCCGACGCAGTGGATGAAGGCCACGCTGCGCACGGGTCGGCCGGCGTGTTCGAGCCGCCGGGCGTCGGCGGGCGTATCGCGCATCAGGCGAATGAACTCGGGCATGGTCAGCACGCGGGTCTGTTGCCCATAGCCGTACTCACCTTCGTGGGGCTCGTACGGTTCGAACCCGGTGGCGACGATGATGACGCCGACTTTCGGTTCGGCGTGGGCCTTCTGGCCGCCGGGGCCGAAGTCGCCTTCGACGGTGACGGCGAAGTTTCCGATAAAACCGGAGATGTCCTTCACCTGGGCCTTGAGCAAGGCTTCGATCCGCCGTTCGTTCTCGATTTGCCGGCGCAGGTCGGCGATCAGGTCGGCGGCCTCTGTCTCGGTCGGAAAAACGCGGCCCAGGTCGTTGAGACGTCCGCCGAGCCGGGCGGTCTTTTCGACCAGCACCACCGGCAAGCCGCGCCGGGCGAGGTCGAGCGCGGCTTTCATGCCGGCGATGCCGCCGCCGACGATCAGCGCGGTCTGGTGGTTGGGCAAGCGGATCTGCTCGAGGGGTCGGGCGTGACGGAGCTTGCCCACCGCGGCCGCGATGAGCCGGACGGCTTTTTGCGTGGCGCCTTCGGGGTCATGCGGGTGGCACCAGCTTCCCTGTTCGCGGATGTTGACGTGTTCGTAGAGGTACGGGTTCAGGCCGGCCCGGCTCACCGCGCCGCGGAACGTCAGCTCGTGGAGGAACGGCGTACACGAAGCGACCACGACGCGGTTGAGGTTGTGGGCGCGGATGTCTTCCTGGATGGTGTTTTGCCCCGGGTCGGAACACATGAACGTGTGGACTTTCGCCGTCACGACGCCGGGCAGTTTTTCGGCTTCGTGCGCCACGCGCTCGACGTCGATCACGTCGGAGATGTTGCCGCCGCAGCGACACACGTACACGCCGACGCGCAGGCTGCCGTCGCCTTTTTCATCGGGCTGTGGTTGGGTTTGCTGCATGGCGTTTGCTCCGTCCGGCTCTTTCGCGGGCCAGCAGGCGCCGCTGGTCCTGTTCCGAAGCAGTCACGCGCGACTGCTTCCGAAGCCTCGTGCCAGATGTCCCCGTTGCCTCGGTCCCTCGCGGCGCGGTCCCTAGCTCGTGGCCGGGGCGGCCTGGTGCTTTGCCACCGCGGCGCGATGCTCGTGGAGGTAGCGGCTGGCTTCCATCGCGGCGCAGCCGGCCTCGACGATCGTGTCGGGGATGTCCTTCGGCCCGGCGGCGACTCCCGCCACGAATACGCCGGGCACACTGGTTCGCGCCGGTGCCGTGGGATCGGGTGTGGCGACGAACCCGTCGGCTCCGATCCGGATCGGCGAGTGCTCGCTCGGGTTCCACAGCGGCAGGATGCCCTGCGAGAGCACGACCAGATCGTGGCGCTGCTCGGTCACGCGGTCGGATTCGCCCTCGATCAGTTCCACCCGCAACAGCAGGTCGTCATCCTCGGTGGGCTCGATGCGGGCCACCTTGCCGCGCACGAAGCTGATGCCCATCGCCTTGGCGTTCTGGTAGAACTGTTCGTAGCCCTTGCCGAACGCGCGGATGTCCATGTAGTAGATCGTGATGTCCGCCAGCGGAAGCGCGCCCGAGAGCAGCATGGCCTGCTTGATCGCGTACATGCAGCAGACGCGCGAGCAATACGGCACGCCCACGGTCTCGTCCCGTGAGCCGGCACACTGCACGTACGCGATGTTGTCCGGGATCTTGCCGTCCGACGGCCGCAACACGCGGCCATACGGCCCGTGCGGCGCCAGGAGCCGTTCCATCGTCAGCGGTGAGAGGATGTTCGGGCTGCGGGCGGCGTTGTATTGCGGCTTGATGGTCAGCTCGTTGAGCTGGTAGCCCGTCGCCACGATCACGGCGCCGGCTGCGACCGTGACCTTGGTCGGTAACTGGTCGTACTGGATCGCGTCGGTCGGGCACACCGCGGCGCACGAGCCGCAACTGATGCAGTAGTCCGGGTTGAGGACGGCCTTTTGCGGGATCGCGTTGGTGTGGGGGACGGCGATGGCCCGCAGCGCTCCCAGCCCGCTTTCGAACGGGTCGGGCACCTCGACCGTGCAGACGTATTCGCATTGCCGGCAGCCGATGCACAGGTCGTTGTCCACGTAGCTCGCCGCGCGGACCAGCCGCACCGTCTGGCGACCGTCGCCCGGTTCGATCCGCTCGACGTGCGTGAGCGTCATGATCTCGATGTTGTCGTGATGGGCGACCGCCGACATCTTCGGCGTCGTGATGCAACTGGCGCAGTCGAGCGTGGGAAAGACCTTGCTCAGCGCGATCATGCGGCCGCCGATGCTGGCCTCGCGTTCGACCAGCAGGACCTTGAAGTCCTGGTCCGCCAGATCGAGCGCTGCCTGAAGGCCGGCGATGCCGCCTCCGATGACCACGGCATCCACGCTTCGGTTTTCCTCGCGATATTCCATGACGGCCACCCTCGCTAAGCGGGCGCGCTACGACTGCTCAAACCACCGTGCGAGCCTCAGGCCCGCGGCCCGGTTTACTGAATGGCGAATGGCGAATGCCGAATGGCGAATTATCTTCCGCCGGCGCGTCGCCTTCGTCCCTCAGTCCCTTTGCCCCTCGGTCCCTTAATCCCTTGATCCCTGTTCCCTCCCCACCTTCGTCCCTCAGTCCCTATGCCCCTTGATCCCTTAATCCCTCAATCCCTGTTCCCTCCCCACCTTCGTCCTTCAGTCCCTATGTCCCTTGATTCCTCAATCCCTGTTTCCTCCGTCGTCGTTCCTCATCCGGCGTGGGCCGTTTCTTTCTGGCGGTCGGCGAGGGCTTCCTGCCACAGCCGCTCGGCCAGCGCGCGATCGACCGGTCCCAGCTTCTTGAGCTTCTCGTTGAGCTGGTTGACTTCTTTGAGATAAGCCTTGATGCAGACGGTGCAGATCGCGGTGGCCTTGATGCGTTCGATTTCCAGCCCGCCGGCTTTCATCCGCTGGGTGAGGGCGTCGATCCGCCTGGCCAGCCGCGTGTAGGCGCCGCGGTAGGGGCAATCCGATCCGCCAGAGGCGATCAGGATGCCGTCGATGCCCTTGGCGAAACAGCGGAGGTAGAAATCTTCGGGGAACATCACCGGCGACGGCGTGCGCAAGACGTAGACGTTCGACGGATACTCCTGGTGCGCCTTGCCGACCGCGTCGGCTCCGGGATAAGCGCTCATTTCGGTCGCCAGTACCAGGATCTTCGGCACGAACTCGTCAGCCATGGCACTACCCTCGCCCAACACGCCGCGCGCCGACCCGGCTTCGTCCCCTCCGAAGCGCACCGCTGCCACCGGCGCCTGCTGCCGCGCCTGCCGGCAGCGCCTGCCCGAGCCGCCGCCCGCCAGCCCTCCCTCCACGACGGCGGCCCGCTCGAAGCGGGTCGGCGCAGCGGGCTACTTGGTCCGCTTGATGAACAACCGATCGTGTCCGTCGGCCTCGATGAAGCCCAGGAACTCGTGGCCGACCTTCTTGGACCAGGCGGCCAGGTCGTTGCGCGAACCCTGGTCGCTCGACTTGACCTCCATGATCTCGCCGACCTTGATGGACCCGATGCCTTTCTTCGCTTCCAGCAGCGGTCCCGGGCACGCGGTTCCGCGGGCATCGATCACATTGGCGACTTGGAGATTGGCAAGTTCTTCCGGCGTCATGTCGTTCGTCTCCTCGAAGGTGGGTGTTCGGGTTTCGTCTGATACGGGCTCGCGCCGACGGTCGGCGACGCGATCAGCTCTTGGCCTCCGTCGTTCCTCCGGCGCGTCTTTGCAGCACTTCGATCAGCGCGTCGCGAATCAGGTGCGCCCCCTGCACGATGCGGTCGTCCACGATGCGGTAGTAGACGCACTGGCCTTCCTTCCGCGTGGTCACCGCGGCCTTGTCGCGCATGATCCGCAGGTGCTGCGACATGTTCTGAAGCGAGGTGTTGATGCACTCGGCGAGCTCGGTGACCGTCTTGGGGCCGTCCTGGAGCTCGCAGAAAATCGCCATCCGGGTGGGATGCCCGAAGATGGAAAAGAACTGCGCGAGCATCGCACATTCACGCCGCAGCAGTCGTGTGCCTGGCACGCCGTCGGGATCGCGGCTCGGATCGTTGCAGCTGCACGCGTCGGCCATCGCTCGTTCCCGCTCCCATGCACGTAGGCATAATTGCGAAACTACGCAACTTCTAAATAGATTAAGTAACACAAGAACCGAGCGAAGGCAAATGATTCCGAGAAAAAAGCGCCTGATGGCGAGAAATGGCGGCGGCCGGTCGGGCGGCAGTGTGTTTTCGCTGCCGCCCGGCCGGCCGGTGGGTTCGGCGACCGGGGAAGGTCGCTGTAACGTCTGCAATATCAGTGTGTTATGGTGATGGCTCTCATTTGCCCATTCGTTCCGCGAGCACTTTCTGTGCTGCGGCGACGCCCGCGCCCAGCTCGAACTTGTGGCCGAGCGTGTGCAACACCTGCTCCAGGGCGGCGATGACGAGCACCGTGTCCATTTCGTCGATGTAGCCCATGTGGCCGATGCGGAAGATTTTGCCTTTGAGGCTTTCCTGTCCGCCGGCGGACTGGATGCCGAATCTTTCCTTGAGGCCGGCGCGGATGTCGGCGATCTTGATTCCCTGGGGTCCGCACAGTGCTGTGACGGAGTCTGAAGGTCGCTGCGAGAACACCTCGAGTCCGATCGCCTCGCCGGCCTTGCGGGTCGCCTCGGCCATCGCGGCGACCCGCCGCCAGACGTTTTCCATCCCCTCTTCCAGCAGGATGTCGAGCGCCTTGTTCAGTCCGCGGATCAGCACGTGCGCGGGCGTGAACGGCGTATCGTGGCCGAGTCCTTTCTTATAGGCCTTGATGTAGTTGAGGTAGTACGAATGCTGGTTCTTGTTGCTTTCGATGATTTCCCAGGCCCGGGGGCTGACCGATGCGAAGCCCAGCCCCGGCGGGATCATCAGTGCCTTTTGCGCGCCCGTGATCGCCACGTCCACACCCCAGGCGTCCGGCAGCAGCGGCAGCGCTCCGGCCGAGGTGATACAGTCGGCGATGAGCAGTTTGCCCGCGTCGCGGCAGACCTTGCCGATCGCCTCGAGGTCGCAGGCCGTCGCGGTCGAGGTTTCGCTGTGCACGACCATCACGGTCGTGATCGCCGGGTCGGTATTCAGGTGTTCGGCGACCATCTCGGCGGTCGGCGGCGTACCCCAGTCGATGGGGTGGCGCACCACGTCGATTCCGAACTGCTGCGCGATTTCGCCCCAGCGTTGGCCGAATTTGCCGCCTTCGATCGTGAGCATCTTCGAGCCCGGCGGGTTGCAGCCGATGATCGCCCCCTCGGCGGCGGCGGTTCCCGACCCGGTGATGATGACCACCTCGTGCTCGGTGCACAGCACCTGCTTGAGCTTTTCCTGGCACTGTTTCATCAGGTCTTTGAACCAGGGTGTGCGGTGGTGCTCGAATGGCCGGGCCATCTCGACCAGCACTTCCTCGGGGACCGCACACGGACCGGGTGTGAACAGGCGGATCTTTTTCATCGCAC
>CAYRXN010000239.1:0-3736 GCA_964428275.1 uncultured Planctomycetales bacterium | reverse complement strand
GCCGTAAACGACGCAGCTTGCCAAGCGGTTCGAACGTGCGATGCTTCCACGGGTTCACGGCGAGTTCTTCGAGATCCGTGAATCGGCCCACCACTGACCAGTCACGTCCCTCGCATCTGAGTATTGCAAGACTTCGACATGGGCTGCGCTTCTCGACGTACGCGAGCACACGCTCGGGGCTTGTCCCCATGACCGTGTTCTTACAGTTGCGCATGTCGAAGTAAGGGGCTGACATTGCGGATCAGAACGTATCGCCCGTTCAACATCGCGTCAAGTATCGATGCGCAACTGCGGCAATCGGCGTTGATGTCCACGCTCGGATACGGCGGCCCGACAGACAATGGAGACTGCACGTCGCGCATTGCCTTCTATCTCTGAGCCCAGAAACGCAAAGCACGTCATGGGAACCACCGACGCCCGACTGCGTGGTTGGCGAATTCCGCTTATCCTGTCGTTTCGATCAGCTTTCGCATGCTCTCGGCTTCTTCGAGGAAGCGATCGGTGTAGCGTTCGTCCACCCGGCGGCACGTCTGCGTGGCCAGTTCGCTCATGCGCTCGTAGTCCGGGTCTTCGGTGAGCACGTAGAACTCGCTCGCCAGGATCACGAGCCGGAGTAAGTGGCGCAGCAGGATGCCTTCCTGTTTGATGAGGTTGACCG
Source organism: uncultured Planctomycetales bacterium (assembly GCA_964428275.1). Lineage (GTDB taxonomy): Bacteria > Planctomycetota > Phycisphaerae > UBA1845 > Fen-1342 > JALSRY01. Next base: position 3,078 of record CAYRXN010000239.1, on the reverse strand, counting down.
CGCGGGCGAACTTGAAGAACTCGCAATTCATCTCAAACGCGCCGCCGGCGATCCACTTGGGCTGAACGCGGACGGCCTCGGGCGCCGCCAGCCGGGCGTCGAACGCGATCTTGAGCATCTCCGGAAACGTCGGGGGTTTTTCTTCCTCGTCGTCCGGGAACATCCGGTCACGCGGGTCATACTCCGGCTCGGCCTGCGGCCGAGCCAGCTTGACCCCCATCTGCACCATCAGCGGCTCGATGATCTCGCGCTGCAGCGGCCCTTTGGGCAGATCGGGCAGCGGCGTCCGCCGGGCGATCACCGGCGCCACGTCGAGCACCGATTCGAGAATCTGCACCTTCTCGTCGAAGTCGCCATAGCGAAGCTGCTCGGCCAGAAACGCACCGTAGAGCGGATCGACGCTGCGAAAATGCAACAGCCGGTTGATCGAATCGTGCAGCGTCACGTGATCGCCGTCTGCGGCCCGGGTCAGGTAGCCCATCGCCGCCAGGTTGTCGATCATGTACTCGAGCTGCTTGTGGAACTTCTCGATCCGCTCGGCGGAGTTGAACCGCTTGGAGATGAACTCGCGCACCTCGCGGAGCTTGCCCGTGTGCGTCAGCAGGAAGATCAGTACCTGATACGGGATCATCGACCGGCTGTAGAGCCTGGCCGGCCCCGCGGCGATCAACTGCTTGAACTGCCCCTCGCTCCAGTACTGCTCGGTCTTGCGGCGGGTGGGGCGTTTGCGTTCGAGCTGCTTGCGCATGCGCATGATGCCGGGATCCTTGGAACGCGGATCGATCTGCTCGTAGCGTTTGCGCCACTTGTTGATCTTCACGTCGTCGTCGTGCGCGACCGCAAACACGTAGCCCTTGGTGTCGAATTGCGGTCGGCCGGCCCGCCCGAACATCTGGTGGGCGCTGCTCGGCGGAATCAGCTTCTTCTCGCCGTGCTTACCCTTGAGCAGCGTAACCAGCACGACCGAACGGGCCGGCAGGTTGATACCGGCGGCGAGCGTCTCGGTGCAGACCACGTAGGGGATCAGCTTGCGGGCGAACAGCTCCTCGACGATCTCCTTGTGTTTGGGGAGCACGCCCGCGTGGTGGACACCGACGCCACGGAGCAACATCTGGCGCAGCTTCGGACCGACGCCCTCCTCGAGATCGCCGGCGTGGTCGGCGAGGAAGGCTTCGATCCGCTGTTTCTTTTCCTGCGTGACGATGGGCAGGCCCTTGAGTTTTTCCGCGACCTGCCAACACTCGTCGCGATTGAACGCGAAAACCAGGGCGGGCGTGCGGTTGCGCTCGTCGTCGTCGCTGACCATCTCGGTCAGGTGCTCGGTCAGCAGCTTGTCGTCGACCCACACGAACTCGAGCGGCACCCGCCGTTCCAGCGACGTGACCACCTGGAGCTTGCGACCGTGCTGCTTGCGCAGCCAGCCGGCAAAATCGAGCGGATTGCCCACCGTCGCCGAGAGCAGCAACACGCGCACGGGACGGGGCAGCAGCACGAGCGAGAGCTCCCAGACGATGCCGCGCTCGGGATCGTTGAAGTTGTGGAACTCGTCCATGACCACCGCGCCGACGCGATCCATGTCGGCGACCGCCACGTCGCGGGCCAGCAGGTGGTTGAGCAGGATTTCAGCCACCACCACGCGGACCAGCGCCTCGGGGTTTTCGCGCCGGTTGCCGGTGATCAGGCCGACGTCGTCGCGCGCGAACCCCCAGCTTTCCACGAGCCTTTGCAGCTCGCGGAACTTCTGCTCGGTCAGGGCGATCAGCGGCGTCGTGTAGTAGAGCCGCGTGCGTGTGTGCAGGGCCTCGAATACCGCCGCCTCGGCGATCAGCGTCTTGCCCATGCCCGTCGGCGCGCAGCACAGCACGCCGGCCTCGCTCTCGAACCACGCCAGCAGGGCCTCTTCCTGGAAGGGGTAGAGGTCGTAGGGCACGGCTTCGAGATACTGCGAGCAGATTTCGTCGCGTGTCATTCCGGGAGCATAGCGAATCCCGGCGCCGAGCGAAAACGGGCGCCCATGCCGTACCTGGTTACGTGTGGCCCAATCACCGTGCGCGATTCAACCGCACCCACGGGCCGCGGGCTCAAAGCCCGCGCGGCCGGCCCCTTCATATCTTGTCACCGCTTTGCCGCCGGTTTCAACGGGCGGATGAAGATCTTGCGGAACGACACCGGCGCGCCGTGGTCCTGGAAGCCGATGAAGCCCGCGCGCGGCATGTCCTTGTAGGCGGTGCGAAACTTGTTGTGCGAGCCGTCGGGGTTCTTGTGCGGCTCGGTCCAGTCGTCGAGGTTCATGTCGATGATGTCGCAGCCGTTCATCCACGCGCGGATGTGCGGCCCGGCGCAGCGCAGCACGACGTGGTTCCACTGCCCCGGCTTGCGCACCGCCTGGACGCGCGGGGCCAGGCAGTCGTAGATCGCGCCGCAGTGATTGCGCCCCGGCGGTTCCTGGCCGAAGGTGTCGTAGATTTGCAGCTCGATGCCGGTCTGGACCGGGTCGGAGGGCTTGGCGGTGCGGAAGAAGATGCCGCTGTTTCCCTTGGGCGGGATGCGAAACTCCAGATCGAGCTCGAAGTCGCCGAACTGCTCGGTCGTCCAGATGTAGCTCCCGCCGCGACAGGTGAGCAGGCCGTCGGCGGCGTCCCAGGTGCCCGGCTTGCACGTCCAGCCGGTGAGGTCGTGCCCGTTGAACAGCGGCCGCCAGGCCGGTGCGGCAAGCAGCTTCTCGGCCTCCTCCGGCGGAATCTCGCGGATCTTGATATTGCGAAACCACAACGGCGAGTTGTGCGACTGCAACTCGATCTGCCCCGTGGGGTAGATCGGCTCGTCCGGCTCCCAGTAGTTCTCCAGCGGCACGTCATCGACGACCAGTGTGTCGTTGAGCCACACGGTCACGCGCGGCCCGACCATGCGGATGCGAAACGTGTTCCACTGCCCCACGGGTTTGTCGGCCCGCACGATGGGCTTGCCGGGGTGCTTGTGGTTGTTGTACAGGCCGCCGGAACCTTCGGGGTGTTGCGTCGCGTCCCAGATCTGCACCTGCGGCGTGCAGATCTGGGACGCGACGCAACACCCCGAAGG
>CAYRXN010000238.1:0-11847 GCA_964428275.1 uncultured Planctomycetales bacterium | reverse complement strand
ATTGGGGGCGAACTCCTCGGGGATCAGCGTCAGCGTGGCCCCGGACGCAAGGCCGATCGACTGGGCCAGCCAGCCGGCACTGCGGCCCATCGTTTCGATGATGTACCACCGGCCGGTGGTCTGCGAATCGCGCATCAGGTTCTTGACCAGCCCGGTTCCCACGTAGCGGGCCGTCGGAAAACCGAAGGTCGAGGCGGCCTGCGGGAGGGGCAGGTCGTTGTCGATGGTCTTGGGAACGTGGACGAGCCGCAGGTCCTCGGACGTCGCATCGCAGACGAACCGGGCGCTGATCGCGGTGTCGTCGCCGCCGATGGTCAGCAGATGGGTGATTCCCAGGGCGCGCAGGTTGCGGGCGACCTCGCCGACCTTCCTGGTATCGGGGGCGACGCGGCCCTTCTCCGACGCGTGGCGCTTGTCGAGCAGGCTGGTCCGGGAGGTCCGCAGGATCGAGCCGCCGTTGAAGTGAATGCGGGCGACGCGCTTGGTTTCGAGGCAGACGGTGTGGAGATTGCGGTGAAACTCGTCGGACGCGAGCCAGCGGAATCCGTCGTAAAAGCCGATGACCTCGAAGCCGCGGTTGCGGGCCTCGATGGTGGCGGCGCCGATGACGGCGTTGATTCCGGGTGCGGGTCCACCGCCGACGATGATGCCGAGTCGCTTGGTTTCCATCGCGCAGGCTCTCTCCGTAGTTCGCTACTCGCCAAGTCCTTGACTACAAACTAGTTATGAGGTATCCGCCGGCGCGCCTCCGGGGGGTGGGTCCGTTTCCGGCCACCATATGCGCGCGTCGTCGCGCCTTGCGGTTGCCGCGGCACCGACAGCCTCATTAGCCTACGCATTTGCCGCCGCGGGGGCAACGGGCAAGCGGGGGACATTTTTCGCAAATCGGCGCCCTTGCCAGCCGCACCGCGGCAGGTTACATTTTGTGGCTCGACAGTTACGGTCAATTGGAGCGACCATGGCAAAGCTCAAGACGCACAAGGGACTCCGCAAGCGCGTACGCGTTACCGCGCGCGGCAAGGTCGTACGCAAGATGTCCTTCCGCGGCCACCTGATGAGCCACAAGTCCGGCGGTCGCCGCCGACGGCTTCGAAAAGTGGTTCCGCTGGTCGGCAAGACGGCGGACAACGTTGCAAGAGCGCTCGGCGGCCGCTGAGGCGACGCCGGCTGATCGGATAAGGAGAGATAGAAGATGCCCCGCGTTCGTCCCGGTCACGCCACCCGGCGCCGTCGCCGAAAGGTTCTCAAGGCCGCCAAGGGTTATCGCGGAACGCGCAGCAAGCTGTTCCGCGTCGCCAAGCAAGCCGTCATCAAGGCGGGTCAGTACGCCTACCGCGACCGGCGCGCCAAGAAACGCCAGTTCCGCGCCCTGTGGATCACGCGCGTAAACGCCGCCTGCCGCGCCCGCGGCATCTCGTACAGCCACTTCATGGCCGGCATCACCAGCGCCAACGTGGCCCTGAACCGCAAGATGCTCAGCGAGATCGCGATTTGCGACGGGCCCGCGTTCGACAAGCTCGTCGAGCTGGCCCGCGCCGCCCGGCCGGCTAACCACTGACCGTCCGCGCCAGCCCCCCAGACCACACGAGTCCGGCGAAAGCAAACCACGCTTTCGGCCGGGCTTTTGTTTTGGCCGCAAACGCAGCGACGAGTGCCAAAACATCGCGCGTCGCGTTTGCAGCATGGCGGGGGCGTTCTACAATTGCCGGCAATGGTGGGCCACCCGGTCTGGAAGCGAGAAACGATGTCGCAAGAGCACACTTTCAGCGATTCGCCAACTTCGGAAACGCCGGTAACGGCGGCGCACGCGACTGACCACCGGCGCGACGAGCGCCGGCGCAAGGTGCTCGAAGCTGCCCGGCGGTTGTTCACGGAGAAAGGATTCGAGGCAACGACCATGGCGGAGCTCGCCCGCCACGTCGGGATCGCGGTGGGCACGCTGTACAAGTTCTTCAAGGACAAACGCGACCTTTATCAGACCATCGTGGCTGACACGATGCGCGAGTTCGAGTACGAGCTGACCCGCGTGCTCAACGATCCGGCGCTCGACGTGGTCGGGCAGGTGGACGGTTTCGTGCGCGTGGGCACGGAGCTGTTCGAGAAGCACCTGCCGATGATCCGCGTCTACTTCGCCGAGACCGAGGCGGCGTTCCTGTTCACGCCGGCCGGGCTCGAAGACGAAGCCCTCCAGAGCTATCAGCGCATCATGGACGCGCTCACGGAGACGATGGCGCGCGGGGTCGCGCGGGGCGTGTTCGTCGATATCGAGCCGGCCGCGCTGGCCCTGGCACTCGAAGGGCTGCACAACGGGTTCCTGACCACGATGGTACGGTCCCCGGGGTTGTTCACCCCCGGGCAGATTTGTGACTTCACGCACCGGGTGTTTTTTGGGTCCGTGCTGCGCAGCTAGGTTGCGCGTCCTCCCGTCGGAGCCACGATGACGCACTTCGCCGATCCGGCCCTGCTGGCCGCCCTGATGCTGCTCGCTGCGATCGTCGGCGGCTACGCGGCGGCCTTCGTGCGTGTTCCCCGGGTCGTGGGCTATCTTCTCGCCGGGCTGCTGCTGCACCTTGCGCTGGCGGCCCTGGCCCAGCGCGGCGAGACCACCGCGGAGTGGTTTCAGCCGCTGGCCCAGTCAGCCCGCTGGCTCCAGGGGCTCAAGCAACTGGCGCTGGGCCTGATCATGTTCGCCATCGGCAGCGTATTCGAGACCAGCCACATGCGCGCGGTTGGCCTGCGCGTGCTCAGACTCAGCGCGGTCAAGATCCTCACGGTCGTGGTTCTCGTCGGACTGGGGTGCACGGCGATCTATACGTTGCGCCCCGGCGTGTCGCTCACGGAGGCGCTGGTGCTGGGAGGGATGCTCGCCGTCGCCGGCATTGCGACCGCGCCGGCGGCAACGCTGCTCGTGCTCCAGGAATACGGCTCGAAGGGCACCGTCAGCGACACGATTCTGACGCTCACGGCGATCAACAACACCGTCTGCATCATCGCGTTCCACACGCTGTTTCTCGTGCTGGCGGCGACCGGCACGATCGCCGGCAGCTACGCCGAGGGGCGCTGGCTGGGCCTCGATCTGGTGCTCAACAGCGCAGGCAGCATGCTGCTGGGCGTGGGCCTGGGATTCTCCTTCAGCGTGCTCTATGCCCGCGTCCCCATGAAGGACTTTTCGCTGATCTTCCTGGGGGTCGTACTCGGACTGGGAGCGTTTCGCGACCTGCTGTCGGACGAGCTGGGGATTTCCTACAACTTCCTGCTGACGTGCCTCTTCCTCGGAGCAACCTTCGCCAACATCACGGTGGATACCGAGCCGTTTCAGAAGGCCCTGCGGTCGTTCTCTGCGCCGATCTTCGCGCTGTTCTTCGTGATCGCGGGGTACGAGCTGCACCTCGACGACCTGAAACACATCGGCCTGATCGGAGCGGCCTACACCGTCCTGCGCATCGGCGGCAAGGCGCTCGGGGGCTGGCTGGGCACGCGCCGCCGAAGCGGTACGCACGAAACGCCCGGCTACATCGGCCTGGGCATGCTCTGCCAGGCCGGTGTGGCGATCGGACTGGCGGACTTCCTCGTGCGCGCCTGGGGCACCCGCACCGCCGAGGGGTTTCAACCCAACCCGGCTGCGGCGGATTTCAAGACGATCATCCTCGGCTCCGTGGTCATCTTCGAGCTGGTGGGGCCGCTGGCGCTCAAGGCAGTCGCCATCCGCAGCGGCGAAGTCAAGGCGGTGACGCTGCTGCGCCGCCGGCCCGCGGGCGACGCGGCCCGGGAATCGGCGACGCGGCGGTCGTGGCAGGCCTTGTTGCGTACCGTGGGCGTGACGCGACCGGCGGGCAAGTCCTCCGAAACGCTCCGCGTGCGGCACATCATGCGTTCGAGCGTGAAGGTGCTGCCGGCCTCCGCCCGCTTCGACGAGGTGTTGCACTTCGTCGAGTCCAGCCGGTACAACCATTTTCCGGTCGTGGACGAGCACGAACGCTACGTCGGGCTGATCCACTTCTCCGACCTGCGCGGCATGATGTACGATCCCTTCGTCCGCGAGCTGGTCACGGCCCACGACCTGGCCCGCCAGAACACACCGCTGGCGACGCCGGACATGTCGCTGGACGAGTTGTTCACGATCTTCGCCGAGAGCGACGTGGGCTCGCTGGCCGTAATCGACGACGTGGAGAGCCGACACGTCGTCGGCATCGTCGAACAACGTGACCTGCTGGCCGCCATGCACCAGCCGCGCAGCACCTGACCACGCTGCTGCGCCGCAGCCGGCGGCGTCCCGGAGGACGCCCCGCAACTCAGCCCTGGAACTCGTCGCCGCGGAATGTGTTGCCGAGGTAAGTCTCACGGACGCGCGGATTGTTGATGATCTCGTGGGGCGAGCCCGCTGCGACCACCTGCCCTTCGTGGATGACGTAACTGCGGTCGGTCACCTTGAGCGTTTCGTGCACGTTGTGATCGGTCAGCAGGATCGCGATTCCGCTGGCACGCAATCGCAGGATCTCGTGCCGCAGTTCCTCGACGGCCTTCGGATCCACGCCGCTGAACGGCTCGTCGAGCAGAATCAGTCGGGGGTTGGTAATCAGGGCACGGGCGATTTCGAGCTTGCGCCGCTCGCCGCCGGAGATGTTGCGGGCGAGGTTGCGCCGAATGAGCTTGAGGCCGAACTGCTCGAGCAGGTCTTCGACGCGCTGGCGCCGTTCGCGGCGGGTGTAGCGCATGGTCTCGCAAATCGCCATCAGATTCTGCTCGACCGTGAGACGCTGAAAGACGCTGGGCTCCTGCGAGAGATAGCCGATGCCCCGGCGGGCCCGCTTGTACATGGGCAGGCCGGTGATGTCGCGATCGAGAAAGCGAACGCGGCCACCCTCGGGCTGGATCATACCCACGGTCATGCGAAAGCTGGTTGTCTTGCCCGCGCCGTTGGGACCGAGCAGCCCGACGATTTCGCCATCTGCCACATCGTAACTTACGCGGTTTACGACGGTTCGGCCGTTGTAAGACTTCACCAGCTTATCAGCGCTGAGTAACATGACAAGGCAACCCGGCCGGGAATCCTTTGTGGATAACTTGTTGACAACTCGCGTGCGCCTACCGTGAAGCGGGTAGTTCCGCGAACACCGAACGCCGCCGCGCGCTCCCCGGTGCGGAAGGCTCCCGACGGAAACGGAGCGACACAACAAACGACCAAGTAAAGAGTTACATCACAAACACCGGCCGGATTCCACGAAAACGCGCACCGGATCAGTTGCGGAGGTGCTCATGTATTGCCGCACAGAGAACCCAGCGTTTTCCCGTCCGTACGATGTTGACAAGCGGCGCGGCTGTAACTCCGTATTGCGAAACTACTTGACTATCGGACGAACCGCATGCGACCGACATCGGGTACGTGCCACCGGCCCCGCTCGTCGATCGGCAGCAAGCCCGGAAGATACACAAAAAACGCCTGGCCGACAATCTGATCGGACCGCACGGTGCCCACGCGGTACGCGTCGGAGTTCAGCGCCCGGCGCAGATGCAGGCCCGCTTGAAACCATTCCCGACTGTCGAAACTGTTCGGGCTGTTGTCGCCCAGGACGAAGTACTCGTCAGGACCAAGTCGAAACCCGTGCCCTGCATACGCCCGGTAGCTGTTGTGCCGACTGTACGTGTAATACACATCGCGGTCCACCCGCAGGTGCTCCAGCGTCAGCGGCACGCCCGCCGCGGCGATGCGAAGTCGCGGCGGCGCGATGCGGCGCAGACGCCGCAGACGCTCGACGTCCGGGCCGTACTGGGCATCGGTCGTCGCCAGAAGCCGGCGCCCGTCAACCTCGACGTAAACCCGGTAGTCCACGTGGCCGAATTCACACCGCACAGGCCGGCCGGTGCGCAGCGGACCGATCCGTGCGGCCCCGAGCCGCGTCCGCTCCCCTCCGCCGGCCGGTTCGCTCGCCAGCGTGACCTCCCCGTCGGGGCGGAAGGTCGCCGAGAAGCGCCGATCGTTGCACTGGATCTCCCACCGCATCCAGCCGGCTGGTCCCGCCCCGTTCAGAGTCACGTCCGCCGTGATCCGCACGTCGGCGACGTAGTTGCCGCCGGTGCCGTGATTGTAGCCGTAGATGTCCTGGAAATACTGGTGCGCCGCGGGGCCGATAGGCGAAAACGTGATCACGTGCTCGCGGTCATCGGACGCGTCAAATCGAATCACCCGTGAATCCAGACCGGTCCAGGCCCCGGCGGCGGCATCAGCGGCGAGGTTCACCCAGGCAGGCGGACGGCCGGCGCGCTGGTCGTCACCAGGCAGGTAGTCCTGGTCGAACACGACGAACCAGAGCGATCGCTGGGCCGCGGGGGTCTTGCGCACGATGTGGGGACGGTCCTCGCGCGCGCGTCGGATGAACACGTCGCCGTCGATGATCTCGACGGTCTCGCCGGGCAGGCCGACCAGACGCTTGATATAGTTCTGGGTCGGGTCCGAGGGGTCCCGGAACACGATCACGTCCCAGCGGCGGGGCCCCAGCCAGCCTCCCAGCGCGTAGGGCCATTTGTGGACGAGGATGCGGTCGCCACCACGCGGTCGGATCGGCACCCGATCCAGCGGAATCCGCGTGTGACAATTCGGGCAGTAGGCCAGTGCCGGCGCCACGAACGGCGCGTGGCGGTCACGCACCCCCGCCTCGGGGCCGTAATTGATCTCCCACCCGCACACGGGACAGAGCATCGTGGCATGGCGGCCGAGCAACGTCGGTGCCATCGAACCGGTCGGAATGACAAACGCCTCGACGAAGAACGCCCGGAACACGAACGCCAGCATCAGCGCGGTCAGGACCGCCTGAACAGACTCCATGACGAGCAGCGCAACCGGCGTGCGTCGGGCGCCCGCGCTTGCCGGCGTATCGCGGACGGCCGGCGGCAACGGCGTGGTCGGCGAAGGCGGCGGCTGGGACGAATCGGGAGACGCCATCACCGTCAATGAATCCAGCGTACGCGACCGATGTCGGGCAGGAGGTTCGGCCCGCCCGGCGTCAGGGGGAGGAACCCCGGCCAGTACACGAAAAACGCGCGGCCGATCATCTGGCTGGCCGGCACCGTTCCGATGTCGTAGCGACCTTGCTCGTACGCTTTGCGCAAGTGCAGCCCCAGGCTGCGTGCGCTCCACGCGCGGCTGTCAAGGCTCGCCGGGCTGTTATCGCCGCAAACGAAGTAGGCGTCGTCCTTGAGCGTGATCGGATGCCCCTGGGTTCCCGTACCCGGCTTGCCGCCGCCGGCAGCGGTCCGGTCGCGCAGGTTGCCGCTGGTATAGTAGATGTCGCGATCGATCCGCACGTGGGCAAAGGACGCGGACACACGCGCCGCGGCGATCCGAATCGTGGGTATCATGCCCAGTCGGGAGCGGTTGCGGGCCTCGGCCGCCGTGATCGGATACTGGTCCCGGCTGCTTGCCAGCACCGTCCGGCCGTCAAACTCCACCGCGACGGCGTAGTCTGCCTGCCCCAGCGCGAGACGCACGAACTGACCGGCGGGGAGCCGCACCTGCGTCTGACCCCACTGTTCGCGTCCGGGCTGCGCGCGGTTCTCATGGGCCAGCGTCAGCCGCCCGTCGGCTCGCAACCGGGCGTAGAAAACATCTTCGTACTTCGAAATGACCAGCTCCACGTACCCATCGCCGCCTTCGAAACGCACGTCGGTGGACAAACGCACGTCCGTAACGTTGTGGTAGGCGATCACGAGATTGCTGTTGTACCCATAGGTATCCAGGATCCGCGCCGGGGGAGCATCGTCGCCAGGTTGCGAGACAAACTGCACCTCGCGTCGCGGCAAGGCCGCCCCGTCGAACACGGGCATGCGCGTGTCCAGATCGCGCCAACCGCCCGATTCGCCGACCGGCTGAAAGCGCGGCGCATACGGCGGCCAGCGCGGCTGATGGCGGCGCAGGTCGCGGCTGACGGGCGCACCGACCCAGTCCTGTGCGGCCTCGCGCGGCAGGTAGTCCTGGTCGAAACAGGGAAACCAGAGCGCCTGCTGCGCGTATTTCGTCTTTCGGGCGGGGTGCAGTCGGTCTTCACCGGGCTTGCGCACCCACACGTCGCCGTCGATGATCTCGATCGTCTCGCCGGGCAGGCCGATCAGCCGCTTGATGTAGTTGACATCGGGCTCGTTCGGGTTCTTGAAGACGACGACATCCCAGCGCTGCGGCCCGAGCCGGCCGCCGATGTCGAACGGCCAGGCATTGACGACGATCCGATCTCCGGCCTTCTTGTTGAGCCGTATGCCCGAGGGCGTATCGCGCTGGGTGGGTTGCTGGTAGCGACAATTCGGACACTGCACGACGTTGGGACCGCCGGGAGTGTGAAAGCCGACGGGGAACTCGTAGCCGCAATTCGGGCACGTACAGGTCGCATGCGCGCCCATCAGCGTCTCGGCCATCGAGCCGGTCGGGATGATGAACAACGGCAAGAAGAAGGTCTTGAGCACGAGCAGCCAGACGAACAAATCGACGAAGGACGCGATCTGCGTTACCAGCGGCTCTTTGGTCCGCGCCGGTCTGCGGCGTCCCTGACGCGCCTTTCGCGTGCTGTTCCCGGATTGTGCGTGCCTGTCAACCAACGGCGTTCCGATCCTTCCCGCATTGCACTCCGTGCGCGGCGTCGGTGCGTTCTTTTTCCAGCGACCGGCGTCTCCCCGCAAGCTGTCCGCGCGTCCTCAAAGCCTATAGCTCGCCCGGATTCGGGTCAAACGGGCCAAGGGACCGCCTGCGAGTGGGAACGGCCGCGGGCCGTTCGAATCATCCCCCGTGCCGTCCTCAGCGTATCGCTCGAAACGCGCGGCGCATCAGCACGAGCAGTCGGACGGCCGCCACCGAGCCGCCGCGTCGCGCAGGGGCCCGAAAAACATTGACGGTCGGCGGGCAATCCTGGTATGCTCGAAAAGGAGTCAGACGCAAGCGCCGCGCCGGTGGCTACCGACACGATCAGCGGTCGCGGTGTCTCCAGGTTCGATGGGCCTAGGTGGCCCATCCGGGGCTTTCTGGTCCGCGTCGCACATCGGCGGCCAGCCCCAACAGTGGGAGTTCTATCAAGATCGGCCAGCGCGCGCGACCGGGTCGTTGCGCAAGGAGTCTTCGCACCGTGGAGCAGGATCGGGAACAGGCGTTTCTGCAAGCCGTCGGCGGACTCCTGGACGCGGATGTCGCCCGGGCCCTGTGTGTGTTGCGTAAGCACTATACAAACAAGCAGTTGTGTGAACTCGCCCACAGCCCCGATCCGCAGGTGGCACTCGCCGCGGTGCGATGCCTGGGGCTCGTGGGACAGATGTCAGAGTGCCAGACACTCGTATTGCTGCTGGCTCTGGCCGCCCCCGACATCACCACCGCCATCGAAGACGCGCTCTGGTCGATCTGGATGCGAGCGGGCTCCGACCGGTCGCGTGCCCGCCTGGCTGAGGTAATCGCCGGCAACGGTGCCGCCGGCACCGCCACGATCGATGCCCTGGCCGCCATCATCGCGGAGGAACCCGACTACGCCGAGGCCCGCCACCAGCTCGCCATGGCCCTGCACGAGATGGGACGATTCGAAGCGGCGGAGACGGCCTACGCGGCGACGCTCGACCACAACCCATGGCACTACGCGGCGGCGGCGGGACTGGGACACGTCCGCGTGGAACAGGGGGACTTCCCCGGTGCCCTGGAGGCCTACCGCCTGGCGCTGCGTATCCACCCCGGGCTCGGCGAACTCGCGGACCTGGTGCCGCAGCTCGAGGCGGCCCTGCACCGACGCGACGTAGCCTGAGACCTTGCCCTGGGAACCCCAGCCTTGAGACGCGTACTCCTCTTCGGCGGCTCTTTCGATCCCATCCACCACGGACACCTGATCGTCTCGCGCGCGGCGGCCGAAGCGATCGCAGCCGAGCGGATCATCCTGATCCCCAGCGCATCGCCGCCCCACAAACAGAATGTCGCGCTCACTCCCGCCGACCACCGGGTTGAACTGTGCCGGCGCGCGGTCGCAGAAGACCCGCTGTTCGAGGTAAGCGACTGGGAAACGCGCCAGGCCGGCCCCAACTACACGCTCCTTACCGTACGCCATTTTCGCCAAGCGTTGCCGGCGGACACCGCCCTGTACTGGCTGGTCGGGATGGACAGCCTGGCCGAACTGCACACGTGGTATCGCGTGGGCGAGCTGGCCGACGCGTGCACGCTGGTGGCCGTGGGGCGCCCGGGTGTCCCCGCGCCCAGCCGGGCGGCGCTCGAGTCGTTTCTCAGCCCCGAACAGGCCGGACGCATCCTGGCGCACCTCGTTCCGTCGCCGCTGGTCGAGATTTCGGCAACCGACATCCGCGCGCGGGTTGGCGCGGGGCTGAGCATCCGCTATCTCGTCCCGGAAGCGGTGCGGGAGGCAATCGCGAAGGCAGCGCTGTATCGGACCGGTTCGACGTAGACGGCGCCGCCGCCTGTTCCGGAGATTACCCATGCGCAGCGCCTGGAATCCGCCGCTTGCGGTGTCGCTGCTGGTAACGACGGTGGCCGTTTCCGCGGCGGCTTTCGATCCGTGGGTCGAGCCGGCCCGTTACGAGATCGAACTTCGAGTCGCGCTTTCCTGGGCGGCGGCCCGCGGCGCCGACACGCCGCGCCTGTGGATACCACTGCCCGCGGACAACGCGCACCAGCATGTGCGTTCGCTGGCTGTCGCTGCTCCGGGATCGTTCGACATCAACCGTGACGCACTCGGCAACCGTTTCGTGTACGTCGAGCCGAGAATCGAGTCGGACCCGTCGGCGTTTGTCGAAGTCCGCTGCCTGGTCGAGCGGTCGCCGTATTCGCTGATTCCGTCGTCGGTGGCTGCTCCGCGGACGCCGCTGGATCCCCAGCGCTACCTCAAGCCACAACGACGGATCGCGCTCCACGGGCCGGTCGCGGCCCGTGCCCGCGATGCGGCAGGCGGCAAGCACACGGCGGGCGAGCGGATCCGTGCGCTGTACGACGAGGTTGTCCGCACGATGCGGTACAGCAAGCGGGGCCGCGGATGGGGTCGTGGCGATGCGCTGTGGGCGTGCGAATCGAAGTTCGGCAACTGCACCGACTTCCACTCGCTGTTGATCGGCATGTGCCGCAGCCAGGGCATCCCCGCGCGTTTCGTGATCGGCTTTCCGCTCCCGACCGATGGCCGCGCGACCGAAATCACCGGCTATCACTGCTGGGCGGAAATCTACGAGGCCGACCGAGGCTGGATTCCGGTCGACGCGAGCGAGGCGAGGAAGTCCGGACGCTTCGACGACTACTTCGGCAGGCTGCCCGCCGACCGCATCGAGTTGACCGTCGGCCGGGACCTGGTGCTGGTTCCCGCGCAGGCGGGGCCGCCACTGAACTTCTTCGTATACCCCTACGCGGAAGTGGGCGGTAAGCCGCTGGAACAGGTCCCGTGGAAACTCCGGGCGCGGCGATTGTCGGAGACCGCCCACAGTGGACCGTAGTATGGCGCGGTCTTGGGGGTAGCGCTCGGGCACGTGCCTCTGGTTGAGCGCGCGGTCCGCGACCGCGCTGGTTCGATTCGCGCCGGGAAACATGGCAGAGTGGGCCGATAAGCCGAATTCTGTCCCCCCGCGCGGCGCGCCGGGCGGCGCGCCTCGCCGGTGGCATCCGCCGGGTGCTCCACGCGGGGGTGGCGACCATTCATCTGGGCCCGCCGTTGCCGGCGGACTCGTGCGCCCTACCCGGGGCTGATAGCGAGCCGGGCCGACTCATCGCCCCCTATTTGGGCTTGCTGGCGGTGGGGTTTACCCTGCCGCGACCGTCACCGGCCGCGCGGTGCGCTCTTACCGCACCTTTTCACCCTTGCCTGTGACGCCCGGAGGCGTCCATCGGCGGTGTGTTTT
>CAYRXN010000237.1:0-5604 GCA_964428275.1 uncultured Planctomycetales bacterium | reverse complement strand
ATCAAGGCCTGGTGGAACGTCGTCGACTGGGACAAGGTCGCGCAATACTACGAGAAGGGCCGCGGCTGAGTCCCCCCTCCGGTGCCGGCACGCTGGCACACAGCACGGCAACGCCGGGTCGGAAACGTGTTTCGCGGCCCGGCGTTGCCGGCTGGCGGCCCCGCCTGGAACTGTGCGATGGATTCGCCTCCACCCGATTCTTCTCCGCGCGGGTCTGCTGTACCGCCCTCCCCCGCCGCGGCCCTCGACGGCGGCCCGGCAGCCGGGCCGCCCGGTTCGGCCGGAGTCGCGTCCGCCCGTGTGCACGTCGTCACGGTGACGATGCGAAAAGGGGACCGTTACGACGTGTCCTGCGAGACGCTGCCGCCGGAGGCGTTCGAGGCCGTAAAGTCCGTGCTCGATGCCCCGTGGCGTGACGCACGCTATGTCGTGGGGTACCTCAACGCGGTCGCAAGCGCCCACGACCTGCGGGGGTTGGTGGTTCGGTACGTTTCGCTGCGCCGCCCCGCCCCGCCGGTCAAGCCGATTCCGGTACGGTTCGAGCCGCTGCCGCTGGATGAAACGCACCCGTCGCTCCGCTCGCTTGCGGAGACGTTTGCGCTTGGCGACGGGGCGGGGACGGCCGCGCGCCGGCCGAACCGTTGGCGACGCCTGATGGTGAAGATGGGGATTCCGCTGCTTGTCGTCCTGCCGCAGTTGATCAACGGGATCATCCAGATCGCGATCCAGCGCTCGCGGATCATCGTGTACATGTGGGTGTCGATCTTCGTGATCTTCGCCTTGTCCGCGGTACTCGTGCGGTGGGCGCTGAGCGACTGGTATCTCGTGCCGGGCGGTCTCGTTCTCCGGCGGCATCTGGTACGGCGACTCGGGGAGACGATGCAGTTGTACACGCCCGCCGACAGTCTGCTGATCCTGCGGATGAGAAACGGGGGCTGGGCAGCCGAGGTATGGCGCGGCCGCCGGCCGAAGAACCAACTCCTCACCGACCTCGAAGCGGCCGCGCTGATCGGGGCATGGACGAGCCCTCAGGAGCCGCCGGACGCCGCGAGGATTTCCGACCTGTCGTGACGAGCGGCCATGGCGGCGCGCTTGTCGGCGGTGCGATTCCGTGGTCTACTGGTACCTTCTTGATCTGTTGGTCGGACCCGGCCAGCGGCCGGGCAGGGAGAGGCGTGTATGCGCGTTTTGTCGGGAATCCAGCCTTCCGGGACGTTGCACCTGGGCAATTTCTTCGGAGCCATCAAGCAGCACATCGAGCTTCAGGACGAGCACGAGTGCTTCTATTTCATCGCGAACTACCACTCGCTGACCACGGTGCGCGACGCCGACCGGCTGCGAGCGCTGACGCGCGACGTGGCGATCGACTACCTGACGCTCGGGCTCGACCCCGAAAAGGCCACGCTGTTTCGCCAAAGCGACGTTCCCGAAGTGACCGAGCTGGCGTGGATCCTCTCGACCGTCACGGGCAAGGGGCTGCTGGAGCGGGCGCATTCGTTCAAGGACAAGGTCGCCAAGGGGCTGACCGTCTCGATGGGGCTGTTCAGCTACCCGCTGCTGATGGCCGCCGACATCCTGATCTACCGCAGCGACCTGGTGCCGGTGGGCAAAGACCAGCAGCAGCATATCGAAATGACGCAGGACATGGCCGGGTACTTCAACAACACTTTCCGCGAGGTGTTCCGCCGGCCCGAGCCCCTGCTGGGCGAGGCGCCGGTGGTCCCCGGCGTCGACGGGCAGAAAATGAGCAAGAGCTACGGCAACACGATCGACCTGTTCATGCCGCCCAAGCAGGCCAGGAAGCGGATCATGGGTATCAAGACCGACAGCACGCCGGTCGAGGAGCCGAAGTCCCCGGAGCGATGCAACGTCTTCGCCCTGCTGCGGCTGATGGCCGGGGCCGACGAAGTGCGGGCGTGGGAAGAGCGCTATCGCGCCGGCGGCATGGGCTACGGCGAGGTCAAGAAACGCCTGGTCGAGCTGTACGAGGAACGTTTCGGAAGCAGGCGTGAGATCCGCGAGCGCTGGCTGGCCCGCCCGGACGACGTGGAGGACGTG
The DNA here is from genome assembly GCA_964428275.1 of uncultured Planctomycetales bacterium. Classification (GTDB taxonomy): domain Bacteria; phylum Planctomycetota; class Phycisphaerae; order UBA1845; family Fen-1342; genus JALSRY01. Next base: position 3,546 of record CAYRXN010000237.1, on the reverse strand, counting down.
CTCGCCCGCGGGGCCGCCAAGGCCCGGGCGGTGGCCCGGGAGGTCATGGCCGACGTCCGCGACGCCTGCGGTCTCGTGACCGCCGGGCCGTGAGCCGGGAGGACGCGGCCGCGACGGGTCGAAATCGACGGAGTGTGAGCGCTTCCGGCAGGATGGAGCAGGCAGGGAAAGTGTGACCGAGGGTTATCGCGTACAGCTTGACGTGTTCACGGGGCCGCTCGACCTGCTGCTCTATCTGATTCGGCGCGACGAGGTCGATATCCAGGACATCCGCATCGCCCGGCTGACCGAGCAGTACCTCGAATACGTCAAGCTGCTGGAGCATCTCGACCCGAACGCCGCCGGCGACTTTCTGGTGATGGCGTCCACGCTGGTGGAGCTCAAGTCGCGGGCGCTGCTGCCGTCGCCGCCGCTGGAGGCCGGCGACGAAGACGACGATCCGCGCGCGTCGCTCGTGCGCCAGTTGCTCGAATACAAGCGGTTCAAGGACGCGGCCGAAGCGCTGGGCCGGGCCGCCGACGAACGCCAGAAGCGCTACGTTCGCCGGCCGGCGAACCTGCCGCGGGAGTTGGAGGGCGTCGAGCTCGAAGAAGCGCAGGTCTGGGACCTGCTGGCGGCCTTCGGCCGGGTGATGGCGGCCATCGGCCAGGGGCCGGGGCTGCACGAGATCAGTTACGACGATACGCCGATCAGCGAGTATGCCGACCTGATTCTCGACACGATCGAGCGGCGCGGGCCGACGAAGTTCCAGGCCCTGTTCGCCGAGCGAGACAGCCGGGCCGAGATCATCGGACTGTTCCTGGCGATGCTCGAACTGATCCGCAACCACCGCCTGCGGGCCGAACAGGACTCGCTCCACGGCGAGATTTACCTGTTCATCCTCGACGAGGTTCCGGAGTACGACGAGCCGGACGCCCTCCACGCCGAATCCGCGGCGCGGCCGCCGCTGGCCGGCGAAACGATCGGGCGGGCGTCGGCGCAAGACATCGTGGCAGCCGACCGGGCGGCCGAGGAATCGGCGTCGCACGCGGCGGACGGGGCGCAGGCCGTTTCGGCGGTGCCGCCAGCGCAGCGCGAGCCGGAGACCGGCGCCCCGGAGACGGATCATCGGTTGGAAGCCGCCGCCGCCGGCGCTGGCGAGCCGGGCGGCGACGAGCCCGGAAGTGGAGAATCGGACCATGAGCAAACCGAGTGAACGACTGGCGGAAATGGGAATCGCGCTTCCGCCGGTACCCAAGCCCGTGGCGGCGTACGTGCCGTTCGCGCGTTACGGTCAGTTGTGCATCCTGAGCGGGCAGGTTCCCGTCCGGGATGGCAAGGTGGCTTATACGGGCCAGGCCGGCCGCGAGCAGACGCTGGAAGCCGCCCAGGAGGCCGCCCGGCTTTGTGCGCTCAATGCGGTCGCGGTCGGCGCGGAGGCCGCCGGCGGGATCGACCGGATCGAGCGTGTGCTCAAGGTGGTGGTGTACGTGGCCTCGTCGCCCGACTTCAGCGAGCAGCACCTGGTCGCCAACGGTGCCAGCAACTTCATCAAGGACGTATTCGGCGACGCCGGCTCGCACGCGCGCGTGGCGGTGGGTGTTGCCAAGCTTCCGCTGGACGCGACGGTCGAGGTGGACATCACGTTCGTCGCCGCATCTTGACGTCGGGTACAATGTCCGGGGGGGGCGGGCCGCGCATGACGGCGGCGCGGCCGGTGCTGCCGACTCGCGCCCCTGTCAGCCCCCCTACCGCAACGCGGCGCGGCACCTGCGCCCGTACAGGCGCCCGCACGGGCAGGTCGTCAAGATCGGCGGTACACTTGCCGATAAAACCGATGCACTGTGGAGGATCTGCCGTGACCATCAAACGCGAGCGCATCCATCGAATCGGTATTCTGACCGGCGGCGGCGACTGCCCCGGCCTCAACGCCGTCATCCGCGTCGTCACGAAGGCCGCGATCAACAAGCTCGGCCTGGACGTGATCGGGATCGAGGACGGCTTTCTCGGCCTGATCCGCAACCGCATGCGCCGGCTCCTGATCGACGACGTCTCGAACATCCTCACCGCGGGCGGGACGATTCTCGGGACCAGCAACAAGGCCGATCCCACGCATTTTGCCATCGGCGAAGACAAGGACGGCAAACCGATCTTCGAGGACGTCACCAGCCGGGTCATGGAGCACATCCGCGAACGCGAGATCGACGCGCTGGTCTGTATCGGCGGTGACGGCACGATGTCGGGAGCGGCCAACCTGATCGCCCACGGCGTTCCCTGCATCGGCGTTCCCAAGACGATCGACAACGACCTGATGCACACCGATATCACGTTCGGCTTCACGACCGCCGTGCAGACCGCCACCGAATGTCTGGACCGCATTCACTCGACCGCATCGAGTCATCACCGCGTCATGCTCGTCGAGCTGATGGGGCGCAACGCCGGCTGGCTGACGATGCAGGCCGGCATCGCCGCCGGGGCCGACGTGATCCTGATCCCCGAGATCCCCTACGACATCGAGAGCATCTGCAAGACCTGCGTCGACCGCTCCAAGCGTGGCAAACGCTTCACGCTGATCGCCGTCTCGGAAGGCGCCCGGGCCCGCGGCGGCGAGCAGATCGTCAACAAGGTCGTCCACGACAGCCCGGACCCGATCCGGCTCGGCGGCGTGAGCACGGTACTCGCCGAGGAGATCGCCGCCCGGACCCACCGCGAGACCCGCGCCACGATCCTCGGCCACGTGCAGCGCGGCGGAACGCCCGTGGCGTTCGACCGCGTGCTCGCGACCCAGTTCGGCTACAAGGCCATTCAGATGGTGGCGACGCACGAATGGAACCGGCTCGTCGTGATGCGCAACGGCAAGACCGACACGGTCGAGATCGCTTCGGTCGCCAACAAGCAGCGGCTCATCGGCCCCGACGACCCGCTGATCGCGATGGCCCGCGCGGTGGGAACCTGCCTGGGCGACTGAGTTCCCCGGGCATCGGCGCCTCCGGCCAGCAGGAGCCCGTGGCGCGCGGTCCCTCCCGTAATCGGTGCGGTTCGCGCACCGCCGAGGCGCGGCGCGACCCGTGCGGGTTCATCTCCGGGGCGCCCCCCTACGGCCACTTCGGCAGCGGCGCGTCGCCCTGCGGCACCTGGTAGGGATTCTCGGGATCCCAGCCGGAGACATCGGCGCAACCGCAGTGGGTACACACGGGGTACGGTGTCGGTCGAGGCGGCTCGCCGGGTTTGCGGATGAGTTCAGGAATGAAGCGGTACTTGCAGTCGTTGCAGAACCACCACAGGTACACGGCATCCTCGCCGCAACCCTCGCAGTGATAGGGTGGTTTCTCTCCGGGATGGAAGGTGATCGTTGCATCCTGCCTGCAGTTGAGACAGACGCCCGCGGCGGCGAATTCGTCGGGAAACTGCAAGGCGGCTCCGGAACGGTTCGTGATCAATCGGTACCCCGCGAAGGCGATGATTACCACCGCCACCACGGCTAGCGCGACGTTCCGTTTCTGCTGATCCATCTGCTTAGTTCCTGTCGCGGGGGTTGGAAGGCAGCTTTCTCCACGCGTTGCGCTG
>CAYRXN010000236.1:0-5379 GCA_964428275.1 uncultured Planctomycetales bacterium | reverse complement strand
CCTCGATGGATGGTTCACTCCGACGACAATACCCGTAGCGCGGCTTTGCCCCCTTCCCGCCCTGTACCGCGTTGCGCGCCAGGCACCGGAAAGTCGGAATCTGATGCCACCGATCACCGTTGACCTGCTCCCCAAGAACCGGTCCAGGTGTCATGAGAGGCTCTGGCAGGCGGCGGCGCAGCCGATGGCTGCGACTGGAGGCGCCCGATGAAACGCCAGTGGCAACAGCCCCGAACAGATCATCGCCAGGCTGCGCCGGGCCGACGCGCTGTCCGGAGCGGGGCCGTACAGACGCGGTCAGCGTGACGCCAGATCGTGTGTCAGGCGGACGACCCCGGCCAGCGGGCCGGTGTCGAGCTCGACCAGCAGCTTGTACCTGCCGAACTTGGTTCGCGGCACTCGCACGGAGCGCGAACACAGCGCGCCTCAGGCAAACCCCGATTGCACGTCGAGGATCTTCTTACCGTCTCCGCTCAGCAGCGAGATGGTCGCCGCGCGGTCGCGGCCGGTTCGTTCGCCCGCGGTGCAACCCCCCAGGTACAGTCCCCGCTCGGAAACCAGTTGCGGCGAGACGGAAAGCTCATCGTACAAAATGGATCGCTGTCGCAACGGCGTGATGCGAAGCTCGAACTTCACGCCGCTGAGCAGCGCGGCACGCGTTTCCCGGCCTTGCCTGACCACGATGTCGGGTCGGCCGCGGCCCCCGAACACATACGACCAGACCAGACCCTTGGAATCCTTGAGGCGGATCGCGAGCGACTTGACCCGGTATGCGGCCACCGGCAGCGCTGTCGGCTCGTCGAGGCCGGTCACGCGGACCAGTTCCCCGATGTCGCTGACCAGGGTGGCAGAGAAGTCCTGCACCGCGGGGTCGCCGCGCTCGAACAGCGTCAGGCGCAGCCGGCCGGTCTTGTCCGAACGGCGGCACGCCCGCACGCGCTCGCCGGTGGCGTCGGCGCTGACGGCGTACACCTCGCCGGCGACGTGGATCGGCTTGCCCAGCGGGAAGCGTTCGCCAAAACCGTCGAACACGCCGTCGTCGTTCAGGTCTATCCAGATGCGATCCTCCCCGGGCCCATGGAGCAGGCCGTCGGCGTTTCCGTCGATCAGCACCGCCCGATGCGCGCCCCCGCCCACGCGCAACGTGCCGGTTCGATACCCTCTGATGGCGTATTGCAGCCCGCCGCCGAACGCGGCCCGCCGGATGACGAGCGTGCGCGTGACTTCGCCGACGCGATCATCCGACGAGAAGCGCACGGTGACGGGGACTTCGACGCGCGTGCCGGCAAAGTCCAGTTGCTCGTTCGCTGCCAGACGCCCGTCGCCGTCGGCGTCGAACCACAGCTTTGAGGGCGATTCGTCCCGGCCGGACCAGACGAACGCCCGGGCGGATCCGGGCCCATCGCCGACCTGGAGCAGACCGAAGCGGCTGTCCGCGTCGAAGGGGCCCTCGGCCGGTACGTCGGACAACGGCCGGGTCTTGAGCGTGATGCCGCGGAAGTGGAGCACGCTTCGGCCGGCAAAGGTGGCTTCGTCGTGAAAGGCGAAGTGCGCTTCACCGGCACCGGCGGCCGCCGACCACGGAAACAACAGCACGAACAACATGAGGAAGTATCGCGATCGCATCACCGCGTCTCCTCATCGGGATACCAGAAAGGCACGGTCGCGCCGAACAGCCATCGTCTGAGGCGGCGCTGGTCGGGCGGGGTCGTCAGGATGCTCACGACGTTCAACACGCCGGTGTGCCCCAACTCTTCCTGGTCGGGATCGAACTTGTCCAGTCGCGCGGCGGCCAGCTCGCAGGCATGCCTGGGATCGGCCAGTGCGAACGCGGTCTGCAGACTGGATCGGCGGTACACCGGCACCCGTGACGACTTCCAGCGCGGCTCAAGGTCGCGCAGCAACTGGGCGGCGACGCCGGGATCGACTTCCGCGAGCAACGCCGCGGTATACACCTGCGCAAGAATGGCGTCGTGAGGCTGGTAAGACATGGAAGGCGTCGGCCGGAGGGAGATCGCCCGCCTGACGAGTCGATCGAGATCGGGATACCCGACCCGCTTGGCATGGATCGCGAGGAAGGCGGCGATTCCGCTGCGACCCGGGCTGTCCCCACCCCACGACAGGCAAACGGCCGGATCATCCACGACGATCCCGATCGCCTCGTCGATCAGCGACCAGGCCTGTTTTCGATCGCGTTCGGCGACGGCCTCCGCCAACCAGCCGAGCGTCAGCGCCCGGTACTCGCTCGAGGTGATGCCGCGCGCGTATTCGATCGCTTCTGCTGGATGGGCGCGGGACGCGAAGTAGGCCACGCCGCGCCTGAACTGATCCGGGATATAGTGCGTGTCGATTCGATCGACGATCGCGCGCGCCTCGGCGAAGTCGAACGGCGCGATCATGATCGCGGCGTGCCCCAGGGTCGCGGGTTCGGCGTCCGCGGCCGTTGCGTTCGCCAGCTTCAGCGCCCGATCGCGATCGAACGGCGCGATCGCTCGGGCGACCGCGATACGGATGAACGAATCGCTCCCCCCGGTCGCCAGCTTCCCGGCGGCGGCAGCCGCTTCCTCGATCAGGGCTCGGCCGGCGCGCTCGCGTCCGAGCTTGACCACCCACGTGCCGATCCGCGCCAGTTCCCGCGTGCGGTCGGGTTCGTCCAGGGCACGGGCCCGGGCGAGCGCCTCCTCCGCCAAACGCAGGGCCTTGTCGCGCGAGGAGTCCGCCAGCCGCTTGATGGCCTCGACCAGCACGCGCAGGGCACGCCGGGAATCCTGGTCGGCCAGCAACGTGATCGCCTGGTCGGCGTCTCGGGCGGCGATTTGTCGCGCCACCACGGCACGAACGGTGTCGGCGTAGCGGCCGTCGATCTGCGCGGTCCATTCGAGCGCGGTCTCGGGATCGATCCGGGCCATGCAGGCGATGATCGTGCCGAGACTGGACCCGTCATCGACTCCCGGCGTTTCCCACAGCCGTTCGAGCAGCGCCCGCGCCAGACGCTTCTGCTCCTCGAACGAAACCGCCGGCGAGGCTGACGCCGGCGGCGGAGCATCGCTCGGAACGAGCTTGATGGTCACGTCGTGCGCCCCCGCATCGAAACGCCGGGCCGTGAAACGATACCCCGCGCGCTCCACGCACACCCAGACCGGGCCATCGAAGAGCCGCTCGAGCTTGAAACGACCCTGCAAGTCCGTCGTCGCACGCGCCGGCGCGTAGCCGTCGCCGGAGTTGAACACGGTTGCGTGGGGCACCGGCTTCCCCTCGGCGTTCAGCACCCGGCCGACCAGGGTTCGCCCCGAATCCCTGAGCACGATAGCGCCGATGTCTTCGCAGGTTCCTCCGACCCCGGTGACCGCGGGCATCCGCACCCTGACGTAGCCCTCCGCGAACACCTCCACTGTGTACTCGTCCTTCGGCCAGAGCACGCCGGACTCGAACCGGCCCTCGGCGTCGGTCGTCGTCTCGCCCAGCGTCTTGGCAAGTCCGTACCCGCTGGAGTAACGGCTCGCGAACTGCGCCTTCCATACGATGCGGACGCTCGCACCGGCGATCGGCTTGCCGCGCTGATCGGCGACCCGGCCGCGGAGGCGAAACGCGTTCTTCTCGGAAACCACCAGCCGCAACGGCTCGGTCAACTCCCGGGGGGTGATGATGATCGCACCGTCGGTCACGGCATCCTGCGTGCGGGCCCGGAACGGAACGGTGTCGTTCGGATCGAGCCGCGGACACGTGAACGTACCATCGGAACCGCTGACGATCTTCGACTGCGAGTTGCCGGAATCGAATAGCTGTGGCCGACTCACGACCACGATCACGTCGGCCCCCGCGACCGGCTGGCCCCGCTCGTCGACCACGATACCGGGCACTTCGACCGCCGGGCTGACTTCGATCGGCGGCCACGCGCAGTCGTCGGTTACGTCGACTTTCTTACTCCAGTCGAAGGTCGGCTTGGGCAGGTACGATTCCGGCAGGCGTGAGATGGCGACCAGCAAGCGTCCCGGCCTGATGAGCGCCCGGTAGTTTCCGTGCGCATCGGTCACGGCACTGCGCGTATGGCGGATCGTGCCGGAATCATCGGTCCAGCACACCTTGACCTCCGCCCCGGCGACGCCTGCGCCCCGCGCGGCGTCGACCACGCGCCCCCGGAGAGACACGCACGGCCGCGCCACGATTTGCAGGTGTGTCGTCTCGCCGGACTTGATCTCGAACCGCACGTCGTCGTCGATGTAGAAAGCCGGCACGTTGCGGTCGGACTGCACGACGCGGTAGCGTCCGACGGGACAACCCTCGACGGTGAACCGTCCTTCCGCGTCCACTTCCAGAGGTGACGGAACAACGAGGTAGGCTTTGCAGTTCGTGCCGCGGGGCGGCGGGCGCTTCCCCTGCGACTGAAGCATGAGTTCGAGGGGTTTCGCAGGAGGCGGACGGCCCTCGTACTTCACCGCGCCGGTCAGCACTCCACCCCGTTCGAGCGGCACGGCGAAGTCTTCGCCCGCAACCCATTGGACCCACGCACTGCTGTGGGAGGCCGCGGATATCCTGGCGCCGACCACGCAGCCGCGCGGCAGGCCGGTGAAGACATAGTCCCCATCCGCATCACCGCTGACGGCGAACGAGGCGCGGAGTTCGGGAAAGACGCTCAGGTAGTTCTCCGAGTCGCCCGGTCTTCCCACGCTCAACGACGAGATCCGGAACGCTGCCCCGACGACGGCCTTTCCCGCGTCGTCGGCGAGCTGGCAGCGCGACGAGACGGGTTCGAGCAGCTCGATCCGCAGGTTGGCGGCGCGCTCCCGCGCGAAACGGGACAGCCAGCCGACGCGTCCCTGCGCGTCCCGGGCACAGACGCTGCGATACACCCGTTCCTCGAAGGCCCGTTCGGAAACGGTTTGCGGAAACGCGAATCGGCCGTCGGCGCCGGTCTTCACCAGGAAGCGCTGCTCCGGTTCGACGTTCCTGCCTCGCACGTCCAACCATACCGTCGCACCCGCGACCGGCCGGGAATCGGGGCCGACAACCAGGCCACCGACGGTCACAGCCGTCTCGGCCCTCGCCAATCCGGCGATCAATACCACCGTCGCGGCGGCTGTCCATTTCATCGAACACCTCCCCAGGAATGTACGGACATGACGCAGAGAAGACGCGGATGTCCGGCCCACTACTACGAAACGTGGCGAGTTGTCACCGGCCGATTATACCCGCGGCCCGGCCCGCGGCTGCAACTCAACGGACCGAGGGGCCGCAATTGGGAAATCAAGACAAGGCGTGCCTCGTACCCGCGGAGCGCGCCCCAACCCGTGCGATGCCGGATGCCATGCAACGCCGCCAACCAATCTGGGCTTGCCTGGTGTGTTTCGGTGGGGTGTGACTAATCTTGGTGGCAACAGG
>CAYRXN010000235.1:0-4098 GCA_964428275.1 uncultured Planctomycetales bacterium | reverse complement strand
CGAGCCCCGCCACCTCCACCGTCCGGCGCAGTTGCAGCTCACCCCAGCGGCCCTTGACCTGCGGCGTGCGCAGCGCGTGAACAAGATTGCTGGTCTCCTGCGACAACTGCTGGTGCGTGCCGGCGATCGCCTTGAGCTGCTCGCCCAGGCCGGCGTAGGCGCCCTGGCGGGCCTTCTCGATCTCGCGCAGGTGCTCCTCGTAGCGCTTGAGCGCGTCGGTGAGCGGGCGGACCTTCTCCTCGGTTTGCCGGGCAAACGCCTCGCTGTTCTTCCGCAGCGCTTCGGCCGACAGCGCCGTGAACGCCTCGCGCAGTTTCTGCTGGGCGTCGTCGAGCAGCTTCTTCTGCTCCGCGAGCGAGCGGGCCGTTTCCTCGCGTTGCGTCTGGGCGGCGACGCGCGCCTGCTGTTCGTTCTGGAGCGCCTCACGCAGCTTCGCCAGCTCCTCGGCCCGCTGGTCCGCCGCACGTCGCACTTCGTCGGTGGTGCTCTCGGCGGCGGCCAGACGCTGCCTGAGCTCGCCGGATTCGGCGGCGCGCGCGGCGCGGCCCCGCGCGGCGGCGATCAGCCACGCCAGGATGCCCCCGACAAGCATGCCGCCCACGAAGATCAGCAGGTTCGTCATATCGTGCCTCAGCGTGCCGCGCGCAGCCCTCACCGCCGGCCGCCGGCGCAGGCCGGAGCGGCTCTCCTGCCGCGGAGCGTGCATCTTATCCGCCGGCGGGGCGGGCGTCTTGGAGACGACGGGGGGGAAGACGGGTCAGTCGGAGGGGGGTGAGGCGGGGGAGCGTTCGGGGCGGTCCATCCCGGTCTTGACGACGACGGCGACCGTCGCCGCGGTCACGATGATGTAGAAGACCAGGGCGTAACGCAGGCGCAGCCAGATCGTGACGCAGCCGACGATGGCGAAGAAAGCGGCGAGCAGGTAGCTGATGAGCACGACCGTGCGCACGCTCAGACCGCGATCGACGAGCTGGTCGTAGAAGTGGCTGCGGTCGCCGGCGAAGATCGAGCGTCCGCTGCGCCAGCGGCGAATGATGGCCAGCGCGGTGTCGAAGATCGGCAACGCAAACACCATCAGGCCGCCGAGCAGCCAGCGGGGAATGCCGCGTTCGTTGAACAGCAGCAGCATGACGCCGCAGTTGTAGCCCAGCAGCACGCTGCCGGCGTCGCCCATGAAGATCCGGGCGGGGTTGAAGTTCATCGGCAGAAAGCCGAGCACGGCCCCGAGCATGGCCAGCGCCAGCACCAGCCGCACGGGGTTGCCGGGCCGGGCCCACTCGACGATCGCCAGGTGGGTGGCCAGCACGAGAAAACCGAGCGAGATGACCGCCGTGACGCCGGCGGCCAGACCGTCGAGTCCGTCGATCAGGTTCGTCGAGTTGCACGCCCCCAGCACGATGAACAGCCCCATCAGAAACGACAGGATGATCTCCAGCCACTCGGGCAGCACGATGTGGAGGGGGTGCAGGAACGAGGCCGCCAGACGCAGGCCGATGCCGGTCGAGAGCATCACGGTGGTCGTGATGACGGCGCCGAGCGAGAGCCGCAGCTTGGGCGGCATCTCCCACACGTCGTCGATCAGCCCGATGATCGAAAACGCGAGCCCTCCCAGCATGATCGGCAGCAGTTGCGGCCAGGCGACGATTCCCTGGGCCATCGCGGCGATCAGGGCGATCGTCCAGCCCAGGCAGATCGCGGCGCCGCCCAGGTAGGGCGTGGGGCGGGCGTGGGGTTTGAGCTCGCGGTCCGGGATGTCCATCACGCCCAGGCGCCGCGCGAGGTTGGCCGCGATCGGCGTGGAGAGCACCGCGACCACGAACGCGATCAACGCGTAGGCCTGGTACTTGCGCAGAAGATCGAAGACCGCCTGCAAATCCATCCTGGGCTCCGGCGCGGCGTTCAGGAAGTCGTCTCAAGCGCGCGCACGTACACGTTGAGGGTTTCGCCGTGCTGCGTCAACTCGGCGACCTTGGTAAAGCCGCAGGCCTGATAAAACCGATTCGCCCCGTCGAGCTTGGCGCCGGCGAGGACTTTGATCTTCGTTTCGCCGTCGGCCCGGGCGCGCTCGTAGACCGCTTCGAGCAGGGCCCGGCCGGTTCCGGTACCGCGGGCCTCGGCCGAAACGCTGATGCTCAGGATCTCCGCGGCCGGCAGGTCGCAGGCGGCCTGCTTCGCCGGGTAGCGCAGCGTGTCGAAGATCTCGCGCAGCAGGCGCGGGTTGAGCGAGTAGGGCAGCGAGGCCAGGCCGAGCCGGAAAAACCGCGCCCGCAGCACGCGCTTGTACATCGCCGACACGTCGCGCGCGTAGGCGCAGAACCCCAGGATGCGGCCCTCGTGCTCGGCGACGTACACGCACGAACCCTCCGCCTGATGCACACCGATGTACAACTGGCGCAGGAACCGCGGTCCGAGGCGACTCAGGAAACCCTCGGTGATCGACTCGGCGTGCAGACGGGCCACGTCGGCCGCGTCGCCGGTTGTCATGAAACGGACAGTCGGCATCGGTTTACAGCTCGGTCCAGCTCCCGGCGGAAGTATACTGCCGCAGTCCCGTGAATCCACGGGCGGCCGTCAGCGCGCTCGCCAGGGCCCCACGTATCCGCGCCCCCACCATCCCTTCGTCCCTCAGTCCCTCGGTCCCTCAATCCCTCAGTCCCTTTCTCCCTCAGTCCCTCAATCCCTTTCTCCGTCAGTTCCCTCGTCCTTCCGCACACGCTTGCTCGAGCGTGTCGGCGAACGTGGTCGCCAACCGGCGGCGATCGAAGCGGTCTTCGGCGAGCTTGCGGGCGGCGCGGCCCATTTCGGCCAGCCGCTGCGGATCCTCGCGCAGCTCGAGCACCGCGTCGGCGAACGCCCGCGGATCGTCGGGCGGTACGACGACGCCGCAGCCGCGCTCCTCGATCATACCCGCGAGCCAGCCGGGGTAATTGTTGAGCACGGGCAGGCCGCTGGCGATGTAGTCGAAGAACTTGTTGGGCGACGTGCCGTAGTAGAAATCCGGCAGGTTCTTGAGGATCATCATGCCCACGTCCATCCGCGGCAGCACCCGGGCGAGCTCCAGCTTGGGAATCGGATCGACCCAGCTCGTCAGCCCGTCGAGCCCCTCGTCGCGGCTGCGCTGCATCAGGCGGGCCTTCTGGCTGCCGGTGCCGAGAAAGACGAACCGGATGCCCGAGACGCCGCGCCGCTTGAGCTCCGCGACGGCGTCGAGCACGGCGTCGAGGCCGTTGGCCAATCCGTGGGCACCCGTGAAGATCAGGCGGAACTCGTCCGGGGGGCCGAAGCGCGCGTCGTCGAGCGGCTCGTCGGTCGGCACGAACAGGTCGAGGTCGCAGCCGTTGGGAACGATCGTGACGCGATCGTCGGGATAGCCGGTGCGCACGATGCCGTCCTTCATGCCCGGCGACAGCGCGATGATCCGCCGGGCGGCGCGGTAGATCCTGTGTTCGAGTCGGCGGGCATACCAGATCAACAGCGGGTTGCGGACGACCTCGAGCGCGATGGCGACATCGGGCCACAGGTCGCGCACCTCGAACACGAAGGGTACCCGCAGCCGCCGGGCGCCTTTCATGCCGGGAATGCCGACCGTCAGCGGGGTCGAGGTTGCGAACACGAGGTCGGCATCGAGCCGCCCGACCACGCGCGTCGCCTCGCGGGCAAACCGCCCGAAGGCGCGCAGCCGGGCGACAAATCCCATGCGATTCGAGTAGGGCTGGTTGATGCGCTTGACCGTGATACCGTCCACGTCGAGCGTGCTCACACGCTCGGGCGTGGCGGTCTGGCCCATGTCGCTCACGTCGCCGGCGCCGCAGATCATCGTGACGCGATGGCCGCGTTCGATCAGATGTCGCGCCATCTCATACGAGCGCGTGCCGGTGAAACCCTTCTGCGTACTGAAATGCTGGTGGATGTAGGCAACGTGCATGGCGAAACCAGGTGGCGAGTGAGAGTGCTCTTGGAAAAGGGACGAGAGGATCAAGGGAGCAGGGATTCAGGGAGCAGGGATTCAGGGAACAGGGACGTAGGGACGAAGGCGGCGAGCACGCGCGAGGCCATTCGCCATTCAGCAAGGCGCCGAAGGCTACGAGGGTGACGAAG
>CAYRXN010000234.1:0-3400 GCA_964428275.1 uncultured Planctomycetales bacterium | reverse complement strand
GCCGGTCCGCAGCCGTTCGACGAACCGAGCGCCCCACGCCGTGTGCAGGCCGTCGCACGGGGCGCGGTAGGTGTATTGCTCGAACCCGCGGTCCAGACCCATCTCGGGCAGCAGCGGGCCGGTCACCTCGGCGTAGGTGTGATAGCCCCGCTCGGCCAGGACGTCGGTCAGCATCGGCACCTGCCGCGGCAGCCGGTAGCCCCACACCAGGTGGACGCCGTGCCGCGGGCTGTACCGCCCGGTCAGCAGCGTGGAGAAGCTCGGCGTCGTGCAGGCCTTTTCGACGATGGTCGTCGGCAGGGCCACGCCGGCGGCGGCCAGGCGGTCGAGGTTGGGCGTGCGCGTGGCGCGACCGGCCCCGAGCCAGCGGTCGGAGCGGGCACAGTCGGCCACGATCAGGAGGATGTTGGGACGCTTCTCGTTCATCGCACACCGGTTTCTGCGGGCCGGGGCCCGCGGCCGGCGCCGCGGGACGGCACCACCGACTCGCGATACCAGCGACGCATCCGCTCCATCCCCTCGGCAAAGCGGGTACGCGCCCGCCAGCCGAGCTCGGCGCGGAGGGGGCCGGCGTCGATCACCTGGTCGGCACTCATCAGCGCCACCGCCGCCCGCGAGATGTGCACGTCGCGCTCGAACCACTGTCCCAGCCGTTCGATGAGCCACGCCGCCGTCATCGCCGGCCGCTGTCCGATCGTGCCGCGGGGCGGCGGCAGGCCGAGCGCCTCACAGTGGGCCTCGACGAACCGCCGTTGCGTCACCGGCTCGTCGCTGGCAACGTCGTAGATGCGACCCGCCGCCGGGGGCGATGCGGCCGCCGCCAGGGTCGCGCCCACGGCGTCGTCCACGTACAGGGTGGCGATGCGGTTCTCGCCGTCGCCGATGATGCGCAGGTTGCCGTTTTCGGCGACCGTGCGGAAGTGGCGACAGAAGGCGACGTTTCGCGGGCCATAGAGCACGCCCAGCCGCAGAATCGTCCACGGACAGCCGGCGGCCTCACATGCCGCGCGGACGAGCCGCTCGGCCGCGAGCTTGGCCCGGCCGTAATAGTTGTACGTCGCCGGCCGCGTCGGCGTGCGATCGGCCGCCAGGACCCCGCCGCCGGCCTCCGGGGCGTAAACCGCCTCGGAACTGATGTACACGAACCGGCCCGGACGCTGCGGCAACACCGTCGCCAGCAGCCGGCGCGTGCCGGCGATGGTCGTCTGATCGAACTGCTCCCAGCGGCCGGTCAGTTCGACCCGGGCCGCGGCGTGGATCAGCACGTCGCCCCGTTCGACCAGGCCCTCGCCCACCCCCGGCTCGGTCAGGTCGCCGCGCAGCGGCTCGGCCCCCAGTGCCCGCAGCCGACGTTCGGCCGCCTCCCTTCTCACCAGGGCGCGCACGCGATCTTTCCGCGCGCGCAGCGCCCGCACCAGCGCTTCGCCGAAAAAACCGCTGCCACCCGTCACGGCGTAGTTCACGGCGATTCCTTGCGCGGCGGGCGGGGAATCCAGCGGGGGACGCGGGCGCGGTAGTCACGATAGGTCTGACCGAAGCGTTTCTCCAGCAGTGGTTCTTCGAGCAGCACGACCTGGGCCTGGGCCAGCGGCAGCCCCAGCAGGAAAAACAGCGCGATCCCGGTTGACGAAAACGCGATCGCCTCGCCCGCCACCATGCCCACCACGCACGCGGCGATCGGGTTGCGGCACCAACGGAACGGGCCGATCGCGACGAATTCCTTGGGCGGATCGAACTCGATGTAGGCCCCGCGCCCGTGGCGCATCAGCGTGATCGAGGAGGTCGTGTAGAGTACCAGGCAGGTCAGAAAGACGACCGCGCCGACGATCCGCCACCAGCCGATCTCGAAGTGCCACGACGCCGGCAGCAGCGCGCGACCCGCCCGGTCCGCGAGGTAGGGCAACAGGGCGATGATAAAGAGGATGCAGGCCAGGTAGCACGCCACGCGGCGCACCGCCAGGGGGATGCGTTCGAGCAGGGGGTGCGTATTCGGACCGCCGCCGGGGCGTGAATCTGCGTTTTCGCTGGCCATGTGCGAGCCTCGCGTGGTGGGTGGGTTCCGCCTGACGGCACCGGCCCCCGGGCGGCGCCGGCAGGTTACCAGTGAACCAGGAATCCGCCGGACATCCACTTGCTGGACTCGACCGAGTACATGATGGCTGTCTGACCGCGCCGGAGCTCTCCCGAGCGAACCATGTCGTCGAGGTGGATCAGGATCGACGCGCCGCCGCAATAGCCCGACTCGGTGGCCCGGAACTTCATCTTCTCAGGCGGGGCGTGCAGGTGCTCGCGGATACGCTCCGACTGGGCGTCGAACAACTGGCGCGTGGGAATCGACCAGACGTAGTGGTCGATCTGCTCGGGCGAAATGCCGAGCTTGGCGAGCATGCGCTGCACGCCTTCGAGCAGGAAGTTGCTCGCGTCGCGGTTGACGGCGAAGAAGTCCTGGTCGAGGTGGTGCGAGCCGCGCTGCCAGATGTCGCCGAGCAGGTTGGGAACCGCTTTCATGCAGTCGGCGGCGCCGCCACCGGCCGTCATCGCGGGCTTGCGCCGCCCGCCGATGGACTCGATGTGGGTGCCGATGACCTCGCCCGGAAGCGGCTGCGACCGGTTCGAGTCGCTGGCTTCGAGGTACACCGCGCCGCTGCCGTCCGCGAGGATGTAGCGCAGCGTGGCCTGGGTCTTGTTGGCCTTGGCCTGGTTGAAATAACAGCTTCGCAGATAAACGCTCGAAAGCTGCGAGTAGACGACCAGGGCGCTGCGGTAGTGGCCGAGCCGCAGGGCGTCGTGGGCGATCTGCATGCACTTGCCGACGCCGGAGCAGTTCGAGTGGATTTCCATCTCGGCGCACTGCTCGATGCCGAGCCGCTCCTGGAGGTGGGTCGAGGTCGGCGGCGTGGTGGTGTCGTAGCTCGAGCTGCTGAGCAGGAGCAGCTCCACGTCGTCGGGGCTTTTGCCGGCCATCGCGAGCGCGCGGCGGGCCGCCTCCTCGGCGAGCGAGGCGATATTGTGCGTCAGCTCGTGCGTCTCGGGGTTGACCGCGAAGTAGCGGTGCCGGATGCCGCTGGCGTCGAGCATGCGCCGCCCGACCGTCTTGACGAACGCCTGCACGCGCTCGGGAGCCTGGTCGAGGTGCCCCAGAACGTCGTCGATCCGGTCGTTGGGAACGGGGTCATTGGGATGGAATGAACCAGTCCCGGTTACACAAACACGCCGCAAACCGTTATTCATGGATACCACTCTGTGTTACAAAGGCGGGGCCGTCTCGCTTAACCGCACGCTGGCGCGCCCAGACCCAGTATCTTCGGCCATCCCGGCGGGGGCGTCAACCGCGCCGGGCCGGGGCGCGACAAAGCGCGGCGGGTCAGACCGGGAGCCGCGCTCGCCCCCGGGAGGGCCA
>CAYRXN010000233.1:0-3751 GCA_964428275.1 uncultured Planctomycetales bacterium | reverse complement strand
ATCGAGGGACGGATGGACGGAGGGACGGAGGCAGCGAAAGCAAATTCGCCATTCGCCATTCGCCATTCAGCAAGGGACGGAGGCACGAAGTGCAAGGGATCGGGGACTGAGGGATCAGGGACCGAGGGATCGGGGACCGAGGGATCAGGGACCGGGGGATCAGGGACCGAGGGATCAGGGACCGAGGGATCAGGGACTGAGGGATCAGGAACTGAGGGATCAGGGACTGAGGGACCGAGGGACGGAGGGGCGGAGGCAGCGAAAGCAAATTCGCCATTCGGCATTCGGCATTCGCCATTCGCCATTCGCCATTTGCCATTCGCCATTTGCCATTCACAACGCCATTGCGCAGGCCGGGTTCCGCCCGGCTCGCCCGCGGCAAGAAACGCAATACTTCCACCCGATCCCGCTGGCGTCATTTGCGGAGCCGGCTGGCTCGTTGTCTTGTCGCCTTCATTCCTTCGGTTGCGGCCGCGGACGGCAGCGAACTTGACGATTTCACAAGTTGTTGCAGGAACGATGGGAATACGTCGATAAGGCGGGCATCGGGCGCCGCAGCGCGATCCCGCCCAAGTGGCCACGGGCTGGGCCTTCCCCTCGCCACCCAAGCGTTTTCTCTGCGCGCAGAACTTTTTTCGCTCCCCCAATTGGAGAACAACCCATGAAGACCCGGCTCTGGCTCACGCTCTGCGTTTCGTTTGCCGTCTTGATTGCGGGCGGTTGCCCCACCGACACGCCCGGCGGAACGCCGGAACCCGCCTCCCCCGGTGCCAGCAGCGGCGACACCGGCGCCGCCGACGATTCTTCCGGCACCACCGGCGGCACGACAGACGGTTCGGCCGGCGACGCTGACGGCACCGGCGACACCACCGGAGGCGCGGACGCCACCGGCGACGATCCCGACGACCCGCCGGCCACGTTGACAGACGCGCAGGACCAGCTCGCCAAGATGCTGGCGACCAAGCAGGTCCGGCTCAACGCGGTGCTCGGCGCGCTCTCGGTGATTGCCGAGCCGGACACGATTCCGTCCGAGCAGGGCGTGACGCAAAGCGGTCTGTGCCCCGTGATTCTCGCCGAACGCCAGGGAGACGCCGTGGCGCTCCAGCTCGACTACGGCACCGGCTGCCAGGCTTCGCAAAGCGCGGTGGGCAACTATGCCGGCGTCGTGCTCGTCGTCGTCGATGAAGCCACCCCCAACTTCACCTCGACCTTCACCGACATCGCCGTCGATGGCGAGAATTATAGCGGTTTCGTCGGACCGGCCGTGTTTCAGCCCCAGCGGGAATCCGCGACGCTGGCCGGCTCGATCACGATCGACGACGAGGACACGGACGCGACCGCCGAAGTCGCCGTGACCGGCGACGTGACCGCTGTCTTCGACAACCAGAGCGGCGCCATCACGCTCACGAGCGGCACGGTGTTTTTCGCGCGGGACCTCGATTCGTATGAGGTGACGATCAGCAACGTCGTCTGCAACTCGACCGCCAACGGCAACTTCGTCCCGCAAAGCGGCACGATCACTGCGACCGCCCTCGACGGCAGCACCTTCTCCGTCACGTTCAGCAGCACGTCGCCGGCGCAGCACCAGGCGACGGCGTCCGTGGATGGCGGGGAGGCCGTCACGTTCGATCTCGAATAGCCGCCGTGACACCGCGCGCGCCGCGCTGCCGCGCCGTCCTCCTCGCGGGGGCGGCGCGGGCCGCGGCCCGCCGAGCGATCGGACGCGCATACCGGACGTTTCCCGCCCGCTTTTCCCGCCTCCGGCCGCGCCGCCGGCCGCGTGGTTCCCAGGAATGAGAACGCCGCCGTCCACACTGCCTCCGGGGCGTGTGGAACACGGTTTGCACCTCCAATCCGACCCCGAGCAGGACTGGCCCGCGGCCCTACGATACGGGTGGACGCGGGCTCCGCCGTTCGTGTTCGTCGGCGACGGTGATTCCCTGCCCGGCCGGACCGGAGGACTTGCTTTGCGGCGCGCAGACTCGAATATCGGAACGATGATCGCCTTTGGCGTCCTGTTCCTCGCGATCGTCGGCTTCAGCGACGGATGCGGGTTCCTCGGCATCGACCTCCCGCTCGAATACCACAGCGGCCCGGCCACGGGCACGACCGAACCCGACCAGCCCGGGACCGACGACGCGAACCAGAGCGCCCCGGGTGTCGGCGACGCTGCCCCGAACGACGGCGGCACCCCCCAGGACGGCGGCTCGCACGACGGCTCGGCCGACGGCGGCGACGGGAACGACGGTGGCGGCAGCGAACCCAACGAACCCAACCAGGGCGGCGGGGAGCCCAACCAGCCCGGCGAAGCCTCGTTCCACCAGATCATGTTTCAGCGGATCGTGCACGAGCCCTATTCGCCCGGCATCTGCCTGCGTTGCCACGAGGAGGCCGTCGATTTCCTCGACACCGCCCACTGGAAATGGGAAGGCCCCGTCTTCGGCATCGCCGGCATGGAGGGCCAGATCCACGGCAAGCGCGACCTTATCAACAACTTTTTCATCGCCGTCCCTTCCAACGAGGCCGGCTGCGCCCAGTGTCACGCCGGCTACGGCTGGGTCGATGAGACGTTCGACTTTTCCGACGCCGCCGCGATCGACTGCCTGGTTTGTCACGAGAGCTCCGGCCAGTACCACAAGGATCGCAACGGCGGCTACCCCACCGGCGACACCGATCTCGACCGCGTCGCCTGGAGCGTCGGCATTCCCACGCGCGCCGGCTGCGGAAACTGCCATTTCTACGCCGGCGGCGCCGACAACGCCAAGCACGGCGACCTCTCCACGGCCCTGATCGAACCCGCCTTCGACACCGACGTACACATGGCCCCCGACGGCCCCGACCTCGCCTGCCAGCGTTGCCACTGGGGCTCACAGCACAAGATGGCGGGCGTCACCCAACTGCACACCCACGAGGGCGAGGTCTCCTGCCGCGGCTGTCATGCCTCGTTCCCGCTGCACAACCGCGACATCCTCAACCGTCACCTCAACCGGGTGGCGTGCCAGAGCTGCCACATCCCGCGTTACGCCAAGGTGGTGCCCACGCTCGTGGGCTGGTACTGGGACGAGGCGGGCGAGGACCGCGCCGACGTCCCCCTCCAGGAAGGTCGGCCCACCTACGAGAAGGAGAAAGGCCGCCTGGAGTGGGCCCGCAACCTGCGCCCGCAACTGATGTGGTTCAACGGCAAGTGGGAGCGGATGGTCGTCGGCGTCAACGACCACTACACCACGACCCCCGTGGTCCTCGCCCGCCCGCTGGGCAGCCTGGACGACCCGGACGCCAAGCTCTACCCGTTCAAGAAGGTGGTGGGCCGTCAGCCGGCGGACAGGCTCCACCACACGCTGCTCGTTCCCCACCTTTTCGGCCACGCCGCCGGCGAGAATCCCTTTGTCGAGAAGTTCGACTGGGACGCCGCGCTGCGTGAAGGCGCCGCCTACGCGGGCCAGGATTATTCGGGCCAGTACGAGTTCGTCGATACGGTGATGTACCTGAGCCTGAACCACGAAATCGCCCCCCAGCGCCAGGCCCGCCAATGCGAAGAGTGCCACGGTGTCCTCGACTTCCGCGCCCTGGGCTACGACGGCGATCCGATGTTCGACTAGCCGCGCCATCTGCCCGCTGAAAACCGATCCGAAGCCGCCCTGCGCTTACGGGGGGGGGGCGCTTTCCCGGGCAGGCGCCACTGCCCTTTCGGGGAGGCCCACGCCCCCTGGCCGGCCTTCACAGTCCGGGCAGGCGAAAAGGCGATGGGGCG
>CAYRXN010000232.1:0-12059 GCA_964428275.1 uncultured Planctomycetales bacterium | reverse complement strand
CCGCACCGGCGGCGTGGCGCCGACGGCCTTGCTGGCCTTCTGTTCAGCCTCGATGACGTACGAGTTCGTTTCGTGGCTCCACGGAGTGACTTCCACCTTGGAGAGATCGACAAACGGACCGGAGCGCGGGTGCAGCGGCTGGCCGTTGGCCTTGAGGGCATAAGCACCCGAGTTGCTGGGGACGTCGCCGTTGTTCTGATTGTCCGTATCGAGCGCCCAGAAGCGCGTATTGGGCCGGAAGGTCTTGAAACCGGGCGTGCCGAGCAGGTCGGCGCCCGCCAGGGACCAGACCAGTAGACCGGCGCCGCTGATGTTGGTCGGGGCGGTGGCGCCAGGTTGGCCGGGACGCGGAATCACCGCGGTGTACTGAAGCTGCCCGCTGCGTTTGTAGTCCGGGGCCGACGGCGGATACGCGCCGCCGACAGCCTGGTCGGCCTTGAACGTCTCCAGCCCGGTCGAAAGCGTCCCGATCATCGCCTTGACGGCGGTGTTCTTGGCGGTCGTGCGTACCTTGCTCACGGCGGGTACCAGGATGCCGATCAGCAGCGTGATGATCGCGATGACGGTGAGCAGCTCGACGAGCGAGAAACCCGCCCGCTGCCGGCAAGTGGATGAACGATTCATGATGATGACTCCTGCGGCGGTTCCGGGCACCTCGCGTGCACGCGAGGCCCAAGGCCGCCGATCACAATCAGTTGTGTTCGAAGTTGGCGATGTCGTCGCTGGTGCCGTACACGCCGTCGGAACCCGCCGAGATCAGCAGGAACGTGTCGGGGTTGTGTGGCTGCAACAGGCCACGGCCACCGGGCTGCACGGTGTTGTCGAAGACGTTCTGGTCGCACACGAAGGCGGCGAAGGTATTGGGGTTGGGCCAGGTGTCCTGATCGCGCACGTACCCCAGCGTGCCGAGCGGATGCCGGAAGTTGGCCGGATCGGGTTGCGCGCCGGTCAGATCCCAGCCGGGGCCCGTCACCGGGTAACGCCCGTCGGCGCCGTCCGAGCCGGTGATCGCGGCGTCGTCGGACTGGTCGTACTTGCCGATCGTGAAATTGCCCCCGGGCGTGCCGGTCGTGAACGGAGCCTTCACGCCGGGCGTTGCCGCATAGTACAGGATCGGGTACTCGAACTGGTCCACGTAGAACGGGAGGAACTGGTTGTTCCACACCGAACTTCCCCCGTTGCCGCCCGCCGAGTTGGAAACCATCAGGGCCGGGATTCCGGCCATGTCCTGGTTTTCCTCGATGATCCGGTTGACCGAGCGAATCTGTTTGCCGTCCGGGTCGGCATAGGGGCCGCTGCGGGTGTACGTGCGGCTCTGGTTGGCGGGCAGGTCGTACCATTCCAGCCAGTCGTTCTCGTCGATCTTGTCGTCGCCGTTGGTGTCGTTCTTGACCGTCGGGTTCACGTAGCCCTGGCTGTCCGGGCCGCTGAGCTGGAGCGTCAGCCACTGGGCACCAGTCAGCGGAATCGCGGCGGACTCGCCCTCGAAGGGGTTGTAGCCCCGCGATTGGGGATACGCGCCGAACTCGCCGTGGAACATCTCGCAACCGTCGCCGAGCGACTTGATGACGGCCGCGGACGCCGTTTCCTTCGCCTGCTTGCGAACCGACGAGAGCGCCGGGATGAGAATCCCGACCAGCAGGACGATGATCGCGATCACCGTCATCAGCTCGACCAGCGTGAAGCCCGGCCGGCGGGGGAGTGTACGATCCTGCATGAGTAAGCCCCTTTTCTGGAAACTGTCCGTGCTGCCGGACATCAGCTCGTCAACCCCTGGATCAGGTGGATCATGGGCATGTACAGCGCCACGACGATGAAGCCGACGATCCCGCCCAGCACGACCACCATGATCGGCTCGAGCAGGCTGACCAGCGAGGCGACCAGCGTGTCCACCTCGTCGTCATAGGTGTCGGCGACCTTGTATAACATCTTGTCGAGCTCGCCGGTCTCCTCCCCGACGTCCACCATGTTGACGACCAGCGAGTCCACGCACTTCGACGCCCGGAGAGGATTGGCGAACGAATCACCCTCGCGGATCGAGTCATGCACCTTGCCCAGCATGCTCGCGTATACCTCGTTTCCGGTCGTGTCGCGGGTGATCTTGAGCGCCTCGAGAATCGGTACGCCGGCCGCGATCAGCGTGCCCAGCGTCCGCGCAAAACGGGCGATGCCCGACTTCGAAACGATCTTGCCCATCACGGGGATCTTCAACGCGATCGTGTCGAGGACGTATCGCCCGATGTACGCCTGCCGGATGAGCTTGTAGGTGCCCCACATCAGCAGCGGCGAAAGAATGATCACCAGCCAGCCCGGAGGCGAGCCCTTGATGAGCCAGTCGGAGATCTTGATCAGCAGGTTCGTGATCGCCGGCAGCGTCTCGACACCGAAATCGGCGAAAATGTCGCGGAACTTGGGCACCAGGAAGATGATGATCAGCAGGGTGATCGTCGACGCGATCGTGATGACGACCGCCGGGTAGATCATCGCACCGATGACCTTGCTCTTGAGTTTCTGGGCCTTTTCCAGGAACTCGGCCAGCCGCTGGAGAATGACATCGAGCACACCACCGGCCTCGCCCGCGGCGACCATGTTGCAGTACAGGCGGTTGAACACCTTCGGGTGCCGGGCCATCGCCTCGGAAAGCGTCGCCCCGCTTTCCACGTCCTCGCCCACCTGCTTGAGGACGTTCTTGAGCATGCCGGGTTTCTGCTGCTGTTCCAGGATCTTGATGCTGCGCAGCACCGGCAGACCGGCGTCCTGAAGCGTGGAGAGCTGCCGCGTGAGCTGGGTCAGCGTCTTGGTCGAGACCCAGCCGAAACCGGTTCCGGCGGCCTTGCGCTTCTTCGGACCGCCGCCTTTCTTGGCGCCGACCCGCTTCTTGCCGCCCTTCTCGACCACTTTCGTCGGAAAGTAGCCGAGGCTGCGCACTTTGGCGACGGCTTCCTCTTTGGTCGGGGCTTCGACCTCGTCTTTGACTTCCTGCCCCGCGGCATTGAGTGCCTGATACTGAAAAACGGCCATGCAACACGCCTCCAACAACAATTATCAGTCCGTTTGGCCGATCCAGGCGCGCGATCCGAGCGCGCGTGACCTGTTTCGGGCCGGCGCTGAATATTATTCGCGGCCCAAGGTGGCCCGGCAACGCCACCAACAGGCGTCGCGCCGCCTGTCCGCAGTCGCGCCGTTTGCTCCAGGCCGACGCCGTTCCATCGCCAGCAATCGCGCAACACCCGCTGGATTACGATGTTACGTCTCGACGGCGCTTACGAGGAATCTTCGGCGAGCGTCTCCCGCACGACCTCGTCGATCGTCGTGATGCCGTCGTAAATCGTGAGCAGGCCGGCATCACGCAGCGACCGCATGCCGCGTTTTCGCGCTTCGGCCCGCAGTACCGACGTGGACGCGGACCGCATGATGAGGTCGCGGAGCTCGTCGTCGAGCAGCATGACCTCGTAAATGGCCTGGCGTCCGCGGTAGCCGGTATTGTTGCAGTAGTCGCAGCCTTTGCCGTAGTAGAAAACGCGGTCGGAGACGTCCTCGGGCAGCAGCCCGAGCTGCATGAGCTGGGCCTCGCTCGGCTGATACTCCTCCTTGCAGTTGAGGCAGATCCGTCGAACGAGCCGCTGGGCGATGATGGCTTCCAGCGTCGCGGTCAGCAGGAACGGCTCCAGGCCGAGGTCGAGCAGACGCGCGATCGAGCTGGGAGCGTCGTTGGTGTGCAGCGTCGAGAATACCAGGTGGCCGGTAAGTGACGCCTGCACAGAGATTTGCGCGGTTTCCAGGTCGCGGATCTCACCCACCAGGATGATGTCCGGGTCCTGCCGCAGAAAACTCCGCAGGCACCGCGCGAACGTCAGCCCGATCTCCGGCTTGACCTGGCACTGCACCATGCCGTCGATGTCGTACTCGACCGGGTCTTCGCTCGTCAGGATCTTGACCTCGGGCTTGTTGAGCTCGCGCAGCGCCGAGTAGAGCGTGGTTGTCTTCCCCGACCCGGTCGGGCCGGTGACGATCACGATTCCGTGCGGCTTTTTGATCAGCTGGCGGACGATATTGAGCTCTTCCTCCCGGAAGCCGAGCTGCTCCAGGTCGAGGTTGACCTGGGCGCGGTCGAGCACGCGGAGCACCACGCTCTCGCCGACCATGGTCGGCAGGACGCTGACGCGCAGGTCCACCGGGCGGCCTTCGACGAGCAGCTCGATGCGGCCGTCCTGCGGGATGCGCCGTTCGGCGATGTCGAGGTTTGCCATGACCTTGATTCGAGAAGCGATGGCCATGGCGACGTGTTTGGGCGGCGGCACCATCTCGAACAGGACGCCGTCGATGCGGTAACGCATCTTGAACTCGTCTTCGAACGGTTCGAAGTGGACGTCCGAGGCCTTGTCGCGGATCGCCTGGAGGAGCACGAGGTTGACCAGCTTCTTGACCGGCGTGCTCTCGGCCATCTCCTTGAGGCTGTCGAGATCGATCGATTCGCCGCGCCCTTCGTACTTCGACAGGTCGGCGTCCTCGTTGATCTCGGAAATCAGCTCGTTGATCGTCTCGGCCTGCTCTTCCGGGTAAAATCGGTTGAGCGCGTCGTTCATGTCCTCCGGGGTCGTGATCCGGGCGATGACGTTGAAACCCATGAGGGTCTTGAGGTCATCGGTCGCCTGGAAGTTGTCCGGGCTGCACAGCGCGATGCCGAGGGTGTTGGTTTCGCGGTCGTAGTCGGTCGGAACGATGCGGTAGGAGTGGGCCATCTGCGACGGAATCATGTCGATCACGGCCTGGTCGATATCGATGTCCCCCAGGGCGATCGACTCCATGCCCATCTGGGCCGCCAACGCCATGTTGACGTCGGCTTCCTGGACGTAGCCGAGCTCGATCAGCAGCTGGCCCAGCGGGCCGCGTTTCTTCTTCTGAAGGTCCAGCGCTTCGGACACCTGCGTGCGAGTCACCTTCCCCATCTTGATGAGGATGCGCCCCAGCGGGCGCCCGCGCAGCTGCGAAATCGGCGGCATGTCTTTTTGTTGGGCCATCCGCGGCACTCCTTCCAAACAGCCGGCCCATTATACGGCGGTTGCAGCGCGGGACAAACGCCGGCGCGGCGAATGCGCGCCACAGGCGGGCGGCCGCACCCACACGCCTGCGCCCCCGGGAGGAGGCGGTCACCCGGCGCGCGTGAACCACCTCTTCGTGGCGTCCGGCTGGGGCGGGCCGCCAGTTCCGTCCGCTGCGTGGGACGCGCTCCGCCGACAAAGCGAAACGACCGGCCTTGGAGACGCTCGTCGCGGAAAGTCATGCCGCGGCGCGTGTGCTTGAAACGTGGCCGGTCCGCGACGATCATCCGTTGTCACGGCTGCGAGGGCGCGGGATGGCGGCGAAGATACTCGATGGCCGGCAGATCGCCGGCGAAATCCGCAACGAGGTGAGCGACCGGATCGCGGCGCACACGGTGCGTCACGGGCCGATCCGCCTGCACGCGATTCTGGTAGGACAGGACCCGGCGGCGCGGCTCTACGCCGATTCGCAACGCCGACGCTGTTTGCAGGCGGGCGTCCAGCACGAGCTGGTCGAGTTGCCCGAAACGACCACCCAAACGCGGCTCCTGGCGGAAATCGACCGGCTCAACGCCGACCCGGCGGTAACCGGGATCGTGCTCCAGATGCCGTTGCCAGCGCAACTCGACCCGGCCGCGGCCCAGTTCCGCATCGATCCCTACAAGGACGTGGAGGGGGTCAGCCCGGCGAACATCGGCTGGCTGTTCTACGACGCGCCGATCCTCGCGCCGTGCACGGCGCTGGCCGTCGTGGAGATGATCCGGCGAAGCGGCGTCGAGGTGCGCGGGGCGGAGGCGGTCGTCGTCGGCCAGAGCCGGATCGTCGGCCGGCCGATCTCGATGTTCCTTACGACGCAGATGGCGACCGTCACGGCCTGCCACATCGCCACACGCGACCTGAAGGCCCACACCCGGCGGGCGGATATCCTCGTGGTCGCCGTGGGGCAACCGCACCTGATCGGCGCCGCGTACGTCAAGCCGGGAGCGGTCGTCGTCGACGTGGGGATCAACTCGATCAGCGTTCCCGGCCCGGACGGAACGACCGTTCGCAGGACGGTGGGGGATGTGAAGTTCGACGAAGTCGCCGAAATCGCATCGGCGATCACGCCCGTTCCCGGCGGCGTCGGCCCGGTCACCGTCGCCGTGCTGCTGCGAAACGTCGTCGAGGCGGCGGGCAAACAACTGAACCGCCGGCCGTAACGGCAGGGAACGCCGGCCGGCGGGGCGCCATCTCTGGCTCCCGCAGTTGGCGGGCACACGGTCCGTCACGAACGAAGGCGCCGGGCGGCCGGTTCCCACAGGCGATTCCACACACGCAGCTGACGCCCCGGACGTGTGGCATCCTACCGTTCAAGTTGTAACAGCTGAACCCATTGTGCATAATAGAAGCGCATGTGTGACTTGTGCCCGGGGGGAGGACAGCGAATCGACCCCGCGCGTTGGCGCGGCGTTCGTGCCGTCCGGCGGGTGGGTTGCTTTCGGGAAACAGATTCCTGGCTCGCGAATGTTTCTTCGGGAGGACGAAAGCAGTCGTGCAAGAGCATGCTTCGAAACCGATTACGGCCATCCTGGACGCGGCGAGTCGTGGTGACGAGGCAGCACGCGAGCGGTTGTGGAGCGTGGTCTACGATGAGTTGCACGCCATCGCGCGCCGGCAGCTCGTCGGCGAGCGGGCCGAATGCACGCTTCAGACAACCGCCCTGGTGAACGAAGCCTATCTGCGGCTGGTCGGAGACAATGATCAGGGCTGGAGCAACCGCCGGCACTTCTTTGCGGCGGCGGCTCGGGCCATGCGTTGCATTCGCATCGACCAGGCTCGGCGGCGTCGTGCCGAGAAACGCGGCGGCGGCCGGCGTCCCGTCGATCTGGATGTCGGCCAGATCGTCGTGGACGGCCTCGATGCGTCCGAGTTGCTTGCGCTCGATGAGGCCCTCGATCGGCTGGAGCAGATCGACGCCGAGAAGGCCGAGATTGTCATGCTGCGCTACTTCGCCGGGCTCACGATCGTGGAAACGGCGGAAGTGCTGGGGCGCTCGCCGCGCAAGGTGAATTCGCAGTGGAGGTTTGCGCGTGCCTGGTTGCATCGTGAGCTGAGTACGGGGGACAGTCGCTTTGCGTAAGACGCGGCCGGAATGACCCTATCGGAGCGCTGGCACCGGATCGAAGCGCTGTTCGAGCAGGCTCACCAGCTCGCTCCATCACTGCGCGCCTCGTTTCTCGAACAGCAATGCGGCGATGATGCCGAGCTCAAAGCAGAGGTGGAGTCGTTGCTCGCACAGTGCGAGCGCATGGATGACCGCTTTCTGGAACCCCCGGCACGATGGCCGGGGGCAGCCGGAGAGGGCAGTGACGATCCGCTGATCGGGACGCGGGTGGGGCGGTTCGAGATCGTCCGGCTCATCGGGCGGGGGGGGATGGGCGCAGTGTACGAGGCCCGCCAGGACCCCCCGCGCCGAACGGTTGCCTTGAAAGTGCTCTGGCGGCATCGTTTCTCCCGGCGCGTGCTCGCCCGCTTCCACTCCGAGGCCGAAATCCTGGCCCGCATGCGCCATCCGGCGGTGGCCCACGTCTACGATGCCGGGACCGAGATCGTCGCCGGAGTGCGCGTGCCGTACTTCGCGATGGAGTACGTTCCAGACGCCCGTTCGATCACGCAGTATTCTCGGGATCAGTGTCTGTCTTTGCACCGGCGACTCGAGTTGTTCGCCGACGTGTGCGATGCGGTGCACCACGGCCACCAGAAAGGAATCATCCATCGCGACTTGAAGCCGGCGAACATCCTCGTGGGGAACGACGGACAACCCAAGGTGATCGACTTCGGCGTGGCTCGCGTGACCGATTCCGACGTCGCCCGGACTACGCAACAGACTCAAGTCGGCGAAATCGTGGGCACGCTCCAATACATGAGCCCCGAGCAATGTGCCGGCCACCCCGATGCGATCGACACACGCAGCGACGTGTACGCGCTCGGCGTCGTTCTCTACGAAGTTCTCTCCGGCGCGTTGCCCTACGAAACCGGCAGCAGCACACTGGGCGCCATCACCCACACCATCTGCGAACAAGCGCCGCGCCGGCTTTCGGAGGTCGTGCCGCGACTTTCCGGAGATATCGAGACCATCGTTCACAAAGCGCTGGAGAAAGACCCCACTCGGCGATACCAGTCTGCCGAGGCGCTGGCGGACGATATCCGGCGGTTTCTTCACAGCGAGCCGATCAGCGCCCGCCCGCCCAGCACGTTCTACCTGGCCAGCCGTTACGTCAGGCGACACAAGGGGGCGAGCGCCGCCGCCGCGGCCGCACTGGTGATTCTGCTGGTTGCCCTGGCGGCAGTATCAAGATTTGCCTATCGAACCGAGCAGGCCCGCGTCGTCGCCGAAAACGCGCGGACGACGGCGGAACAGGAACGCCGCAAAGCCGTGTTCCGCGAATACAACGCACGGATCGCCGCCGCTGAAGCCGCTCTGGCGGGTTTCGATCCCATGCAGGCCATCCGCGTACTGGACGATCCGAACAGCATCCCGGCCGAGTTGCGCGGCTGGGAGTGGTACCACCTGCGCGGCCGCGTGAGCCAGAGCATGGGCGTGTTGCGGGTGGGGATGCCGCTCCGCCGCCTCAACGTCGATACTGCCGGTGGGCATCTCTTGCTCACGGAAGCGCAAGGCACCGTTTGCTTCCTGGGGATACCGGCTGGCGATGCCGAGTGTCCGTCCGTGGACAAGGCATCTCCGCATTGGTCGGTCGGCGGTTCTGCGGGAGGGGAGACGCAGTTTCGGAACGCTGCTTTCAGCCCAGACGGACGCTTCCTCATCTCCAACATGAAGCAAGCCGCGCCCGCGGGCCCGGGGGCGGCTCATGCGGAAGTCGGTTCGTACCTGGATGTCTGGGAATACGTCGGCGACCGCCCCCAACTGCTGGCAGTTTGCAGGGAACTGACCAAGTGGCCCTTCGTGCGGCGCGTACACCAGTTCATTGGTCCCGTGGATGGTTACGCGCTTCGCGTGGCTGCGCACCCGTGCGAACCGGTATTCGCGATCGGAAATGAATCGCTTGGACTGTCGCTCTGCCGCCTGCCCGATCCGTTACCGCCAGCGGCCAGCCGTGTGCCGCCCACGGCCGACCGCGCCCGCCCGATCATGTACCTCGGGGCTCACGGGAGGGGTATCAACTGGATGGAGTTCAACCCGGCCGGCACGTTGCTGGCGTCGGGCGGCGAAGATCACACTACACGCATCTGGGACGTCGAACGGGCCTTGGCCGATGCCGCCGCCCAACCGGCTGCGCCTGGTGCAGCAACCTCCGGCGTCGGACAACCTTACGAGCTGTGCGTGCTGCTCGGGCAGCCCGATCACATTCTCTCGGGCGACTTCAGTCCCGACGGCCGGAGGCTGGCCACCAGTTCAGTCGATGCCACGATCTGGATCTGGCAGATCCCGCCGCTGGAAGAACTGCGTGCCGGGGCGCGACCGGAACCGATCGGCCGCCTGGCCGGTCACAAGGGACCGGTTCACTCCGTGGTCTTCGATTCCACCGGCCAGTGGCTCTACTCGGCGGGAGCCGATCGCACCGTCCGCGTGTGGAACGTGCGTGAGGATACGTTCGTGGGGGACACCGGCCAACGGCAGTTCGCACGCCGCCCTTCGCGCCGTCTGGTCAACACCCTCCGTGGCCACTCTGGCCGCATTGCCCAGGTGGACTCGTTGCCGGACGGGCGCATTGTGTCGGTCAGCGAGGATGGCACCGCCCGTTTCTGGTATCCCTGGGTTCCCGACATACCGGACTTCCGTGAGCATTTCTCCAGCGTCGTGAGCGTAGCGTTCTCGCCGGACGACCGTCATGTGCTGTCGGTTGGTGGCGACGGCGCGTTGATGATCTGGGATCCCGACACCACTTTGCCGGTGGCGCGGAAGTACCTGCCCGCCAACTGTTCCAACGGTGTGGTGGCCTGGCGGCACGGGAAGCACAATTGGGCGGCTACCACAACGGGGTACTGGAGGATGGGCATGTGCGCCGATACGGGAGCGGTCGAGATCTGGCACATCGACGAGCTGCCGGATCTGCACAGAACCTGGGACTACTCTCCTCCGTGGGATGACTGTCCGATGTTCTACGGACTGGCGGTTTCCGCCAACGGACGGCGGCTCGCGGCAGGCGATGCGCGGGGGCGCATTCACGTCTGGGACATATCTTCGCTGCCGGATCCCGCGGGTATCCACAAGGTGGCCGTGCTCGAATCCAGTCGCGACGCAGCGGTCTGGAACCTCGCGTGGTTGGATTCCGCCGGCAACTGGCTTGTCAGCGGCCTGATGCCCCGGGAGTACCGCGACTCGATACCGGCAAGTTCCGTCCCGAGCGCGTGCGTATGGGAGGTGGACACTGCCCGGGCCATTCCGTTGACAGGCCATCCGGGCGAGGCGCTGCCCAGTCAGAGCGTGGCCGTCAGTCCTCGGCGTGATGTGCTGGCTGTGCTCTACCGCAACGGAGGGCTGTGGACGTATGCCGTTTCATGGGACCACGGCCGGCCGCGCCTGGGGAAGCCGCAGCGCCTGGCGATGGTCGAGAAGTTTGCCTGTGGCCTGACGTTCCATCCCGACCCGGCGTCTCACCGGCTGTTGCTTGGCGAGCGCAGCGGTTCGATCCGCATCTGGGACTATGTCGAGCGTGTCGAACTGGCCAGCCTGCGCGGTCCCGTATCATCAATCAACCACCTGGCTTTCGACAGCCGGGGCCGCCGGCTGGCATCCGCTTCGGCCGGTGTATGCGGAGCCGAGAACGTGGTCTTCCTGTGGGAAACCCTCGGCCGGCAGGAACGCGCTCGTCTGGCGCGGCTGCGCTCGCGGGCCCGGCGGGCCCAGGAGATGGTCTGGCAACTGCTGCGCGAAGCGACCGGCGGCCCGGAAGAAGTCCGCGCCCGGCTCGAGCACGGGGAGGTCCAGTTGCCCGACGACCTGCGCGACTTCGCGCTGGAGCACTTCTCCGAACTGGAGTGTGATGTCAACTGGTACTGGCTGGCCGGGATGACCGGCACCGCTGATCCCAACATGCCCCGCGAAGAGCGCCTGCAGCGCCTCGAGTGGCTCGAGGCCGCCCACCGCCGCGCGCCGGAGCACCGCCAGGGCTGGCCCCTGCTGGCAGCCACCTACTATCACCTGGGACGCGCGGAAGCAGACCAGACCAAGGCTGATGAGTGGTTCCGCAAAGGCCTGGAACTGCTGCGCATCGACGGGCCGGAGCCGGATCGCTACATGAACTGCTACCCGTCCGCGCACGCCGTGGCGGCCCTGCTCCACCACGCGCTGGGGAATCGAGCAGCGGCTCGGTTGCACCTCGAAAGAGCCGAGGGGCTGGCTCGCGACAAATGCGGTTTTTGCTACGGCAATTTCCACAAGCTGCTGAGACTGGCGCAGCGGACGGTGAGCGCGCAAGTCGACGCACGTGCCGATACCGATCGACCTGCCACCCGACCCGCCCATTGTCCAGCCGCGAGCCGATAACCCGCGGGCGCGGACGCCAACCTGGCCGAGTGTCCCCACCTGACCCGCGAATCCCGCCCGAGGTGATCCCGGCCGCGTCGGCCCGGTCATCGTTGCCGTGCTGCTGCGAAACGTCGGCGAGGCGGCGGGCAAACAACAGAACCGCCGGCCGGCGGGGCGCCCAACCCCGGGGGAGCCGGCGGCGATCCGGGCCGCCGTAGCGCTCAACGGGGTCGGTTCACGGGCGGGGACGGCACGCGCGGAGTTCGGCGCAACGGCACTCCCGTCCGGCCCCGCCCGGGGGCTACGCCGACGCGTCCCCTTTTCGCAGCAGCGCCCGCACATGGTCACGCAGCGTCGCAAACGCCTGATCGTCCGCGTGGCGTTCGATCAGCGCGTCGAGCCGGCGCTTCGCCCGCCGGGCGACGCGCGCCGGCGGCTGGTGTTCGAGCAACACTGCGCAGCCAGCGGCCACCAGGAAATCGAAGTCCCTATCGTCCGGAGTATGTCGCCGGGCAATACGGTTGATCCTGGCGGCCAGACGCAGC
>CAYRXN010000231.1:0-3067 GCA_964428275.1 uncultured Planctomycetales bacterium | reverse complement strand
ACGCGAAAAAGGCGTTGTTGCCGACGTAACGCAGGAGTTGCACGCCGGCGTCGGCCAGCGCGGTCCGCTGGCCGGGCGTCACCGGCCCAGCGAACTGGACGACGATGTGGCGCGGCCCGCCGGCAGCGAGCTCGGCCAGTGCGGCGGCCGCTTCCCGCGCGCCGACCTGCGCGATCACCGCCTCGCCGCTGACCCAGTGGATCGTCGCCTGGGCGGCCGGTTGGGCCCCGTTCGGCACGGCCTGCGAGGCGTTGTCCGATGCGTTGATCCAGGGTGTGCTCAGTCCGACTACGATGACGATTGCCGCCAGCGCAGCCGCGCCGACGAGCCGGGGTGCCTTCAACATCCTTACCCTCCTCATGGAGCAAATCGATTCGAGCGGCTCACCTCAAAAGCGCAGCAGGACCGTTGCGGACGATCCCGCTCCGCGAAAGTACGTACGAAATGCACGTAACGCCCGCAGCAGGCGGGAACCCACCGGCACGAGCCATTTCCCAGTATAGCGGAACCATGTGTGGTTCACAGGCATTTTTAGGTGGGGACGATTTCCAACACGCGGCGCACGCCGGACGAAACCTCTCAGCGGCTGTCCTCCGGAGAATCGCCATCGGGATCCTTGCCAAACCGCCTGCGGACGGCGGCACGCAGGATGTACTCGATCTGGGCATTCACGCTGCGCAGCTCGTCGTGCGCCCAGGCGTTGAGCTTTTCCCAAAGCTCCGGGGAGATGCGCAACAGGAGCGTCTTGCGTTTCTGTGCCATGATGATTGTGCCAGGCCGCCCTCGCCGCGTGGCGCAGGGCGGCCGAAGGGTTCCGGGTTTCGTTGCTCCGAACGGTGTTCGATCAGCCGGCGTAGAGCGTGCCCGTATTGACGACCGGCTGCGCGGCCTGTTCGCCACACAGGACGACAAGCAGGTTGCTGACCATCGCCGCCTTGCGCTCGTCATCGAGAATGATCGTCTTGTGCTGCTCGAGCCGTTCGAGGGCGGTTTCCACCATCCCGACGGCACCTTCGACGATGCGGATCCGGGCCGCCACCACCGCCTCGGCCTGCTGGCGGCGGAGCATCGCACCGGCGATCTCGGGTGCGTAGGCGAGATGACTGAGGCGGGTTTCCTCGACGACCACACCCGCTTTGGCCAGGCGGGTCTGGAGCTCGCTCAACAGATCACGCGAAACCTCGTCGATGCTGCCACGCAGCGACAGTTCGCCGTCCTGGTTGGTGTCGTAGGGGTATATGCTCGCCAGATGGCGAACCGCCGACTCGCTCTGCACGCGGACGTAATCTTCATAGTCGTCCACCTCGAACACGGCCTGGGCGGTGTTCTCCACCCGCCAGACGACGACCGCGGCAATCTCGATCGGGTTTCCGCGATGGTCGTTGACCTTGAGCGTCTCGGTGTTGAAGTTCCGCGTACGCAGCGAGAGCTTCGTCTTGGTGTAAAACGGGTTGGCCCAGTGGAAACCGGCCTCGCGCGTGGTGCCCTGGTAACGACCAAACAACAGCAACACCGCGGCCCGGTTGGGCTCGAGCGTAAAGAAACCCGCCATCAGCGTGATGAGCACGCACAGCCCGATAATCAGGGCAACCAGCCCGACGACATGCGCCGCCGTCGCGTGCCCACCCGACCGCTCAATCGCCATGATGATCCGTATCCCGCCGTAGCCGTCCGCGAGGGTGGCGACGATGAGCGCGGGAAGCATCAGCCACCCGTTGAGCGTCTTCCGTTCGAATTCCTGCGTCATGACTCGACCCCTTTCTAGGCGTTGTTTCGCCTGGCGATACTTGTAAGATATCACAAAAATATCACAATGCAATTACAATCGCGCGAACAGTCTGGAAGGGGCCGGCCATCTCTTGAGCCGAGCGACCGAGAAAGGGCGCGATTCCGTGCATGCGGTGGCCGAAGTCGCCTTGCACGTCGGGCAGGGGGGGCGCAGATTTGAGCGAATCGGCGTGGCCCAGAAAGCCGTGCCGCGACGGGACTTCAACGGGCTACGGCCGGATGGCGGGGCGCCCGGGGGCGGCGGGCGACAGCCAGGCGGATCGCCAGGCGGATCGCGGCGGACATGCTGCCCG
Source organism: uncultured Planctomycetales bacterium (assembly GCA_964428275.1). Taxonomy (GTDB): domain Bacteria; phylum Planctomycetota; class Phycisphaerae; order UBA1845; family Fen-1342; genus JALSRY01. Next base: position 986 of record CAYRXN010000231.1, on the reverse strand, counting down.
GATCGGCCCTGTTCTGGCCGGCGATGTCGAACGCGGTACCGTGGTCCGGGCTGGTACGCACAGCACCCAGGCCGAGCGTCAGGTTGACGGCGCGGTGCAACGCCAGCGTCTTGACGGGAATCAGCCCCTGGTCGTGGTACATCGCCACCAGCCCGTCGAATCGGCTGCGCACCTCCGGCGCGAAGGCCGTGTCCGGCGGAAGGGGACCGACGGCGTGGATGCCGGCGTTGCGGGCCAGCACCAGGGCCGGTTCGATGATGCGGCGTTCTTCGTCGCCGAGCAACCCGCCCTCGCCCGCGTGCGGGTTGAGCCCCAGCACGCCCAGACGCGGCCGCTCGATGCCGAACCAGTCACGCAACGCCCGGTCGAGCAGGTCGATCGGCTGGTGCACCAGGCCGATCGTGAACTGGTTGCGCAGGTCGAACAGCGGAACGTGATCGCTGGCCAGCGCGACGCGAAGATCGTCCGCGACGAACGCCATCGTGACGCGCCGGGCCTCGAAGCGCCGCGCGAGCAGGTCGGTGTGTCCGCGGAAACGGTGCCGGGCCAACCGCCAGGCCTCCTTGCAGATCGGCGCCGTGACCAGCGCGTCGATCGTGCCGGCCTTGAGGTGGCGAATCGCCTGATCGGTGAACTGGAACGACGCCTCGCCCGCCAGTTCGTCGGGCTCGTGAGAACCGTTGATGCGCGGCTGGGGCAGGTCGTCAAAATCCGCCACCAGCACGCCCGTGCCGACCCGCGCGCGGCCGACATAAGGCTCACGCCACCAGAAAGGCGAAATCTCGGCCTGGTCGGCGGCGAACTCGAGCGCCTCGTGCAGGCCGAACACGATGAACCGGGCCGAGCCACGCAGGTCCGGATCGGCCAGCGCCTTGACCACCACCTCGGGACCGATGCCGAGCGGATCGCCCATCGAGATGCCGATCAGCGGTTTTCGGCCCCCGCCGCCGTTTGCGCCGCCCGCTTTCATGGCGCAAACCCGCTTT
>CAYRXN010000230.1:0-3731 GCA_964428275.1 uncultured Planctomycetales bacterium | reverse complement strand
GTCCCTTGGTCCCTTAATCCCTCAATCCCTGAATCCCTGCATCCCTCGGTCCCTGCGTCCCTTGGCCTACTTCCGCGCGACCGATTTCGACACGATCTCGATCGGAATCGCCGGCAGCGTGCCCATCTGAATACGCTGTTTGCGCGTCCTGGGCTTTTCGGCCGCTTTGCACTGGCCGTCGGTCTGGCCTTTGGCTGCTGCTTTGGCGCCGGCCTGGGGCGCGGCCTTGCCGGCGGAGTTGCGCGGGGTCTTGCCGGCCCCCCGGCCGCGCTGGCGGATCGTGATTTCGCCGTAGACTTCGGCGATCAGGTTGTCGGCCAGGCCGGGGCGGGCGTCGGCATCGGCGTGGAGCACCAGTACCAGGCCGTTTTCCTGCCGGATCATGCGGGCGAGCGTCACCCCCCTGGGCGGGTCCGCGAGCTTGATCTCCAGCTTCTCGGGCAACGGTCGCCGCCCGGTCTCGACCCGCACACGGGCGGTTCCGCCCGGTTCGATTCGCACCGGCAGATCGCTGGCGAGCGTCACGTGCTCGGCCAGCCGCCGGCCGCCGATGGTCATGACGAGAAGCTCCTCGGCGGGCACGAGATGGCGGTACAGGAAGGCCTGCATCTCGTCGTCGGCCGGTCCGACCGCGTGCCTGACGCGTTTGCCCGCGACCTCGGCCGTGGCTTCCAGTTTCAGGGCGACGGGACGGCGGCCGCGGCGCGGGGGTGCCGTGGACGTCAGCGTGACCCGTATGCGCTCGACCCCGGCCGGCACGCGGCCGCCGTCGAGCACGAAGCCGCGCGGCGCGTCTTTGAGCCGCAGCGTGATGGGGCCGTCGAAGCCGTCGAGCCGCAGGACGTGCACCGTCAGCACCGCGGAGCGCCCCACCGGCACGTTCACGCTCGACGGCGTGATCCAGACCGCGAAGTCCGGCTGCGGTTCGCTGATGCGCAGCCGATACGCGCAGGCCTCACCGCCCTGGTTCTGCACGTCGGCCAAACGCACGCAGTACCGGCCGTCGGCTGGCAGCGTGGCCCGCAGGTAGGAGTCGGCGTGGTGGGTCAGCAGGCCGGCGTCGGTGAACAGGTGGCCGTCCTTGTGCTCGTAGTCGTCGTTGCAGGCCAGCACGCGGCCGGCGGCGTCGGTGAGCCAGACCACGCTGTCGAGCGGCGATTGCAGTCGCCGCGCCAGGACCTCGACCACGATTTCCTGCCCGGCCCGGCCGTCGAAGGCGAACACGTCCGCGTCGCCGGGTTTTTCGATCCGCCCATCGACGACGATCGGCGGCTCGACTTCTTGAGCCTGGGCGCGGCGGTCGTTGGGTTCGGACTCGGTGGCCGCGGGCAGCCGGCTGATGGCGTAGGTCACCGGGTTGGTAATCCGCGCTCCGCGGCCCCACACCTTCTCGCGGATACCCTCCCAGCCGCGGTGCGACGTGAGGAACATGCGCTCGATCGGAACGTTCCAGCCGCCCACCTCGGCGTAGCGGCCGTAACCGGCCCGCGTACCCAGCGGAAACGTCCACGTGACGAACGGCTGCTCGGAGATGCTCAGTCGGTACACGAAGTCTTCCCGGCCGCGGTAGATGGCGTCGTGAATCTCGATCGCGTAGATGCCGTCGGCCGGCACCTCGAACAGCAGCACCGGGTCGGGATCGAAGCGGTAGTCGTCCGCGGCCGCCACGACCCGTCCCTTGTGGTCGTATAGCGTCAGCGTCGCCTGGAACCATCCCGGCACGGCATCAGCCAGGAACGGCACGAGCCGCCGGGCCGCCGCGCGAATCACCAGCCGCTGGCCCCTGGTGGCCCGAAACCGGAACCGGTCCACGTCGGCCGGCAGGATCTGCCCGTTGATCAGCACGGGTACATCCAGCGGGGGCGCCTCGGGCAGCACGGCGGGGGCGCCGGGGTCGTTGTTTTCCAGTTCGGACACCTCGGGCAGCACCCCCACCTGGAATGTCAGCGGGTTGGTCAGGCCGGTGCGTGTGACCAGGCGCAGCTCGCGGTCGCCGGGCTCGGCGTCGGGTGCGATCGTGAGCCGCAGGAGCACCGATTCGGCAATCTGGTTTGTCTGCTGGCGGTACTTGCGCTGGTTCATGAACACCGCCCGCACGTGCAACAGTTCGCGCAGGTCTTTCCTGTCGAGGTTGCGCAGCAGCGGATGTTCGGGCAGGTCCACCTTTTTCATCGCCGTGCCGGAGCGGGTCATTTCCATCTGCATCCGCCGGCCGCGGGGCGTCAGCGCACCCGGGAGCCGCCCTCTGACCTCTCCGGCTTCGACGGCCTCCTTCCAGCGGCGCAGGATCAGCTCGCGGAGCCGCTGCGTCATCGCCTGGCGTTGCTCGCGTTGCACGCCCCGCAGCGGACGGAAGAACTTGACGACCTCGCCGCGCACCCCCTCGCCGGAGACGTGCACGCCGATCGTGTTGCGCAACGCCTGGCCGCCGACGAGCACCTCGACCGTTGTGCCCCGCCGGCCGCCGGCCGGGTAGACGTAGCCGATCTCAGGCGTGCGCCGACCAGCCTGTGCGCCGGCGCCGGCCACACAGGTCGCGAGGGCGAGCAACGCAACCAACCGGGGCGCGCGATTCATGTCATGATCTCCCGCAGCAGTCCGCCGGTGGGGGCATCCTGCTCCGCCGGCGGCAGGACGGTCGTCTGGATGCCACGCGGGTTGGGCAGCGGCCCGTCGGGGTCGATGCCCAACTGGTGATAGATGCTGGCGATCAGATCGCGTGGCGAAACGGGACGATCGGCGACCTCCTCGCCGGTCCTGTCGGTCTTGCCGACCACCTCGCCGCCGCGAAAGCCCCCGCCGGCGACGACCGCGCTGAAACACTGGCCCCAGTGTCCCCGGCCGCCGTTCCAGGGCGGGTTCCACATCACCCGGGGTGTACGCCCGAATTCGCCCGACCACCAGACGATGGTGGTTTCCAGCAGACCGCGATCGGCCAGGTCCTCCAGCAGGGCGGCCATGCCCTGGTCCAGCTCGGGCAGCTTGCGCTGCATGGTCTGAAAGTGTTGGCGGTGCGTGTCCCATCCCTTGTAATTGATGGTGACGTAGGGCACGCCGGCCTCGACCAGCCGCCGGGCCATCAGGCACGACTGGCCGAACGTGTTGCGGCCGTAGCGCTGGCGCAGCGCGTCCTTTTCCCGCCGCAGGTCGAACAGTTGGCGCGCGTCGCCGAACATCATGTCGTAGGCGTGCTGCTCGCACTGGTCGATCTGCACCAGCAGCGGCTCGCCGGCCAGCACCTTCCCGAGCGTATCGATCGCGTGCAGCAACTCGCGGCGGCGCTGCTGGCGCTTGTCCGAGATGCCCTCGGCGACGATGCCCTCGACCGCGAAGGGGTCGCGGTTGGGGTCGCCGCCGGTGCAGAACGGCTTGTAGCGCTGGCCGAGAAAGCCCGATTCCGAGAAACGTCCCTGCGCCTGCGTGAGCACGACGTATGGCGGCACGAGTCCCTTGTAGCCGTGGTCATATCCCTTGAAGAGCGAAACCACGGCACCGACGCTGGGGAACACGACGCGGCCCTGTCGGCGTCCGGTCTGCACCAGGTAGGACGCGGTTTCGTGAGCGTTCACGCCGTGCGTCATGCCGCGGAGGATCGAGAACTTGTCGGCCTGTCTGGCGAGCCGGGGCAGCGATGCGCCCAGCCGAATGCCGCTGACGTTGGTCTCGATGGTGTCCTTGAGCGGCCCGCAGTAGTCGTAGCCGGCTTCCGGTTTGGGGTCGAACGTGTCGAT
>CAYRXN010000229.1:0-17574 GCA_964428275.1 uncultured Planctomycetales bacterium | reverse complement strand
GCGTGCCGAGGTCGTTGAGTACGGCCCGATGCGGCAGAAAATGCTGATCGCTGACGACCATGTCGGCCAGCAGGGCGTTGTCGGTCATGTAGGTGAAGGTTCCTTGCAGGTCGCTGGTTTCCTCGGCGCGGCCATGCGGGGGGGCGTTGAGCCGCTTGTCCGGCGCATTGCAACCCGTCAGCAGCGCGAGTACACCCGCAACCAGAAACGTCGTTCGCAGCATGATGGGGCCTCCTGGGGCGGGCCTGCCCGCATGACGCCATCGGCGACGCGCAAACCCGCGGACGGTTTCTCATAAAATCGGCACGCGCGCGGGGCTACCTGAATGATGCAGAGATGATTCCGCCCGCCGTTACTCGTAGAATCCTCCCCATGCCGCGTCGCCGCTGGATACTGCTGGCTTTTGTCACCGCCGTGATGGTCGTCGGGCTGGGCCTGAGCGGCGGAACCGCGTGGTATTTGCGCAGCGCGTACTATCGGACGCACTGCACCGCCGCGCTGCGCGCGGCCCTGGGTCTGCCGTGCCGCATCGGGCGCGTCGTGCCCCGCTCGCGGCGGGCGCGCGAATTCCGCGATATCGTCGTCTGGCTGCCCGAGCGACGCGGCCGCGCCCTGACCTGCCGATCCGCGGTGGTGGTCGCTACGCCGACCGACGACGACCCCGAAGCCTACGAAATCCATCTCGAAGGCGGCAACTGCGAGATTTCCACGCGCACCTGGTTGCGCGAAGATTACCGCGGCGTCTTCGAGTCGGGGCTGCGCCCGGGCTTCGCCGCGGGCGGCCCGCGGCGCGTGACGTTTTCGCACATGAACGTCGCATTCGTCCGTGACCGGTTTCGGGCCGAGCTTTCCGACGCCGCCGGCCGGGTCGATTTCCTGGACCGAACGCACGGCGAGGCCCGCATCCTCTGCCAGCGCTTCAACGACTACCAGGGAAGCGCGCCCGTGCTGCTGGCGGCGCGTTTTTCGCCGCGCAAGACCGGCATCCGCATCGACTCCCTCGAAATCACACTGCCCGAGCTGCCCGTGGAAGTCACGCGGCTGGAAACACCGACCGGTGTGGCGCTTCGCCACGGCCGCTTCGCCGGCCGCGTGGCGTACACCGAAACCGACACCCAGCGCACGCTGATCGTCTCCGGGCGCAGCTCGGACCTCGACCTGGCCGAGTGTTCCGCCGGGCTGACGCCGCGCCCCTGGCACGGAAGCTGTCCCGAAATCCGGCTCGACGAGCTGCGCATCGTGAACGGCCAGCCCCGCCGGCTTCGCTTTGGCGGCATGTTGCGCGACGTTCGCCTGTCAGACGTGCTGGCGACCTGGGGAATCTCCGGCGGCGAAGGGCGCCTCACGCTCGACGTCGGCTCGGCCGACCTCTCGCCCGGGGGCGTGGCCCGCTTCGTCGCGTCGGGAGCGCTGCGGGACGTGGCGCTCGACGAACTGACCCGGAGCATCGGGCTGGGCGTGATGACGGGCACGCTCAACGCCACCATCGGCGATCTGACGATCGAGGACAACCACGTCCGCTCGTGCGATCTGGAGCTGCGCGTCGCCGACGCCGAAGACCCGCCCAACTGGATCGAGGGCCGGCTCCTGCGCGCGCTCGCCCGCCGCCTGCTCAAGCTCGACCTGCCTGCCTTCCTGCCGGCGCGGATCGAGTTTTCCCGGCTGGGCGCGCGCTTCGAGTTGCGCGACGAGGTGTTGTACGTCTTCGGAAGCCACGGCGAACGGAACCGGACGATCCTGACGGTCCGGCTGTTCGGTCGAGACTATCCTCTCGTCCACGAACCCCGCCGCAGTTTCGACCTGCGCCCCTGGTTCGACACGCTGCGCCGCGAGGCCCGGGCGCGCGCCGAGACCATCCTTCGAGAACGCGAAGCGCAACAGCACTGAATCCCCCTCGGGCGGACCGCCGTCGCCGGCACCAGGCGCTTTCCGCGCGGATCACATCCGCTCGATCGCCTCGATGCCCAGCAGATCGAGCCCCAGCTTGAGCGTGCGTGCCGTCAGGTCGCAGAGGCGCATGCGGCTGTGGCGCGTGGCGTCGTCCGGGGCCTTGAGCACCGGGCAGGCCTCGTAGAAGCGCATGAACTCGGACGCCAGCTCATAGAGATATCCACACAGAATATGTGGCGCCAATTCGGCGGCGACGGCATCGATCGTCTCGCGGAAGCGCGCCAGCCGCAGGCCCAGCGTTCGCTCGGCCGGTGTGCTGAGCCGCAGCCCGATATCCTCGGCGTATACATCGGGCGTGCCGAACTGCTCGGCAGCCCGGCGATAGATGGACCGGATGCGCGCGTAGGCGTACATCATGTACGGCGCCGTGTTGCCCTGCATCGCCAGCATGCGGTCCCAGTTGAACACGTAGTCGCTCACGCGGTCGTTGCGCAGATCAGCGTACTTGACCGCCGCCACCCCCACCCGGCGGGCGATGCGCCGCTTCTGCTCGTCGGTCAGGTCCTGAACCAGGCGCTTCCCGTCGGCTGCGTCCTGAAGGCGATGCTCCAGCAGCTCGTACGCCCGGCGCTCCGCTTCGCTCAGCAGCTCGCGGAGCTTGACATTCTCGCCTTCGCGCGTCTTGAGCGGCCGCCGGTCCTCGCCCAGCACGCTGCCGAAGGTCACGTGCTCGAGCCGCACCTTCCCGGTGGCCCAACCGGCCGCCCGTGCCACCGCGAAGAGCATTTCGAAGTGGAGTTTCTGCCGCGGGTCGGTCACGTAGATCACCCGGTCGGCACGCAACTCTTCGATCCGGTAACGCAAGGCCGCGAGGTCGGTCGTCGCGTAGAGGTAAGCTCCGTCCGACTTCTGGATGATCATGGGCAGTTCACTTCCGTCCGGCTTGCGGAAGCGCGGTTCGCCATGCGCGTCGTAAAAGAAGATGCACACTGCACCGTTGTCTTCGCGCAGCTCGACGCGCCCCCCATCGCCGGCCGTCTCCGCGCCGCCGGCGAGCTTGCTGCGCAATTCCTCGACGACAGGCCCGAGCCGGTCGTTGTAGAAGCTCTCCCCACAAACGTCCTCGTCGGTCAGCAGCACGCCGAGCCAGTGATAGTTGTCAAGAAAAGCCTGCCGGCTGGCGGTCCGGACCTCGCCCCAGATGCGCAGCGCCTCGGGATCACCCGACTGGAGCCGGCCTACCGCAACGCGCGCGGCCGTCGCGAAGGCCGGATCGCGCTTGAAACGCTGCTGCGCCTGCCGATAGTCCCGATCGATCGCCGCCAGCACTTCGTCGTGGGTCGCTCCCGTCGGAATCGGATGTTCCGCATAGTAGGCGATGAGCATGCCGAACTGCGTGCCCCAGTCGCCCACGTGATTCTGCCGAATGACGTGGTGCCCCTCGAATTCCAGCACACGGGCAAAGACGTCGCCGATGATCGTGCTGCGCAGATGTCCGACGTGCATTTGCTTGGCGATGTTCGGCGAGGAATAGTCGATCACGACCGTTTCCGCCGCAGAGGCCGGGGCAATCCCCAGCCGCCCCCCCTCGGCTGCGCCCGGCGCCGGGATCGCCGCGAGCACCCGTTCGAGAAAGTCCTGCCGCAACCGCAGGTTGATGAACCCCGGGCCGGCGATCTCCGGCGTCTCGGTCACGTCATCGAGCCGCACGGTGTCGACGATCCGCTGGGCGATGTCGCGCGGCTTGGCGCGCAAGGACCGCGCCAACGACATCGCCGCGTTGCACTGGTAATCGCCGAACTTCGGATCGCCGGCCGGCCGCAGAAGCGGATCGACCTGATCCAATGCCCGCCCCGAAACCTGCGCGATCGCCTCGGCCAGTCGCTGCCTCAGAACTTCACTGATACTTTCGTTGTTCATAGCGTTTTCGAGGCTACCGCCTGAGGTCAGCGTTGGCAACGGCGCGCTGCCCGGGCGGCGCACCGAAGGGCTGCTATAATCCCCTGTCCATGAGCACGAGCCCCGATCCGCGAATCGCCCGGCTGCGCGAGAAGATCGCGCACTTGCCCAAGACACCCGGCGTCTACCTGATGAAAGACGCCGGCGGCCGCGTGCTCTATGTCGGCAAGGCGCGCGACCTCCGGGCGCGCGTAAGCAGCTACTTTCAGGATTCCGCCGACCTCCTCGGCACGCGCGGCCCCGAGATCGCCCACATGGCCGCCCTGGTCGAGGACATCGACTTCCTCGACTGCGATACCGAAGTCGACGCCCTGCTGACGGAAAACCGGCTCATCAAGGACATCCAGCCCCCCTACAACGAGCGGCAGAAAGACGACAAGAGCTTTCCCTACCTGGAAATCACCACGCGCGACGACTTCCCCGGCGTCTTCGTGACGCGCCAGCCGCGGCCCAAGGGCACCCGCCTCTTCGGCCCCTTCACCAACGCCGCCGGCCTGCGTGAAGCGGTCAACGCGCTCCAGCGCGTCTTCAGGTTCCGCACGTGCGGGCTCGACATCCGGGCCGACGACGACAAGCGTCGCTTTTTCCGCCCTTGCCTGCTCCACGCCATCAAACGCTGCTCGGCCCCCTGTGCCGACCGGATCAGCCGCGAGGCCTACCGGGCCGACATCCAACGCCTGCTGCGGCTCCTGCGCTCGAAGCGCAGCACGCTGCTGCGCCAGATGACACGCGAGATGGAGCGCGCCGCCGCCGAACAGCGTTACGAGGACGCCGGCATCCTGCGCGACCGGATCAAGGCCATCCAGTCGCTCTCGCTCAGTGGCGACGTCGAAACCGACGTGCAGCCCGAAGTCTTCTACATCGACCCGCGAACCGGGCTCGAAAAACTCGGCCGGCTGCTCGAGCTGCCCGAACCACCGCGGATCATCGAGGGCATCGACATCGCCACGCTCCACGGCGAGGCCTCGGTCGGGGCGCTGGTGTGTTTCATCGACGGGCGGCCGTTCAAGGCCGGCTACCGCCGTTTCCGCATCAAGACCGTCGGCGGCGTGGACGACTACGCCATGATCCGCGAGGTCATCGCGCGGCGCTACCGCTACGCCGCGGTCGCCGAGGAGCTCTACCCCGACGTGATTCTGATCGACGGCGGCCTCGGGCAGCTCCATGCGGCGCTGGAGGCGTTCGCAGACATGCAGCGGGCCGTCGAGGCCGACGGCGTCGCGGGCCGCCGCCCGCCCATGGTCATCTCGCTCGCCAAGCGCGACGAGTGGATCTATGTCCAGGCCCGCAGCGCGCCGCTCAAGTTGGCGCGCAACAACGCGGCCCTGCGCCTGCTCCAGCAGGTTCGCGACGAGGCCCACCGCTTCGGACAGCACTACCACCACATCCTGCGCCGCAAACAGGCGTTCGACGAGGATATCCGCGCCGGCCGCCGGCCGCCGAAGCGCCGCCGCAATCCCGCGGAAACCTCGCGCAAGTCTCGCCGCCACAAGAAGAAAGGCGAAACGGTCGTCGAAGAAGACCTCTCCCAGCTCCCTCCCGACGAGATCCCCTGAAGCATCGTCCGCTGCAACAACGCTCGTTGTCCTCGCGGCGCCGGAACCAGCACGGGTTCAGGCACACCCACTCCGCGCACGTCGCTGTTTTTCCACAGGCGGACCCGCGCGCGTCCACGCCCCGGGAGCGTGGACGCACACGAGCGGTAGAGAAAAAGGAGGTGGAAAGAAATCCATCATCTTCTTCAGTCAATCTTGTCATTACTGTGGACTACGGCCGGGCCTGATTCGCAACTCGTGCTGGGCATGGGTGTTACGGTCAGCCGCCAGAGTGTAAACATTGCGCGGCGCGGATTGACAGTTGCGTGCGAAGGTGATCCCGGGAGCGGTTGCGGGGTACAGCCCGCAGCGTGGCGCTTGACGTGAGGGAGAAGCGGGCGGGCACAAGTGACAGGTTCTCACTGACCGGCCAACAGGTCGTTTGTCAGTTTTGTGAGCAGGCCGGCGGTTTCGGGATCCTTGCGCCGGGCGGCTTCGATGACGCGCTCGGCGTGGAGTACGGTCGAATGGTCACGACCGCCGAAATGGAGGCCGATTTCCTGGAGGCTGAGCGGCGTCAGCCGGCGAGCCAGGTACATCGCGATCTGACGCGGGTGGCTGATGGACCGGGAGCGCTTTCGGCCGACGAGCTCGGGCATGCGCAGGTTGAAATGGCCCGCGACGGCCTCGAGAATGTCCGTGATCTGGAGCGTCCGCGCCGGCCGGCCGGCGAACTGGCCGATCACTTCGCGGGCCGTGTCGATCGACATCGGCTTGCCGCCGATTTGCGTCTCGGAGATGAGCCGCGTAAGCGCGCCTTCGAGCAGCCGGACGTTGGACTCCACGCGCGCGGCGATGAAGTCGAGCAGCTCGTCGGGGATCTCGCAGCCGCGGAGGCGGGCCTTCTTGTGCAGGATCGCCTGGCGCGTCTCGCGGTTGGGCGGGTCGATCTGGGTCACCAGCCCCCAGTTGAATCGGCTGACCAGGCGGTCTTCCAGCGTCGGGATCTCGCTGGGGGGCGAGTCGGCCGAGAGGATGACCTGCTTGCCGGCCTGATAGAGCGTGTTGAACGTGTGGAAGAGCTCTTCCTGGCTGGACTCGCGGTTGGCCAGAAACTGAACGTCGTCGATCACCAGCGCGTCGACGTGCCGGGCGCGGTCACGAAACTCCGCGAGCCGCCCGGTCTCGATGGCGCGGACGAAATCGTTGATGAAGGTTTCGCACGAAAGGTACGAGACGCTGGAGCCGCGCTGGGCCAGCTCGGCACACGTGGCCTGGAGCAGGTGGGTCTTGCCGAGGCCGGAAGAGCCGTGGATAAACAGCGGGTTGTAGAGCGAGCCGGGCTGGTTGCAGACCGCCCGGCAGGCGGCGTGGGCGAGGCGGTTCGAGGGGCCCACCACGAACTGATCGAACGTGTAATCGGCGCTGAGCGACGGCGTGGTGAGTGGGTCGGTGGCCGTTGACGCGACCGCCGTGTCGTCCGGGTCGGCGTCGGGCGGCAGAAAACGGACCGAAATCAGGAAGCCGGTCTGATCCATGGCGCAGCGCGCGAACGCGTTGGCGCACGAGTCCTGGAGGTATCGCCGCCGGGTCGGGTCGGCCACGCGGATTCGCAGCTCGCCGGAGTCGAGTTGCCCGGCGGGGAGCTCGGTGAACCACGCGCGGTAGAGCTCGGGAAACGCCCGGCGGACGGAGTCCAGCAGCGCATTCCAGTTGTATTCGGTGCCAGAGGCCATGCGATCGGTCCGATGGGTCGCGCCCGGTCTGGTGGCGGTCGGGTTCCCTGATTGCCTAACGTCGCCGCGGCCCGGTGGTGTACACGTCGGCAAAGAGCTCGCGAATGAGGGCCGTCGCGTAGCAGCCGCGCGGTAGCGTGAAGCGGAGTTCAAGATAGGGCCCGTCCGCGTCGGCGCCAAGTTGCACGGAAGCGTCCGCGGGTTGAAAACGCAGCGGGCGCCGGGCACCCTTCACGCGCAGCTTGCCGGCGCGGAACGACTCGGGCGAGAGGGCCTCGCCGCCGAGCAGCGCTCGCTCCATCGCACCCGGGTCGCCCGCGGGTTCGGTCATGCGGTAGCCGAACAGCGGGCCGGTCGGGCTGATCTCGAACGCGTCGGCGCGGGCCTGCTCGGCGGCGGCGTCTTCGACCGGAAACACGGCCTGCGAGCGGTGGAGCCAGGCCAGATCGCCCGGAAGCAGACGGCCCAGACCGGTCGGCAGCCGCCGGGCGACGATCTGGTTGAACAGGTAGGACTGGTACGCCGAAACGTAGAACTTGCGCAGCGAGGCGTCGATCGCATAAAACGCCCGCTTGCGCTTGCCGCCGGTGCGGGCCAGGGCCTTGAGCGCCCGGCGCTCGTCGCGGAACATGCCCGGCCAGGCGCGGACGGCCGCGGCGTAGTCGCCGGCGTCGTAGAGCTGGCGCGCCCGGCGGATGTCGCCGTGATCGAGCGGCCCCGGCCGGCCGAGAACCAGGTCCACCGCTTCGTCGATGTCGCCGCGAACGATGGCGCGTCCGATTTGCCAGGCGTCGCCCCGGCCGCCGAAGCGCTGCTGGCCGAAGTAGTCGGGCACGCCGACGCGGGCCAGCGTCGCGAGGGCCTCACGCAGCTCGGCGAGGCGGTCGGGCCGCGTCTGGCGCACGCGGATCGTAAAGCGGTTGGCCCGCAGATGACCCAGCCGAAGCTTGTTGCCGTGGCTGGAGACCTTCAGGATGCGCAGCCGCGGGATGTCGAGCGCGTAGAGTCGCTCGGCCGGGACGTGCTCGACCGAGAGCCACTGACGCGTGACCGCGCGCGCGTCCTTCAGGCCGGCGTAGCCGATGTCGCGGCGGCGCACGTTCAGCGCCCGGGCGATGTCCGCTACGGCCTGCATCGTGCTCAGGCCGCGCTTCTCCAGCAGGAAATAGGTGTGCGTGCCGCTGCCCGACGGCTCGTAGAGCGGCAGTTCCTCGACCACGAAATCTTCGTAGTCGGCCTTGAGCAGTCCGGGGGCCGGCTCGAAGTCGGCGAGCTGGCGCGGCAGCGTTTCAAAAGCGTCGGTCATGACTGGGCGGCGGCGAAGCGCGGGCCGGTCTTGTCCGCCTTGTAGGCGGTCAGCACCACCGGCGGCCGGGCCAGCTCGGCGCGGACGGCCGCGGCGGCAGCCTTCAGGTATGCCTGGGCGTCCTGATCGGCAACCCCATCAGGCGGCGTGAGCGAGAGATGACCGCGAAAAGCCAGGCCGCGCAGCAGTTCGATTACGTATGCGTAGTTCGCGGCATCCACGTCCGGGATGAAACGGTGATCGTCGTCGGGGGCGTCCTCGGCGCGGATTGCGCCCAGCCGAACCATCGCGAGCGCGCCGGCCAGACGCGTGAGGGCGAACGAAGGCGAGTCGCCCGCGGCGGTCGAGCGCAGCGGGTCGAGGCAGACGCGCAGGTTGGGCATGCCGATTGCGTCGTGCACGTACCACAGGTCGGCCGTGCGGCTGAGGACGCCGGTGTTCTCCAGCGCGAGCGAGACGCCGAGTTCGGCCGCCCGCAGCGCAGGTTCCGGCAGCGCCGCCACGTAGCGCTGGAGCAGGTCCTGCCGGTCGGCCCCGTTCGGCGCGCCGACGCCGGAGACGATGACCAATGGGGCCCCGACGGCGGCGGCGGCGCGAAGCGTCTGTTCGAGCGCCAGCGGCAGGCCGGCGCGGTCGGCGGGGCGGGCCGGCGCGAACGAGCCGGCGTGAATCGCGACGATCTGCTGGCGGGTTTCGTCCAGTCGGGCCCGGATCGTGTCCGCCCGCGTCTCGAAGTCGGCGGTAAGACCGAGGTCGGCCTGGCCGTGGAGCGTGGACAGCTCGACGCCGTCGAAGCCGAGCTGGGCGGACTGATCGAGCAGGGCGTCGAGGCTGAGGTTGGGAAACGCGGCGTTGGTCAGCGACAGTTTCATGGGTGCGTTTTTCCTCCGCGATCGGGTGCGGGGCGACCGTTTTGTCGGCGCGGGCGGGGCGTTTTTGTTGTGGCCCCGCCGCCGATCTGGAACAATGTGACTCTAGGCGGCGCGGGCCGGTGCGTCAACGGGAGTGCGGCGATGGTGCTGGAAGACGGGCTTCGGCTGATCGTGCTGGCGGCGGGCGCGTCGCGTCGGATGGGACGCGACAAGGCCCTGCTCGAGTGGGGCAAGCGCTGGAAGCTCATCACCGTCATCATGATGCGCTACTCCGGTGAGCGGATCGCGCAGCGGGTCATCGTCGCCAACCCCGACAACGCGGACGCGATCCGCGAAACCGTGCAGCGCGAACTCGTGCCGTGGGTCGCGATCTCCGGCGGACGCGTGCACGCGGACTTCGAAGTCGTCGTGAACCCCGACCCGACCGGACCGATGCTCGCGAGCATCAAGCTCGGCATCACCGCCATGAAACCGGGCGAGGGGCCGTACTGCATCCAGCCGGTGGACGCGTTCGCCGTCACGCCGCCGCTGATCGATTTTCTCCACGAGACGTGGCGCCTGGAGCCGCAGTACATCCATCAGCCGGCCTGCGACGGGCGGGGGGCGCACCCGGTCGTGATCCCCGAACGGTTTGCAAAGGAGATTCTCACGCTGCCCGCCGACGGTCGGCTCGACGTGTTTCTGCACCAGCACGCGGAGATGGTGCGCAAACACGACTGGCTGGAGCGCGAGCTGCTGTGGAACCTGAATACGCCCGAGGACTACAAACGCTTCCGGCCGGAGATGGATTAGGCACGCCCCGGCGTCGGGATCGTGGCCGGCCGGTGACGGCCCATCGCCGGACGGAAGCCGATGCCACAGAGAGGTCAACGGAGGCGGCCGGCCCCCAGGAATGATCCGGGCTGGGAGGCAAGACGATGCGACGATCTCGATTGTGGATATGGCTCGCGGCAGCCTGGCTCGGTGCGGCGGCGGCCGCGGCGCAGGAGCAGGCGACGATCGCCTGGTCGCGCGACGTGAAGCAGGCCGTGGCGCTGGCCCGGCAAACCCGGCGGCCGCTGATGTTCTGGGTGCTCGGCCGAAGCGGAAGCCGCGACCACCGCACGGAACGCGACCAGAAGCGGGCGTTTCGCGATCCGCTCGTGTTTGCGCTGTCGAAACGGTTCGTCCCCGCGCGTCTGTCGCGCAGCCGCTATCGCGAGCAGCTCGAGGAGTGGGACTTGTCGCCGCGGCTGAACATGGACATCGTGTTCGTCACGCCCGAGGGCAAGCGGATCGACGTGCTCTCGTCGCAGGGAGCGCGCGATCCGCAGGTCTTGGCGCGGAAGATGTCGCTGGTGTTTCACGCGTACCGGAGCGACCTGTTCGAACGCGAGCTCAAACCCAAGTTCGACGACGAGAAAACGCCCGAGCAGGAGCTGCGCGCCGCCCTGCGGCTCGTGCGCGAACTGGTGATCCTGCCTGCCAGCAGCACCGTCGTGAAGCTGCTCGAACGCCCGAAGCACAGCGCGGCGCTGCGCGCCGAGCTGTACGACACGCTGGCGGTGCTCTCGACGCAAACCACCGTCACGGCGCTGCTGGACGAGGCCGCCTCCGATCCGCGGGCCGCTCAGGCCCTGCGGCGCTGCGTTCCGAGCGCCGTGCCGGTGCTGCTCGAAGCGCTCGGCAGCGAGAACCAGACGCTGCATCTGGCGGTGTATCACGCCGTGACCCGGATTTGTCACATTCGCGACGTCCGGCCCGACCGCTTCTGGAACGGGCGGATCGCGAGCCTGAAGCGCAAGGAGATCGAACGCGTGCGCACGCTGGCGAGCCAATATGCCCGGCGTTGGAAGGAACGCTATGAAGAATATCGTTGACTTGCGAAGCGACACCGTGACGCGGCCGACGCCGGCCATGCGCGAAGCGATGATGCACGCCGAGGTCGGCGACGACGTGCTCGGCGACGACCCGACCGTTCAGGCCCTGCAACAGCGCGTCGCGACGCTGGTCGGTAAGGAGGCGGCGCTGTTCGTGCCCTCCGGCACGATGGCCAACCAGATCGCGATCCGCAGCGTCTGCGAGCCGGGCGACGAGGTGATTCTCGACGAAACCACGCACTGCCATAACTACGAAACCGGCGCGCCGTCCGCCCTCTCGGGCGTGAGCATTCGGGCGCTGCGCGGCGCGCGGGGCGTTTTCGGGGCCGAGCACGTCCGGGCGGCGTATCGCCCGCCCGGCGTGCATTTTGCGCGCTCGCGAATGGTCGTGATCGAGAACACCAACAACCGCGGCGGCGGCTCCGTGTGGCCGCTGGCCCGGATGCGCGCCGTCCGGGACGCCGCCCGCGAGCTGGACCTGCACGTACACCTCGACGGGGCGCGCCTCTGGAACGCGCACGTCGCCAGCGGATGCGCCCTGGCCGACTACGCCGCGTGCGCCGACACCGTCTCGATGTGCTTCTCGAAGGGACTCGGTGCGCCGGTGGGGTCGATCCTCTGCGGTTCGCGCCGCCTGGTCGACCGCGCCCGGCGGTTTCGCAAGATGTTCGGCGGCGCGATGCGCCAGGCGGGAATCCTGGCGGCCGGCGCCCTGTACGCGATCGACCACCACATCGAGCGGCTGGCCCAGGACCACGCCCACGCCCGGCGGCTGGCCCTGGCGCTGGCGGGTCTGGAAGGAATCACGATCGACGCCGAATCCGTCGAAACCAACATCGTGATCTTCGAAGTGGACCCGCGGCTGGGTACGGCCCGCGGGTTCGTCGAGCGGCTTCACGAGGCCGGTGTGTGGATGCTGCCGACCGGGCCGACCAAAGTGCGCGCGGTGACGCACCTGGACGTCTCCGGCGAGCAGATCGACCGCGCGATCGAGGTGCTGGACAGCGCGTGCGGAGCCACGCCACGATGAAGTTTCCGCAATTGCATCGCTGGCCGACTTCACCGACCGCGGCGATCGCGCTCCAGAAACGGCTGGCGGGACGCGTTCGGCTGGAGCCGCTGGCGCGGCCGGTACGCCGGCTGGCGGGGGCCGACGTGGCCTTTTCAGCCGACGGCGCCCAGGTCATCGCCGGAATCGTGTTGTGGGACCGGCAGGCGGGGGAGGTGGTCGAGACGCGCCTCGCACGGGTGCCGTGCCGCTTTCCCTACGTACCGGGACTCTTGAGTTTTCGCGAGCTTCCGGGCGTTCTGGCGGCTTTTCGCAAGTTGCGCGCGTCACCCGACGCCGTTCTTTGCGACGCACAGGGACTGGCCCACCCGCGCCGGCTCGGGCTGGCGTGCCACCTGGGGCTCTGGCTCGGCGTGCCGACGGTCGGCTGCGCCAAGTCGCGGCTGTGCGGCGAGTTCGACGAGCCGGCGGTCGAGAAAGGGGCCCAGGCGGTACTCGTGCACCGCGGCGAGCGCGTCGGCACGGTGCTGCGAACGCGCAGAAACGTGCGCCCGCTGTTTGTCAGCCCCGGGCACCTGTGCGACCACGACTCGGCGGTGCGCCTCGCGCTGGGCGCGACGACGCGCTACCGCCTGCCCGAGCCCACCCGGCTCGCGCACCAACTCGTCACCCGCGCCCGGCGTAGCGGGAAAACAGCGGTTGCGGTAGATTAGGAAATCTCCGGGGTGTAGCTCAGCCTGGCTAGAGCGCTGGCTTTGGGTGCCAGAGGTCGCAGGTTCAAATCCTGTCACCCCGAGTGGCACAGCCACTTCCAGATCGCGCCGCAGACCGCGGTTCTTTCGGAGGTGTCAGCGCCGCGTATGGGGCCGGTTCGAACTTCGGACAGTTACCCCGAGTGGCTTCGCCACTTCCCGGTCGGGCCGGAGGCCGTGGGCGCGCGGATTCGCCGGCCAGATGACTCTGCTGGAGGGAAAAGGACGGAGAGGGGGGGATTCGAACCCCCGGTACGCGAAGATGCGTACACCGGTTTTCGAAACCGGCTCCTTAAGCCGCTCGGACACCTCTCCAGCTTGAATCGCCCCCGCGGGCCGCGCCGCACGGCGTGGCGGGAGACGTTCCCGGCGGAGTATAGCCCGTCGCAGGGCAGGTGCAACGGCCCGCGGGCGAAAGTTCAGTGGGGGGACCAGGATTCGTGGCACCTGCCCGTTGCGCGGGGCAAGCTCCGCCCTGACAGCCCGGCAACGGCGATCATCGCGCGTTCGTGGACCCATTGCCACCGAGCTCAGTCACATCCTCAGCGGGGGCGTCGCTACGCGCGCGGGTCGGTCAGATAGCCGGCGAAGCGGTCGAGAAGATCGTCGATCGTCTCGCGCGAGACGTGGGGCTCGACGAACACGCCGCTGATGTTGAGCCGGTCGTGGAACGTGCACACGTTGATCCCCAGCCCGGCCAGCGGCGAGGCCGCCCGCAGGCCGAACAGGTTCTCCAGCGGCGCCCCGCAGAAACTCCGCAGCGGCCTGGCAAACAGGTTCATGAATCCCATCGGCAGGCTCGGCGACTGCACCAGTCCGAGCGGGAGCCGCGTCCGACCCGTGCGCAGGCCGCGCTCGATTTCC
The DNA here is from genome assembly GCA_964428275.1 of uncultured Planctomycetales bacterium. GTDB lineage: Bacteria > Planctomycetota > Phycisphaerae > UBA1845 > Fen-1342 > JALSRY01. Next base: position 3,792 of record CAYRXN010000229.1, on the reverse strand, counting down.
TTCGCGAGCGTGCGCGTTCCCAGCCGGGAAAGCAGCGCCAGACCCGCGAGCCGGCGCTGCATGACGCCGGGTTCGAGCAGGGCGGCGGCCGCCGCCTGAACGCGGTCGGCCACCGCCCGGCGGTCGCCCGCGATCTCCACCGGAATGCGGATCGGCGTGGTCGTGAAGATGTTGCGGCAGACCGGCGTCGGATCGCGGCGGCGGCGGTTCTCGACCAGGTGGAGCGTCGAGTAGCCGCTGCCCGAAAGGCCGCGCTGCGTCGCGATGTCGTGCAGTGCCCGGATCGCGCAGGCCCGGAGGAAATCGCCCACACGCGCGAATCCACACACCTGGGTCGCCGTGGCGCGGATTTCGGACCACGCCGCCTCGTCGAATCGCCGCACGAAGCCGCGCATGCGCTCGTCGCCGCGAATCGTCTGCGCATCGCAGAGTCGAACGTCGCGCCAATCCGGCGGCGGGCCGTCGGCCCCCCGGTCGCGCAGGCTCCCGAGGCAGCGGACCAGCGACAGATTCGCATCGAGCGTGCCGAAGTCGCGCCGCAGCTCGTCGCCGACGCTCTCCAGCGATTCGGGATCGACACGCCGTTCGCAGAGCCGATCGAGTTGGCGGATGATGAATTCGCCGCCGCGCGCGTCCATCAGGCTGTGCGACCAGCGGAGCACGACGAAGTCGCCGCGGCCTGGACGCCGCAAGACCCACGCCCGCAGCGGCGGCCCGTGTTCGAGATCCAGCGGCTCGGCGAGCAGGGCGTCGAGGCGTTGCTGGAGCGCGTCGCCGGTGTCCTCTACCGGCTCCAGCCGCACGACCTCCTGGGCTTCCGGCGGCGGCCCGTCGAGCCGCCAGGCGGGTGTGCGGGCGAGCGGTCGGTACGCGAGCCGGCCGGCGGTGGCGGGGTAGAGCCGATGCAGCCCGCGCAGCGCCTGTCGCAGTCCCGCGACGTCCGCTTCGCCGCCGAGTTCGAGGTAGACGTGGATGTCCGCGCTCCAGAGTCCGCAGCGTCGCCAGGCCTCGTCGATCGCGAGGAAGAGGGCGTCGAGCGGGTTGGGCACGTGGGCGCGCGTCACGGTGTCCATGGTGGGCGCAACCGGCCGCAGCGCCAAGGCGGGCCGGCCGCGACGCGTGCAAGCGATTTCATGGCGTTGTGGACAGCCACGTGTGGAGTATCCAGTACAGGCCCACGCCCACCAGAAACATCGCGTAGCCCAGGCCGACGAAATGAAGCGTGAACCGAACCGCCTGCCGGCCGGGCTCGTGACGCACGTAGAGCCGATAGGCGATCAGGTTCGCCAGCGAGGCGACCAGGCTGCCGAAGCCGCCCACGTTGACGCCCCACAGCAGCTCCTTCCAGTTGCTCGTGAACTCCGCGAACAGCAGTGTCGCCGGCACGTTGCTCATGAACTGGCTGGAGAGCGCCGAAAGCAGGAAAACGTGACCGGCGTGTTCCAGGCGGGCGGCGAAGATCAGGCGCAGATTGTCGGTCAGGCCGAACATGCAGAAGAACGTCAGCAGCAGACCGTAGTCCACGCGCAGCATCCGCCGGTTGCGGACGAGTGCCCAGACCGGCACCACTCCGGCCGCCCAGAGTGGCAGTACGCGCAGCACCGCCAGGATCACCAGGACCAGCAGTCCGACCGGGGCGTACCCGCAGCGCGCCAACGGTTGGGACGCGGGTCGCGTCTGGGCCGGCGGTGTCGGGACCAGCCCGGCGCCGGCCAGCAGGATCGCCAGAAACACGCCCGAGAACGGCGCGATCGTGGTCACGAATTCGCGCGGATCGACCTGATAGACCCAGTAAATGAACAGGTTTTGCGGGTTGCCCAGCGGCGTCAGCGCCGCGCCGGCGTTGGCGGCCAGGGCCTCCAGAATCACCAGCGTCCCGGCGTGCCGGTGCCCCAGGGCCAGCGTCAGCGGAACGACGACGACCAGCGCGACGTCGTTGGTGACGACCATCGACAGCACAAACGTCAGCGCGACCAGCTTGAGCGGTACCCGTCCGCCGCGCTCGATCCTGTTCGAGATGCGCGCCAGGAGCCCGCTGTCTTCGAGCCCCCGCACGCTCACGAAGAGCACCCACAGAAGCGCGAGCACTTCGAACTCGCCGGCCGAAAACGCCGGCGCGCGGCCGAGGTGGATCGAGCTGGCGACGAGCCCCACGGCCGCCGCGCAGAGCAGCCATTCCCGCAACAGCAGGTCCAGCCAGATGTTGTTGGTTTTCGGCTCCGTGCTGATCGTCTCTCACCTCGCGCCGGCGGCTGCGCTCCGGTTGTCGCAGCCGCTGGTATACGACGCGCGCGCGGGGTGGTCAATCAGGCGGCGGCGGTTTACTCGCCCCCGTGGCCGCCGTGGCTCACGTGCAGCATCACCGGACATTCCACGTGGGCCGTCAGGCTGTTGGGGTCGGCGGCGGCTTTTGCGCTCGTGGCCTTGATCCAGAGCGTCAGGTCGCCCAGCAGGTCGGTGGTGTCCAGCGTGAACGCGCAGGCCTCGAGCCGCGTTTCGCGCGGCGCCAGCTCGACCGTTTGCGCATCGAACGTGACTTGCGGTGCGGGCTGCCGATCGGCGCCCCAGCCGGCTTCGAGCGAGAACGTGTCGGCCTCGTCGGCCTTGTTGAACAGGGCGATCTTGAAGACGTATCGACAGCCCTCGACCAGCGGCCGGCGCTCGTCGCCGTTGACGGCACGCGGGTTGACCCACAGATCGGCCCCGTAGTGCTCGTAGAGACACTGGGCGTAGTTCTGCAGGTCCTGGCAGACGTAGGGGTAGAGGTCGCGCAGTTCGGGAACGGTCGGGTCGGAATAGGGACGCGCGGTGTAGACGTAACTGCCCGGCAGGACCCGCCGGTAACGCTCGTGACGCAGATAGCCGTCGCGGATTTCTTCTTCGGTGTAGTAGCTCATGATCCGGGTCATCCAGTCGATGTCCCAGTCCACGATCAGGTCGTACTTGGCGTCCAGGGCCGCGTCGGATTCGTCCACTTCGATCGTGGGCTGTTCGTCCACGTTTTCCAGATCGACCAGCGTGTTCCAGAACCGGTCCATCGTTTCAAGGCAGGGGTGGGCATAGAACTCGTCGCAGTAAAGGCCGGACTGCATGGGGTACTCGTAGACCAGCGGCCGCAGGCGGGCCAGCTCGAGCGCACGCATGACCAGGGCCTGCGTCATGTCGTGTTGCGGGTGGCTCCCGCACCAGGACTGGACAAAGACCTTGTGCGGGGCGATCCGCCGCAGCGTGGCGACGAGCTCGTCCAGCTCGGCGTACTTGCGGAGAATCGGCTGGTGGATCTCCGAGAAACAGATGTTCTCTGGAGGTAGGTAGAGATGTCCGCTGAGAAGCTCGACCATCGCTTCCGAACGCGCGTTGGCGGTGAACAGCAGGTAGAAATTGCTGCTGGTCTGGTTCTCGTCGTGCAGGTCGTCGTAGAGTTTCGCCGACATCTGGATGATGTCGTCGCCGTGCGCCTGGATGTAGAGCACGTTCTGGCCCGGTTCGATCTCGCTGGCGCCAACGGGGATCCACTCGCAGGCGCACAGTCCGCAGCAAATCACAAGTGAGCACGCAATACTGACACAAACACGCCGAGCATACATGTAGAGTCTCCTTTTTCTCACCGGCGCGCGCAGCGCGCACGGCAGGCAGCATCTGAGGCCGGGCGAACCGGACTGCTCAGGTTCGGTTGGCGTCTGTCGCAAGCGGCAGGCGAACCCCCGTGTGCGAATCACACACCGGCTCAACGACCGGCGGCCGGCCTTATTGCCCAGGATGCTCAACGGCGCGCGATTTGTGCAGCGGCAG